>PBOE01000021.1 GCA_002725275.1 Methanobacteriota archaeon
GCCGAGAGAGGGATTTGAACCCCCGCGTCCAAGGGACAGTGGATTTCGAATCCACCGCAATACCGGGCTATGCGACCTCGGCTCCGACCGGTTGCTCATGCGCCACGGTCATAAGCATGATGTTTGGTCGCCGTCTCATGGAGATACGCTTCCACGGCACGGACNTCGACACCACCCTCAACGTCGCACAGGGAACCTCCATCCGAGACGCCCTCCAAGCCGCTGGCATCCTTCCCTCCATGGTCATCGTCAGCTACGAAGGCACCGTTTTGCCTCATTCCACACCGCTGAACCAGCCGGTTGAATTGTTGGTGACCACCATTTCATCAGGCGGCTGAACGGTCGGTACGCTCGATGATCTGCAGCCGTGAATTTCGGGTGTAATCCGCCCTGACCTCGCTGGCCCAGGCATCCAGTCCGACGTTGCCGACGGCCACCACGTCACCCGTTTCCAACATCGTGTACTGGTGATTCCAATCGTCCGCCCAACCTTCAACCTTGAACGCACCTGTGTGGTCCATCAGCATCATCCCTTTTCTCGACCAAGGTTTTCCGTTTTTGCCAACGCCGTTCTTTTCGTAGGTGTAGACAACCGTTCCACCAACGTTGTGTTTGGCTTGATAGTCGAAGAGGTCGAAGGATTCGAGGTCAGGGTCTTCATCAGCGACCAGGGCCGAGAACGGGTCCATTTTGAGCACGATCTCACCTTTCCAGTTCACGGTAAAAACGGCATCTTTCACCACCACGCGCGCCCCTTTCATGGCGGGAACGGCCACCGTCGGGGAACCGTCCGAACGTGTGGTTGAAATCACCTGAATATGAGCCATGTTTGTTCCTTGCTTGAGGGTCATCTTGAGCGGGACGCCGTCCTTGAGGTAGCCCACCGAGAACAGTTCTCCTCGTACGGTTGCTCGGGGGTCAAGGCCTCCGATGGCCTGCAGGGGCGTACGTTGGCTTGCACCCGGTAGCTGCACCGAATCCGGGAGACGCCGCTCATCGGTTCCCTCACCACCGGGGCAGACCGAACGCCAGTCGCATCGCTGGCATCGGGATTCATTCGGCGGTTCGGTCGCAACGCCTCCGGGAGAAAAACCACGCATTGGTTTCGGATTTGGTGGGCATTCCGCCAGGGTCGGCACGTCCGCTTTCAGCGTGGTCCACAACGCTTCCATCTCAACTTCAATGGCTTCGAGGTCCTTCACGCTGGGTGGTTCAACGGTCTTGATGCTGGGGTGGCCAAGGTACCAGATTTGGAGGCCGGACACCTGCTCGGTTCTGCCGTGGGTAGCGTACCACAGCATGGCGTAGATCTTGAGTTGCTCCACGTAATCCCCCGACCGGTCGTTGGCGCCAATGCTGGCTTTGAGGTCGACGATCACCGGCTTGCCCGTCCAACGGTAAACAAGGTCGTACTCACCCTGAAACCAGTGGTCGGGGTGGACGGCGTTCATGGTAAATGAAGGAGCGTCGGGGTC
Organism: Methanobacteriota archaeon; assembly: GCA_002725275.1. The sequence continues at coordinate 1,476 of PBOE01000021.1, forward strand.
GACAAACCAAGGTCGAGCAATTTCCCATGCTTCGGTCCACGACAAATCACTCGCCTCAGCGAGCGGGTGGCCTTCGAAGGACTCGTGAGGAAATCCATCAGGAGCGGGCCAGGCGGGTCGCTCACCTCGGCGCCAAGCCTCCAAGCCAGGTCCACCGTCTGACGCCATGCATCGTTCAACCTCGTCGAGGTGGAAGCGCAAGGCGCTGAGAACCATNTCAAGGCACGCTGCTTCGTCAACCTCCGACCAGTCCCCTGCCCTTCGCTCGTCCTTCTCCCAAAGCAGGCGCATTCGCTCGAGGGCTGGTGGAAGATGATGCCTCGCTCGCTCCATGGCCCATGACGCCAGGTCGTCCTTGGTCGACGGACGCTCGTGGGGCAAGAACGGCATCAGACCCACGGCCGGCCAAGTGGCGTCTTCCGANGCGACCGGGGTTCCATCATCAGCGTAGGGGGAGGCTCCGAGCACGTCGGGGGCCGAANTGGCGACGACGAAGCCGGGCGACTCCTTCAGGACGCGACACACCGCTTCCTCAACCGCCCTTCCGACGAACAGCACCGGGATTTGTGGCATTTTGAACCGGTAGACCTTCTGGTAAAACCAAAGCCTCGGGCAGGCCTTGTAGGTGTTGGCCTGGCTGGCCGACATGCGACGGTAAGGGCCGACTTCATCGGTCGCTTGATTCGCCGTTTGAACGGGCATGGACGCCNCAGGTGGGCCACACCTTTTGAAGGCTCACTCTCGGGTCNTGCTCAACGGTTAGCGAAGGTTTCGAGCCGAGTTTTTCGGTTGTCAATGCGCAGTTGTAGGATGCCTGAACGCCACCCAAGTTCAACACCCGTCATGGCCAATCCGTCGCCCGGACGAATCGCCAACAACCGCTGATTGATGCTCGCACCGAACGCCACGACTTCCGCAACGTGGGACCCGTCCCACAACATCAGCGACACCATGCTCCACGGTTTCCCGTCGATTCGAACACCTGAGCGCTGACGAATGGACAGCACGTGACCTTTGACGTTGGCGCGAGTCCGAAGAAGACCGAGGCGTGTGGTGGCCGGCATGTCATCGTCGCTGACCGTTGACCGTTGTTCGATTCGGGTGGTGGCGTCGACGTAGAGCCGTGCTTGATCTCTCCAGACGCCGGGCAGCGCATCGAAAAGCANCACGTCCTGCTCCACGAGGTCGTGAAGATCGGGGTAAGCGCCGGGTTCACTTTCCTCAAGCGTGATGTGCTGCTGACCCACGACCAGCACGGCCCCGAGAACATGTTCAGCGAAATGATTCGGCATTGGACCCCATGCACCGGTAAGGCGGCCGGTGACCGCCACGCGACCCTGAACTTCACCCAACGGTGCGTACGGCGGCCGCATGCGAACCTCAGGTAGTGAGCGAATCCANTCGAATCGCTCCGGAACCGACCACGCACCGTCATCCGTCCGTGCGACACTGCACCAACCGCAACCTGCGGCTTCCCCATCGCAGGCTGTTTCAGCAGGAGCAGGGAAGGCCATAACGCCGGCATCATGGGATTGCATCGCTTTGTAGTGCGCTTGGTAAGTGGTTGTTAACTTCGCCATGTCGTCCCGGCGGGGCGGTGAGTAACCCACCCGCTCACCGGCTTCGAGGTACCACCCTTCCATGCCGTCCACGATGTCCCCTCCATGAGTTTCATGCCACAACCAAGCGTAAAACCGGAGTTGGTGTTCAAGCGAGGTTGAGAACGCGGAATGCGGCGTTCCCAGTTTGATGTCGACAAGGCGAACGTGGCCGTCCCATCGAAGGACCATGTCCAATTCGCCAGAAGCCCATCCGTCCGGATGGTAAAGGCGCTGTGGTTGATGCACCCGTGGGTCTTTGAACCAAGGTCGGGCGCACTCCCAAGCCTCGTGCCACGTGATTGCAGACTCCGCCTCAGACCATGTGGGCGAGGCTGGCGGGGTCCACGAGCGCAATCCAACATCTCGAACCTTTTCCGGGAGAGGGTAAACGGGTGCTGCCCCGAGGCAGGGTTCAGGAACGGCGAACGGAACCTCGCCAGCCCTGCGTTGTTCGAGGTAGGGCCCACCGGATGCTGCAAAACACGCTTCAACCTCGCTCATGAACAACCTGAGACCGCCCATCAGGCGGTCTTCGATGGAGGCGGTTGTTACACGATCCCAGTCCGTCGGGTCGGACTTCCAGAGGACGTCGTTCCATGCCGCCTCGCTTTTTTCGTAAGCTGAGGTCGCCATGGTGGGCACCTGAGCCGTTGCCCAGGCCAACAATTCCTCGTGGCTGGAGACGACGGGCGGGTGCATCATCAACAGGTCGCAGAACGCTTCCTCAAGGACCACACCGAGGATTTGTGAGGGGCGAGTCGGGCCTTGCAAACCGACTTGATACCCCAAAAGCCACTGGCGCGGACAGCGAAGGTAGGTGGTGAGGGCGCTGGCCGAGAGTCGGCCGCGCGTCCGTCCCATTGGACCGCCTCGTGGAGGCAGACCTACGGGCATGGACGGACCTCCGTGCAGCGACGGTGCAAGCGGCGTGAATCAAGCATCGTAGGAATAATAGTCACCACTGTTACGTTGTTCCCGGTCTTTCCTGCTCTCGTTCTTGTTGATGCGCGGACGGCGCGAGTCATGGTCCCGGCGGAACGTGACATCAACACCCGACAGAAATCGGTTCATGCCTTCTCGCAACTTGTACGGGCCCGTTGCACGACCCTCCACACCGCCTTGACCTTCAAAGACGAGGAGTGAGTCTGAAACGATGTCAATGAAGTAGACGTCGTGGTCGATGACGAACGCTGATTTTTCGTTTGCCTCCATGGTTCTTCGAATTGCCTTCGCCGCCTCCATCCTTGCGTTGGCGTCAAGGTGGGCTGAGGGTTCGTCCAGCAGGTACAGGTCAGCCTCCCTGCCCAGGCAAAGAGCGATGGAGACGGCTTGCCGCTCACCACCGGAGAGTTTCTTGACGCGCTTGGGAAGGAGTTGGTCAATGCCGAGGGCTTTGATGACGTTCACGTTGAACTCTCCACTCCTCCAGCGAGGGCCGAGTTCGCTGTCCAACCAAAGTTGGACGGAGCCGTCGATGTCGACGTCGATGTGCTGGGGCTTGTACGAAATGGTCGCCTCTGCCGTCACCCACCCTGCGTCGTACTCATGCTCGCCTGCAAGGATTTTGATCATCGTGGATTTGCCTGTCCCGTTGGAGCCGACCACGCCCACCACTTCGGAGCGATGAACGGCCCCTTCACCGGAAGTGAGTTTAAACTCACCCAGGCGCTTCTCAAGGCCACCCCAGGACACCACCGGCGTCCCAATTTCTCCGGACCGGTCGCGATGGCGAAGGAATTTGATCGGTTTGTCTCGAATGCGGACGTTTTCCTCAGGGAGGAACCCGTCGAGGTAGGAATTGATGGCCTGTCGTGTGGAACGTGCTGGTGTAAAAATTCCGAAGGCCCCCTTCTTGCCGTAAACGATGTGAATCAAATCGGCCAACACGTCCAACACGGCCAAATCGTGTTCGATGACGATCACCCGCTTGGTTTCCGCCAGCGCCTGAATGATGCGGACGATGCGCATGCGTTCGTGGATGTCGAGGTAGGAGGAGGGCTCGTCAAAGAAATAGACGTCAACGTCCCGAAGGATGGTGGCGGCAATGGCCATGCGTTGCAGTTCACCGCCCGAGAGTTGCTGTACGGTTCGGTCCATGAGGTGGTCGATACCGAGGGAGCGCGTGGTCTCGTCGAGCAGCCCTCGCTCATCGACTTTCGACAGCAAATCCGCCACCGTGCCGGTGATGCGTTTGGGGAGGCGGTCCACGTTTTGCGGTTTGACAGCCACCCGTATTTTGCCGTCCTGAACGGCGATGAAAAAGTCCCGCAACTCGCCCTTGGGCAGCGAGTCGATGACCTCATCCCACTGCGCTTGTTGGTTCAACCAATCACCGAGGTTCGGAATCATCCTCCCGGACAGGGCGCTGATGGCCGTCGATTTCCCCATGCCGTTCGGACCAAGGATGCCCACCACGCTTTCTTTGGAGGGCGTTGGAAGCCTGAACAGACGGAAACCGTTCATGGAATAGCGATGAATCATGTCCGTTTCCAGCTCACTCGGGAGGTTCTCGATGATCAGGGCGTCGTGGGGGCACTTGTTGATGCAAATACCGCAGCCGATGCAGAGGCTTTCCGAGATGTGAGGCTTGCCGGTGTTCTCGTCCATGATGATGCATTCTTGCCCGTTGCGGACGGGTGGGCAGAACACCTGGCATTCATCGTTGCACTTCTTTGGCTGACAGTTGTCCTCCTTCAGCACGGCAACACGCATACCATCACCCAACCGAGCCTCTCGTCTGTTCTATTTTGTTTCACCTGCCGTTCACCGAGCCAAGCCCGGTGAAACGGATGCGTTGTCCTTGTCTCAAATGAGACCCTTGAGGTGCTCGTGTCCGCGGATGAGGCGGATCGTGCACGGGGTAGGGAACTTCATGCTGGCCTTGCGAAGTGCATCTCGGGCCGTGAGGTAGTGGGGTGCGTTGACTTGAATCGAAATGACCCGCTGACCGCGCTTGACGCGGGCGGCGGTTCCAACGTTCTTTCCGAAGGCACAGCGCATGCCCTGCGAAACACGGTCAGCGCCGGCACCGGTGGCTTGCTTGTTCTCGCGCAGCACGTGGTGGGGGAAGGTGTGGACGCGGAGGGCGTACCCCTGTGCACCGGCTTCCTTCCGGATGGTGGAGTTGGAAACAACACGAGCTGCTTCGAGGGCAGTGTGGCGAATCTGAACATCGTTGTCCGCACGAAGTTCGAGGACGACTTGGAACTGCCCCGTCTCCGCAGCACGTCGGTTTCCGACGTGGTACTGGTGGATACGGTTGTTGGGCACACCACCGATGTACTTTCGACGGGTGTAGGCTGGGCCTTTCAAGCGGCGGTACATCACAGCGGGTTTACGTGCCATAGGTCTGCCTCCAAGCGCTCCTGCGACCGATGCTCCCTTTATGATATCTCCGCACACGTCGGCCATGCAAACGGACGAGGTGCGTGGCCGTGCTCGAGCAAAGTCTTCATCATGCGCCCGCTCCACGACACNTCATGGCTGATGGTTGGCGAAGGCTCCTCGAGGAGGAATCCGAGCACCAGTGGCTCACGCTATCGTTGTTTGCGGTGTTCGTCGCCGTGGGCGCTTTTGCCATCGATGCCACGGAGCACTTCGTCGGTGACCGAATCGTGAACGTGGACGCTCTGCACCGCGGCGGATTGGTCACGCACATCGAATACGGCGAAGCAGATGGCGCCTACACGGCCTTGGTCTATGCGCCAGACGTTGGCTACGACATGTTCACCGAACACGAGGACGGCTCGATCACGGGCATCTACAGCCCGGAAAGCAACGATTTGGGGAGTCAGGTCAACTTCATGCGAACCATGCCAAACGGAGAGCTGTTGTATTCTGTTGCAGCCAATGAGGTGATGGGCATCAGCGGTGGAATGCTGATCAAATACGATTATTCAGCGATCGGCGAGACGTTCACCGTCCTCGATGCAGCGGACCGAACCGTCGGCGACCAAACCCAACGCTTGCTCCTCACCGCTGAAGGAACCAACACCTCCTTCCGGGGCCTCGCCAGCGGCGTCCCGACACCCGCCATGTCAACGTCGGCTGGCGTGAACTGGGTGGGTGTGGAACCGTTTGCCGACGGTCTTTGGGTGGCCGTTGGGACCCAACCAAGTTCTTCGGGTGCGGACGGGTCCAGCCCTGCGACGCCCGATGCACGAACGGCACTGGGATGGATNACATGGAACGGCGACGAAGCCACACCGGTGTTGCGGAACGTGGAGTACTACGGCGCTGGCATGTTCCACAGCACGGCNTGGGCCGACGACGTGCTGGTCGTTGGTGGAACGGTGGAGAGCCTGCTCGTTTCACCGAACGAACACGTGGAGTCCATTGATGCACCCGCTGCAACCGTGGTCAGCGACGCATCGGGTACCGTTTGGTTCATCGGCGCGCTGGGCTCCACCACCATCGCAACTTACGACGATGATGGTTTCGAAATTCATCAGTTGAGCAGGCACGTCCCCGTGGACGTGTCCGATGTCGGTCAGCAAGGTGAGTTTGTCCACGTGCACGGAACCGACGCCAACGGCGCTCCAATCCAGTGGTCCATCGACACCACAGCCGATGGCTCTATAGAGAGTGGCCGAGGGTTCCTCAACCTCTTGTTCCTGGTGGTTGGTGGCATCATGCTGACGATGATGATCGCCCATGTTGCCCGCCAACTCCGCCTTGCCAACTAGGGCCTGTTGGCATCACGAAAAACAGACCTTCCAAGCGCTTGGTTGAGAACCTTCATGTGCCCTCGTCGTGGTTGAATCATTCCAGCGAAAGCCACGGAGGCCTCCACGATGACGAAACGCGGGATGATGGACCAGTTCTTTGACCTCAAAGAACAGCATCCAGACACCGTCTTGTTCTTCAGAATGGGTGATTTTTACGAACTCTTCCACGACGACGCAGCGCTGGCTGCGGAAGTCTTGGGGCTGTCGTTAACCTCTCGAGATAAAAATGCGGAAGAGCCCATCCCCATGGCGGGCTTTCCCTGGCACGGGCTTGAGGACCACCTCCGGACCATGCTCCGTGCGGGGTACAAAGTGACCGTGGCCGAGCAGGAGGAAGAACTCCGCCCGGGAGCAAAACTCCTCGAACGCGTGGCCACTCGTGTTTACACGCCGGGTAGCCTGTACGAGGAAGGGCTGCTCAACGGGGACGAACAGTCCCTTTTGGCCGCTGTTGTCCTTGGCACCGATGCGCTTGGATTGGCCGTGATCGACGCCTCAACCGGAAAGGCATGGGCCTCAACCCATGCCGGCTCTGACCGAATGCTACGACTTCAGGACGAACTGCTGCGATGGCAACCCAGCGAACTCGTTGTGAGCCCCAAAGACGCCAGCGACGAAGGCCTCGGCCGGCTTTTCCCGTTGATGGAAAGCACGATGGTCAGCCAGCACAAGTTGAGTCCTGCCAAACGAGACGAGCGTCTCCGTGCCATGTTNAACGTGGCCGATTTGGGGCATCTGGACCTCGATCACGCCCCGCTTGCCATCTCGGCCACGGGGCTTGCAGCCGATTACCTCGCTACGGTTCATCTTCAACCCGATGTGCCGCTCCAGGACGTTGAATTGGTTGAAGAACAAGGCCACCTGCTGCTCGACCAGACCACGCTGCGCAACCTCGAGTTGACGTCCACCCTCGCCGGGGAGTACGACGGGAGCCTGCTGTCCAGCCTCAACAAGTGCCGAACGGCCATGGGGCGAAGATTGCTCAAGACGTGGTTGTTGCACCCGCTTTGCGATCAAAACGCCATTCAAACACGCCACCAGGCGGTTGGAACCTTGGCCCGCTCAGCTCGTAGGTTGGACGGCATGCGAACCTCCCTCAACGGCATACGGGACATGGAACGTCTCGCAACGCAACTGGCCTACCAGCGAAGCAACGCACGGGATTTGGTGGCGACGGCTCATGCGCTGGAACGGATGCCGGCCGTTGCCCNGTGGTGCAGGGACAGCCAAGACCCGCTGCTGATGCATTTGAGCGAAGGGTTGGACCAACTCAACGACATGATGACCACCGTTCGGCACACCCTGAACGAAGAGGCCCCGCTGGGGTTGCGTGACGGTGGCTTGCTTCGCAGCGGCGTGGACCCTGAGGTGGACGAACTCAGAACGGTGACCNGCGAAGGAAAGGCATGGTTCACCTCGTTGGAGAAACGGTTGAGGGAAGAACTTGGCATCCCGTCGCTGAAGGTGAAAAACAATCGACAGGTGGGTTGGTACATCGAGGTGACNCAAACNCACCTCGACAAAGTCCCTGAAGGTTGGAGACGCAAGCAACAACTGACCAACGGCTCTCGCTACACCACCGAAGAGCTGGTCGAACGAGACGACCTCCTGCTGACCGCCGATTCCAAGCTCAAGGCCCTTGAATACAGGAAGTTCCTCGAACTCCGCAGTTACTGTGTGGCTCACGCCTCAACCCTCGCCGACATCGCACGGCGAGTGGCGTCCATCGATGTCCTGCAGTGTTTTGCAACCGTCAGCCGGGAACGAGGATGGACCAAGCCCGAGATGAACGACCAGCACCTCATCAAACTTGAGGGAGCTCGCCACCCCGTCCTCGAAACACAAGCGGGTTTTGTCCCCAACGACGTGGTCATGAACGCCAAGCGGAGTTTCCTTCTCATCACCGGCCCCAACATGGGCGGTAAGTCGACTTANCTTCGGACCGTCGCCTTGGTTTCGGTGCTTGCCCAAGCCGGATGTTTCGTCCCGGCCAAGGTCGCCAAACTTGGTTTGGTCGACCGAATCTTTACGCGTGTGGGAGCCAGTGACGACCTCAAGCGAGGGCGATCGACCTTCATGATGGANATGATTGAAGTGGCTCACATCCTGAAGCGAGCAACGGACCGTTCACTCATCTTGCTNGATGAAATCGGTCGAGGCACGTCGACCTTCGACGGTCTCTCAATCGCGTGGTCCGTCACGGAGGACATCTGTTCACGCATCGGTGCCCGGACGCTCTTCGCCACGCACTATCATCAACTGATCGGTCTTGAGGATGAAATCGAAGGGCTGNGTAACGTTCACGTCCAAGTGGCGCACAGCGATGGACAACTGCGGTTTCTTCACACCGTTGCTGATGGGCCCTGCGATGATTCCTACGGCGTACAGGTGGCTGCCCTTGCAGGCCTTCCACGAAACGTCGTGGAACGGGCCACGGACCTCCTCGCGTTTTTGGAACAACAAGCGGGTGGCGCTCGTGCAGGTGAACAGGGCGCACCGCAATCGAGGGATGCAGGTCAAGCGAGTTTGATGGGATATTTCGCCGCAGCGGCCATGAAAACAACAGCCCCAGCGGCACCTGCCACGCCGCCTGAGGAAGCCAAGGCGTTGGCTCGCTTGCGAACCACCCACGTGGACGAGTTGAGCCCGAGGCAAGCCTTGGACGTGCTTTACGCGCTCAAAAACGACCTGGAGGACGGGGCATGAAGCCGCAGAAAATTCGGCAACTCGATGAGGCCACCATCGGTTTCATCGCCGCTGGTGAAGTGGTTGAGCGTCCCGCCCAAGTGGTCAAGGAACTCGTTGAAAACAGCCTTGACGCTGGAGCCACCTCAATCACCATCACCGTGGAGGGCGGCGGCTTTGACCGGCTGAGCGTTGAAGACAACGGAAGCGGCATCGACCGCGACGACCTCACGTTGGCGCTGGACCGACACGCCACGTCAAAACTCCGGACAAAAGATGACCTTGCCTCCATCCTATCCCTTGGTTTCCGAGGCGAAGCCCTGGCGAGCATCGGCATGGTTTCGCGTCTGCAAATCTCGAGCAAACCCGCCGGCGAGGCGGGGGCCTGCATCGTGATGGAAGACGGGGTCAAATCGGCCATTCAGCCGATGGGGATGGGAGACGGGACCCTCATCACCGTGGAACATCTCTTCCGGAACACGCCGGCACGCTTGGCCTTTCAACGGCGACCCGAAACGGAAACCGCCCGTATCGTCGACGTGGTGGTCGACCACGCCCTGGCCCATCCTGGCTGCGCGTTCCATCTCAGAACGGAACAGCGGACGCTGCTGAACGTGCCGGCGACCGACAACATGCTCGACCGGCTCTACGACATCATGGGGGCACAAGCCACGGAATTGGTCCCGCTTCAACAACCGCCCGTCGACGATGACGCCCCCGGAGCCGAGCGTTGGAGCGGTTGGATCAGCACGCCCGACATCACCCGAGGAAAGGGCGACGACATCCACGTCCTCATCAACAACCGACCGGTGGGCGCCGGCCCCTTCCTCCAGGCGATTCGCCGAGGCTACAAAACCCGCCTTATGCAAGGGCGGCACCCGCTCGCCGTTGTCAACCTCGATTGCCCACCCGATGAGGTGGACGTCAACGTCCATCCCACCAAACGTGAGGTGCGACTCCGACATTCCTGGCGGGTTTTGGAGCGGCTTGAGCGGGCCATCACCTACACCCTTGAGACCGTCCCCACGGAACCCGATGCCACCGGAAGCATTCCCGGCCTGCAGGGCCTTGCAACGCAGCAGCAGGTCAAGTCGGTCGAAACTTACCTCAACCCGCCAACCGATAACGGGGCCGCAAGCGCCCTCGCCTCAGCGGCAGGCATGGAGCCAACGGTGACCGAACCCGCCCCTCAACCGAAAGTTGAACCGCCTGCATGGGCCGTCGCAGCGGGCAAACAACTCAACTTGGTGGGTCAGACGGCGGACGAACCCGCTCCCGCCGTCAAAGATCGGCCCGTCTCGGCCTCACCACTCGGACAGACCCTGCTTCCCGGTCAAGAACAACAACCGATGGCGGCGGCTCTGTCATCGGCTGAACGCGACTTGCACCGTTATGCCGGATGTGGAACGACGGTTCGTCCAGGCGAAGAAGGACCCCTGGAAGGCGAATTCAACGACCTGCCCCACATGGAACCGCTGGCACAATTTGCGGACTCCTACATTTTGGTGCAGGCTGAGGATGAATTGCTGCTGATTGACCAGCATGCTCTTCACGAGCGCGTCCGGTACGAACGTCTTCGCCATCGCGGCCAAGCATGGGAGCCACAAACGCGACTCCAACCGCTTGAACTCAACCTTGATGCTCGTCAGTCTGCTCTGGTTGACGCCCACCACGGTCGTTTGAACGAACTTGGCTTCCATCTCAACAACAGCAACGGAACGTGGCGTTTGACCGCCTCTCCCCAATTGCTCGACGGTGAGGAAGTCCGCCCGTTTTTCTTGGACCTGCTCCAAGACTTGGCCCAAGACGGTGGACCGCTCGAAACCCTCGAAGGCAAGAAGGACCACATTGCGTTCATGAATGCCTGCCGGGGGGCCGTGAAGGCCAACGACCCGCTCACCCTTCCTGAAATGCGAAGGCTTCTGGATGACATGCGACGTATCCCAAACCCGTGGGCCTGCGTTCACGGGCGCCCAACGGCGCTACGAATCTCCATCGACAGCCTGGACCACCACTTTGGTCGCCACGGTTAAGGGAATGACGTTTAGGTGAGACCAACGCCGCATCCAGCGTCGTAAAGGAAAGCTTCTGCGAACACAACCAAGGTCAGGATCACGGCTGCGACATGAATCAACAGTGCCAAAAATGCAGAAAATGCATGTCGACGGTCGAACACAAGCCGAAGCAAGAAGACGATGAAGTTGAAGCCAACGAAGAAAGTTGAGATGACAAAGAGCGAAATTCCAATCCGTTCCATGGTGGTGGTTGGATCATCGCATGTCTTTTCCGGCAGAAATTGTTGATAGGACAGTTGAGCAAGAATCCCACCCGAGATTGCCATCAGTACGAACAAAACCGTGAGCTTTGTTTGAGCCTTGATCAAGGGCGGTGATTGAGGGGCAAGCGCACCTGTTGGGTCCCCATCACGCTCGTTCAAGGTTCGACATCTCCATTCTTTTGAAGAACCACTGGGTTAAGAAAAATCTCCCGACGACCGTGCTACTTCCATGGTTCGTGAAGAACTGTTTCTACCGTGACACCGACCGCCCTCCAACGCTGAATGGCTCCGGGGTCTGCGACTTCATGCAGGGTTGCGCCCTTGATGAGAACCGATTCCTTGCACCCCATGGCCAAGACCAGTGCTGTCATCTGCATTCGGTGGTCGCCGTAGGTTTCGACCATGCCACTGGGTGTTTGGGGGGTTTGACCACCCGGAACGTTCAGCACACCGTCTTGATACGTTGCCTTCAACCCGAATTGTTCCAACAGGGCAACGGTCCCGATGGTCCGGTCCGTTTCTTTGTACGCGGCGTGTTCGGCGCCTGAAACACTGCCACCGCTCGCCAGTGCCAGCAGAGCGGCCACCGGCGTGATGAGGTCGTTGGCATGTCGAAGGTCCAGAGCGACCTCCGCTCCGTCGGATTTCGAGGAAAGGACACCGTCACTCATCACCAGTCCAAACGATTCCAGGTGTTCGGTTAACACCTCGTGTCCAATGGTGTCGTCGAGCGTTGGGAGGGCCTCAACCTCCACGTCCGCACTGCACACCTTGGCCGAGAGGCAGGCAAAGGCCAGCATGGAGGCGTCCGGAGGGATGACGATGGTTGCGGGGGGGGTGGGTGTCCACGGCTTCAACGCGCCTTCGTGAACGGCGGCGTCCGCACCGGACAAGACGCAAAGGGATTTGGTCAATTCGCTGTGCCGCAGGGAAACACCCTCCCCTGAGGAAACCAACTTTACGTCGCCGGGAAGCGCAGGCGACGCCAAACAAAACGCCGTGGTGGGTTGGCTTGAGGTCGAGACGTCCAAGGTCAGCGTTTCAATCGCTTTCCAAGGACCTTGCAACAACAGCGGCAAGCCCTCGATGCCGACCCCTCGGGAAGCCTTGACGCCGAATGCTTCCAGTGCAGCGACCATCATGTCGTGGTTGCGAGAACGGAGCGAGGCGTCGCCGTCCACCATCACCGGTACCTCAAATCGAGCGCAAAGTGCCATCAAGATGCGAAGAGCCGTTCCCGAATTGCCAGCATGGAGCACGCTCACGGGTGGCCGCAGACCGTGCGGACCCACGCCTTCAATTCGCCACGAAACGGACCCTTGAGCCGGTTGATCGTCCAGGTTTGATTCGACCGAAAGCGGGCGCCCATCAGCGTCAAGGTCGACGATACGAACGCCGAGTTGGTTCAAGCAGCGGCGCATGGAAACGGTGTCTTGGCCGGCATGCTCCATGTTGTCTAGTTGGACGTGTTGACTGGATTGAGCCGCCAGAGCCAACCACCGAATGGCGTGGCTTTTGGAAGGCGGGAGCGTCCATTGGATTCGTTCTATAGAATCAATCGGCCGGATTTTGAGGGCGGAAACAAGGCTGCCTTTCCCGCCGTTTCGGTCGGGAGACCAGCGCTTTGTCCACGCTCTGGCCATGCAAAGGGGTACCCACTCCCCGCCATGAACCCTTGTAATACAGGTTCAAGAACCCGGGGAGGCTGACCAAATCATGCGCCTCGTGGACCGGTATGAACGGCCGCTTCACGACCTTCGCATTTCGGTTACGGATCGGTGCAATTTTCGATGCACGTACTGCATGCCAAGAGAGCACTTTGGTGCTGAGCACCCTTTCCTTGAACGCCGTGAACTTCTGACATACGAGGAGATCACGACGGTCGTCCAAAGCATGCTCCCTGTAGGCTTGCGCAAGGTTCGACTCACCGGGGGCGAACCCCTGCTCCGCAAGGACCTCACCGCTCTGATCAAGATGCTTCGGAAGGCTGGCCCTGACCTCGACTTGGCTCTCACCACCAACGGTGCCCTTCTCGCACGTCATGCCGCCGACCTCAAACAAGCCGGCCTCGATCGCGTCACGGTCAGTCTTGACGCCATGGACCTGGAGGTGTTCCAGCGGATGGCAGACACCGTCAGCCACACGCCATCGGACGTGATGGAAGGCATCGACAACGCTCGATCGGTGGGCCTTGGCGTGAAAGTCAACACGGTCGTGCAAAAGGGGGTCAATGAAGACCAACTCGTGGCCATAGCGGAGGCTTGCACGAAGCGTGGTATCACGCTCCGCTTCATCGAATACATGGACGTGGGCAACACCAACGCTTGGCAGCTTGACGATGTGATCACGGGTCAGGACATTCGCCATCGCCTCAAGGGACGCTTCGGCTCGCTGTCTCCGGTGGCGCCCAAGCATCGCGGCCAAGTCGCCCGAACCTACCGGANCCNTGACGGGGCAGAGTTTGGCTTCATCGAATCGGTGTCCAACCCGTTCTGTGGTGATTGTTCACGNGCACGCCNTTCCGCCAACGGCTCGCTCTACACGTGCTTGTTCTCNTCCAAAGGCCACGACCTCANNGGAATCCTTCGCATGAACGGCGACGTCGCCGACGTGCAACGCGCCGTGAGAAGCATCTGGGAGACGCGCACCGATCGGTACTCGGCGGAACGAGCAACCATGGACGTCAAGCCAACCAAGGTCGAGATGTCCTTCATCGGCGGNTAGGTCACGACATCGCCGGCAAGGCGACGTCCACGATCAGCGCACTCGAGGTTTCATCGACCAGACGGAAACGCCANGTTCCATCGTCTGCACCGATGGTTTGTGAATCGATGACGAAGTAATCGCCTTGGGTGACCGAATAGCCCGCATCNCGGTCATGGAAGGAAATGTTGGTGCCNATGACACCGTAGACGTCAGCATCCGAAACTTGGCCACGAATGGGGAAGTCTTGCGTGGTGTCGGCNGGGAGCAGGTCAAACTGGAGGCGCCCTGGGTCGATGGATTGGTCGAGGCTGGTGATGCGGACCACGTGGAAGCCGTTGTCAAGGCCACGAACGCTGACGGTGGCTTGAGGTGCTGATTTCTCAACCGTCGTCAACGCACCTTGCATCAACACNAACACCATGCTGGAGAGCATCACCGTGATGGCGAGGAGCAACACGGTGGCGATGACCGGGCTGACCGCTTCTTCATGACGGCGGGCGGTCCCTCGCATGGATTCAACCCCGCCGTCAAACCACTTGAACACACCGATGAGATGTTGGATGGAGGGCGCGGTTTCCCCGAGCGCTAAATCAGCCAAAGCGGACGTTCGCACTCCATGGCTCGTTTGATGCCGCCGATGGGCCCCAGAATTCGCAAAATAAGTTCGGTCAGCACGTCGCCTCGCATGAAGGCGTAGCCCATGTTTTTGCTTCGCAGGGAATTCTTGAGCGCTGGACCCATGGAAGCACGAACTTTTGCTTCGTACGTTGTCAGCGGGGTTTGATGATGAAGATGGTCGAGAATGGATTCGGCGGCAAAGCAGCCTGAGATGATGGCTTGACTGATGCCACCGCCGTTGCTCGGCATGACCAATCCGGCTGCATCACCCACCGCCAAGGTCGTCCCGTCCACCATTTGCTTGACCGGCCCGCCCATGGGGATCCAACCGCCACCAAAGGAGACGATCTCCAGATTCAAGTCGGCGCAAAAGCGTTCGAGGTGGCCTTTCAAATCGCCTTCGAGTTTGCCGGCCCGTACACCGAGGCCAACGTTCGCAAAATTGGGTCCTTTGGGGATGATCCACGCGTAACCCGACGGCGCAACGGAACCCAGGAAGACGTCGAACGTCTCAGGAACATCGCCCTTCACTTGCGCATAGATGGTCGGCACCTGGTCCTCGGGACGGAAAGCGGGGTCCTGGCCATGGCGCAACCGCCCAACGTGGGCGAGGCTACCGGAGGCGTCGATCAGGTAGTCACAGGTGTAGCGACCGTCGCTGGTAACCAACAACTCACGATTGGCTTTGCGTTGGGTTTGCAGGCGTTTGAGCGAGGTGGACATGCGAATTTCTGCGCCCGCCCGAACGGCCTTGTCGGCGAGGTAGCCATCAAATTGCAAACGATGCCCAGCGAAGGCGTCCAGTTCAAAGTCGTAGGATTTTCCCGAGGGGAGAAAGACCCGCATGTTATCGAGACGATGGAGCCTTAACCGTTCGGGGAAGTCAAAGTACGTCTTGAGCCAGTCGTGGTCCTCAAGGTGATGGAACGTCCCGATGACCTCCCCCCAGTTGGGGATGCATTCGCCGCATTGAGCTGGGTTCCCAACGATGGCTCGACGTTCAAGGACGAGAACATCGATGCCTTCTTCAGCCAGGCGTTGGGCGGCAGCGCTTCCTGCAGGGCCGGCACCGACCACGATGACCTGGCGATGCTCAACGTCCTTCACGGCCATAGCATCACCTCATGCGTGTCGATCCTTGACAATGTTTGTGATCATCAACATCATCTCCTTGGCTTGGCTGTCAGGGAAACGGTCGAGTTCTGCCTGAGCCCGTTCAAGGTGTGTTTTCACCAAAATTTCGGCGTACTCCATGCTGCTGGAGCGTTCAAGCAGCCCCATCAACTCGTCAAAGTCTTCGTCGCTGAAGGACTCGATGAGTTCCGAAAGTCGCGCCCGGTGGGAACCGTGGGATAGGGTCAGTGCGTGGATGAGTGGAAGCGTCATTTTCCCCTCGTGGACGTCGGCTCCCCGCGGTTTCCCCATCCGTTCGTCGCCGCGCAGGTCAAGCAGGTCATCCACGAGTTGGAAGGCAATTCCGAGTTCCATGCCGAAGCGTTCGAGGGCTTCGGCTTCATCACCCTCCAAACCGGCGACCAATCCCGCTGCATAACAACCGGAGGCAAACGGTCCGGCCGTTTTTCCACGGACGATGGAAAGGTAGTCCTCGGGAGAGGTGGCGAGGTTGAGAACGTGGTCCAACTGGTGGTATTCCGAAACGGCGATGTTGGCGCAACAACGAGCGATGACCGAAACGATTTGTTCGGAGTAGCGACCACCGAGGGCAAATCCGTGGACAAAAAGCCAGTCACCGGCGATCACCGCCTTGGCCTGCCCGGCTTGTGCGTGGATGGTGGGTATGCCGCGTCGTTGCTGAGCCTCGTCGTTAATGTCATCGTGGACGAGCGTAGCGGTGTGAATCAGTTCAAACGCAAGCGCCAACGGCATGACGTCGTCCAGACGCGTGCCTCCAGCCACCTGATAGGCCAGCAGGAAGAGAAGGGGGCGAAGGCGCTTTCCACCGGCGTTGAGCACGCGACCTGCCTCAACGGCAACCTCACCTGCCCCCGCTTCGATTTCGGATTGAATCAGGTCAAGAAGAGCCTGATTCACCTCCTCTCGCATGGATTCCAACGCGGAACTCAGCGTCTCAACATCGCTGCGCACATCCATCCCACAACGGTGGGCTTCTTAACCGGTCGTCAACGCCCTTGCTATGTGAGGGGCGACCCTCACCGAGGTGAAACGATGGAAACGAGTGAGCGTCTCGTCATTCTCACCACGCCATCTCGCAACGACGGCGTCCGCCTTCAAATCGAGCAGACGGTGAGCACGCACGGGAAGCATCGTGATTTGCTGCTCAAGCAACTCCCTCACATGGAAACGGCACTGCAAACCCTCAGGGACGGTACGGGCGATTTGGTGGCCATGAGCGCCTTTGACTGGCAACGGTACGACGTGGAGGGCCTCTCCATCGCTGGACTCCTACCGAGAAAGGAACCAACGTGGGTGCTGGTGGCGGACGACAAACCCGAGTACCTCGTGCAAGGTGCGCACGTCTTGTGCGATCACGAACTGCTCCGACGACAAATGAAGCGAATGCGCCCCGATCTGGTGTTGGAGAGCATGGACGTGATGGTTGCACGATTGGGCGCTGGACATGAAATGGCCGACCTCGATGAAGAAGAGGTTTGGCCGTGGGTGGAAGGCCGCCGGATGGCGGGGGACATCGACGGATTCATCGTGCCCAGAGCCATTCATGCTGGACACCGAATGAAAGGACGGCGGCACACGTTGGGCCTGCAACGAGACCAAACCGAACAGAATCGGGAACGGTTCATTCCGCCGCCTCTTCACGGGTTTACGTTGATGGTCGGCCGTCAAGGTTTTCCCAAAGCGAGCATCAAAGAAATGCTTGACCCAAGTGCGGAACTGGCTTATCGCCTTGAGGGCACTCTTTTGGAAAGTCTGGCGCCGGAACTTCGACCCATTGTGGGCGCTTACGTTGAACAGCGGAAAATCAGCACGTTCCTCAAAAAAGCAACCGAAGACGGCGACGAGACCTTGCTGACGTCCCTTGTCGACCCCAACAAAAAACGAGGCGTGTACCGCAGCGGGCCCCGTGTTGAGATGCTGATCGAGACCCTGACACCCGACGGAACGGTCACGGCAGCCTGCGAACGAATTGTGCAACCTGAAAACAGTCACATGGGCATGGTGAACCTGCTCAAGGAATTCATGGAGTTGTTCACCGTCATGACCACCGACCACGAAGCGACCAAACGAAACATCCGCGGCATGCCTGACAGCTTCATGGAACCGAAGCCGAGACTCATGAACATGGACGAGTGACCGCCCCGTTCGGTTCACCCGTGAAGCCGTGAGAACAGCCTTCCTGTCCGTGGTCTGACGGCGAAGACATATATGCTTTCAATGCGGCAAAAGCCGTAGAGGTGAGGCATCCATGGACACGTCAACCCTTCTGGGCGAGCTTTACCAAGCCCGGTTCGACGGTCTCAAAGCCATGGCTCAACAGCACGGACTTTCTAAAGCGGGACCGGTGGAAGCCCTCCGTGCGCGATTGATTCGACACCTCGTCTTCCCCGATTGGGATTTCTCACCGGCCGGTTTACGCACCGTGGCCAACAGCGACCTCGGCGAAATCTTGGGCGTGTTCGGTATCAAGAAGTCCGGGTCCATCAAAGCCCGGAGACAACGATTGTTTCTGCACCTGAACCACGACCCGAAATCACTTGCCGTCGAAAAGTTGGACGACATGACACGGGATGAGCTTCACGCCATGTGCAAGGATTTGGAACTCCCTCTCTCGGGCAACAAGCAGGCCCTCCTCGCCCGGGTCGCTGGTGTTCTGGCCTCGCAGGAAAACGCTTGGGGCAAGGTCAAGAAGAGCTTGCGAAGACCCCGAGGGCCCGTTCGTCTTCCCGTGGCCTCCCCGCCCGTTGCACCGTCCACCTCGGCCAGCGTGGAGGACACCGTTGCGACGTTCGTCAGCGAGCACGAAGAGGGATGGTCGTTTGAAGAAGAAACGGCGCTCCGTGAGGACTTGGCCACCATTGGCCATGATGCATCGGATTCACGAGTCGATGCCGTACTTGACGAGGGATTGCGCTCAAAAGAACCGGAAGCATCACGCACGGTTCCACCGATGATTCAGCACACGGAGGCCACGCCAACTCACAGTTTGGAAACCGAAACGGCACTGATGGAACTGCGCGAACGAACCGCTGAAGTCAATGCATTCGCACGGGACTTCCTGATGGTCAGTTCAACCACCAACCAAGCCGACATGGAGGCGTTCATTCACTCCCTACGAGGCCAGGGTTTCGCCACCGACCTGCCTGCTGTTCACCAGGCGGTGGCGACGATGATCATGGAACTCGACTATCAAATCCAGCACGAGTCAACTGCTGCCACCGCCATGCCCCAATCTTGGAGTGAGCGCGAAGCACTCCGCCGGTTTGAGGAAGTGCGGAGCATGCTTCGAGACCGGCTCGAAAACATCCTGTCCCTTCACCCAAATGACGTGGTCAAAGCGCGAATGGCGTTTGAACAAGAAGCCCGTGAACTGGACCTCGACCTTCGCGTTCCGAGTGTTTCGGGTCGCGTGCATGCCCTGTTTGATCTCTACATCGAAATCGCCGAATCGCAAGCGCTGCACGACCCGGTGGTGCAACGACGGCAACGCATGATGCGCATCCTTCACCGCGGCGCCGTCCACATGCCCGAGGCTGAACGGATGACGGTGGAGCGGTTGGAGCGGAACATCGCCTCGTTCGAAGAACTTGTCCAGACCGTGTTGGAATCCGGTGAGGAAGGCTTTGACGAAGCCCAACAAGCACTGGTCATTCGCTTCCTTGAATCCAAGGGTTACGATGTCAACACCAGCAACCTGCGTCCGAGAATCCTGGCCTGCGCGGGCATCTTGGGGGCTGAACTGGGCTACCTTTCGCCAAGTGAAATTCCGAGGATCGCCCCTGGCGTGTTGGTCACCGAAACCGAAGTGGACGCCATCGTCACCGAACTCAAAGCCCTGGCAGCGAGTTTCAAGCCAGCGGCAAGCCCCGTCGAAGCGGTGGAAGAGGCCGTCGCTGAATCGGTGGCCGATGCATCCGACAACATCGCTCGAGTCCGTGGAAAAATCGACCGAGTGGACGAGTTGTTGAACCGATTGAACGGGTAAAGGGGTACTCCCGTCCCCCCACCAAGATCCAATGATACGCTTGGACTTCGGGAGACTCAATGCTGTTGGGCGTAGAAGTTCTGAATGACCGAGGTCACGGTTTGAATGTCAGAGATGCCTCGCTGGCACAGGTCTTCGATGATGGCTTGACGCTGGGCGACGTGCCGCTCGAACACGTCGGGCGTGACGCCCGCAGCGTTGCAGATGGTTTCTCGGAGTTTGGAGGGAATGCCCGTTTCTTCGATTTGGTCGGTGGCAGCGTTGTACTTCCAAATGGCGTTGAGCCGGGGCTTATCGCCCTCCATACCGGCAACCTCGGCCACTTCGGTGATTTTACGAGCGGTCTTACCGTTCACGTGAAGCCGTGCCTGGATGATGATGAGGTCGAGACCGCTGAGCATGATGGGTGGAACGCTCATTGGCGGGTTGATCATCCTCGTGACCGTTTCCTGAGCCGTGTTGGCGTGGAGAGAACCGAAGGACCCGTCGTGGCCGGTGTTCATGGCCGTCAACAGCGTGGCGCACTCCGGACCACGAACTTCACCGACGATGATGCGGTCGGGACGCATGCGGAGGCTGGATTTCAGGCAATCGTTCATGTCGACTTCGGGCGTTCCGTCTGGCCGCTCACGCCGGGTCTCCATGCGGAGCCAGTGGTCATGGTAAACTTGCAATTCAGCGGTGTCTTCCACCGTCAGCAAGCGGCGCGACCAAGGGATGTACATGCCGAGGCAGTTGAGGGTGGTGGTCTTACCGGACCCCGTTCCACCGGCGATGACGAAGTTGGCAGGGCGACTGTCGAGTCCCTCGATCCANACCCACATCATGGCGGCCAAACGTGCNTTCACCGTTCCNAAGTTNACGAGGTCAATCATGGTCAGTGGATCCTCCTTGAACTTACGAATCGTAAGCGTCGGTCCNTCGGGTGAAACCGGTGGAATCGTCCCGTTCACACGGGAACCGTCGGGAAGACGACCGTCAAAGATGGGCACCAAACCGGGGCCATCGCCCAAGGGAACGTTGGTGAACGAAGCGATGTTCTTNGCAATCTGGAGGCCGGANTCGTCGTCGATCCAGATGTTGGTTCGGCACATACCGTGGTTCCGGTGCGCGACCTTGACGCACTGCGTACCCCCGTTGTACATCACTTCTTCCAGCGCGTCGTCCTCAAACAAAGCGGCCAGGTCGCCGTAGGGGTTGGGTTGGATGTCGCCGTCCACGTGGTAAATGGGCGAGGGGTGATTGGCTTCGGTGTAAATCGTGACTCGACCGTATTGNTCCAGAATTTGTTCAGACATGGTTCAACCTCCAACTGCTTTGACGGCCCCGAGATAGAGGCCCATCGAAATCGCCATCCACATGGGCAGCCACCACAGCGTGTCTTTGAGGCGGCCCATCATGCGGCCTGAGACACCGACGGCGACCGCCGAGGCGGCGGCGAAGAACAAGCTGAACGTCTGATTGAACGCTGTGATTTGGAACCCCTTGCTGGCGGGAGCAAACAGTCCGACAATGAAGGCGATCAGCACGGGTAAGCCAACGCTCACAAAGATGATGATGAGCATGCCGCGACCGGAGAGTTCGGTCTCTCGCCGGTTCATGAGGTCGTTGAGGCGTTCGTAATCCCTGCTCAAATCGGTCAAGATGTCCCGCAGAGAGGAATCCTGCTGCATGGCGGTCTCGATGAGCATCATCACGCGTTGCACCTGCGACGAGCGGGTCTTCGCCGCAAACGCCTGCAGACTGGCTTCAAACGAAGAGGCATGAGCTTCCTTGAGGGTTTCAGCCAGCAGCGAAGCGAGGAGTCCATCGTTGGATTCCGACTGTTCCATCATGGCTTCCTGAAGACCACGGCCAGCCCCAACCGAATCAGAGAGCGCCTCAAGGAAGGTTGGCAGTTGGTTTTCGATGGACCGGCGACGACGGCGTTCCAGCATGGGCGGGATGCCTCCACCGATGCAGGCGATGGAAATCACGGCGAGATAGAGCAGCAACGGCGAATCGTTGAAGGATTCAAGAACACCGAAGATCATGCGCTCACCTCACAACCCCGGGTCCTTGGTGTGGGCCTTGATGCCCACGGCCGCCATGGCCAGCAACGTCAGAAGGAGCCCCATGTTGACCACGGCGTTGATGGTCGAAGAATCTGGCAGGGACATGAAGGCCCCGAGGTCCCCCGACATGAGTTGCGGCACCAGGCCTACAATTGAGAGAATNATTGGNCCAATCATGCCTATAGAAAGCAAGGTCTCGGGGACGCCACCCAGTTCCTCGATGTACTTTTCAACGTCCGCTGTCCGCTCCTCTTCAATTCGAGCCCCCTGCTTTTTCAGGGTCTCAACCAAGTCGGTGTTCTGCGTGACGTTGGTGTAGAGCGTGTTCAGCAGTCGCTTGTAGCCGGCCGATTCAGCCTTCTTCATCATGGCCTTCAGTTCTGTGTCGAGGCCGCCACCGCTGCCTTTTCTCAGCCGCTTCATCATGGATGAGAAGTCCTCCGAGATGATGCCGTAGCCACCCTTTCCAATGGTGTGAATGGCAGCTTCAAGACCGACACCCGACGACATCAGCACGTCGAATGTACGGATGACGTAGAGAAGTTCACGCTTTTCGTCGAGCTTGCGCATGCCTCGTGGCCCCCTCAAATCACGTCTTCAAGCAGTTCAAAGTGGAACCCTTCGTTGGCGCTGTCGTACTCCATCACGGCGAAGATCACTTTGACATCTCGCTCTTCGAAAGGATCGTGGATGTACGGTTGGCCGGTCCTAAACATCGCCACGATGCGCTTGTACTCGTCGATGGACAACTCNCCTCGGACGGTGTACAATGTCGATTCAGAGCCCTCATCGTGAAGGTCATCACCTTCTTGCCCTCGAACCACGGTTCGCGTGAGGCGCCGGGTCATACGGACTTTGATGTCAGCGTTTGCAATGCGCACCCAATCCGAACTCGACGTCCCGGTTGCAGGTCGGATAAAGAAATCCATTCCAGCCATGTTTGACCCCTGTGCCTTCCACAGTGCGAGAAGGACTTGAATGTGTTGGAGCAGGATTACTCAGAGGCAGTCAGTCGGAACCACCCGAAGCGTGGTTCACTCAGCGTTCCAGCGTCAAGCATGTCGTCCAGTTTGGCTTCGGCGACCTCGCGGACAAATCCGCGCGCCACGGCGTTTTTCAGCAGGGTGTCGAACGTGACACCCTCGCCCTGATCGAGGTGGCCAATGGCCTGGAGAAGAAAGGCTTCGACACTCTGCCCACCTTCGCCGGCGCCATCTGCAGCGGCCTCATCGCCATCGGGAAGCGACATCATCGGTGGTGGCGTGGTGGCGGCCTCAATTCGGCCTTCTGCGATGTCAAGGGCTTGCATCAGGTTCAATTTGAACGGTTCCAAATCCACCTCACCGTAGTGATTTCGAGCCGCCAAAAGGCTCGTTGGAAGACCCACACGCCCGTAGGCATCCAGCGTGGGTTCGACTTCAAGCGAAGCCGTGAATTGATTCATCCGAGCCATCGTGGCCTCGCAGGCGTCCAGAAGCCAGTTTGCGTAGACCTCGCGGGTGACCACGCAGGCCTCCTCGGGGCGAAGTGAGGTGTAAACGGCGCCCTCGTCGGTTTGGTACCATCGGGTTTTCGAAGTCATCATCACGAGCAACGGTTCACCGTCATCAAGGCGTTCTGTCCACTGGTGAGCAAGTTCTTGCATCATCTCCGAGTTGTATTCACCGACCGAGAAATAATGGAGACCGGTGGGGTCTCGGAGTTGGCCCTGGTACAGAGAAGATCCGTTACTGGTCTCCCGCAACTCAAGACGTTCGAGAAGACCTGCGGCCACGATTCGGTTGACTTTGGCGCCGAGTTTGGTGATGATGAAGGAAGGGTCGTATTCCCCCGACCCTTTCTCGTGAAGGGTTGCGCTTCCAAATTCCGAGGCCAGCAGAAGATGAGCAGGTTGCCGTGCGATACGTGCGCGCTCNATCAGGCCCACCCCCATTGCATCCGGAGTTCACTCGCTCGCATTTGAGCGTCGTGCGCTTCAACCTCAAAGCCGTCGGCGAGCACCATGGCCCCCTGGTCGTCAACGATGCTGCGACCTGAGACGGCGATGTTNCGCCCGAGAAGAAGTTCTCGTACGTGCTGAACGAAACCGACGTCGCCCAGTTCTTCCACCTTGGCGCGCATCTCCTCCAGTGAGAGACCGAGCGCAGCGAGTGACGCTTCTTTGTTGACCAGCACCGCCGCCGTGACCCCTTCATGGTCGACGACGAGGCGCAGACGAACGTCTTCCGTTCCCTCGTTGGCACCGTGGTCGAAACACGCACCGTCCCGCAGGACACGGCGGCATTCCGTGCAACGCTTGATGAAACCGGAATCCTCTCGAACACTCACGAGCATGCCTCTCGTTTTCATGCCCACACGGCTGGGTCCAGCGACCACATCGCTGAGGGGAACATCAACGGCGTGATTCGTCAAATCCATGTCGGCATCCCAAGGTGGACGTTCCAGAACGGTGATCTGTTCAGCGTTATCGACCGTGATGTCCGGGATGCCTTGCCAGGCACGGACCCGAGTACCCTTCACCTCCACCGTGACGGGAAGGTCACCCTCATCGAAGGGCAGGGCGTCCCAGATGCTGATGCGGCAGCGGCCCGTTGGGTCGGCGATTTGACCCGACCAGAGAAATTTCTCCTCNCCGTCTCGATTGAAGGTCCGCTTGGTGATCTCCGTGATTTGGACCACGGCGTCAACGTCCCTGGAGCCGTCGCGAAGGGCGGCCACCTCGGTCATCGTGCTCGCTGCCAAGGTCTCCAAATCTGCGAAATTTGCATCGTGGAAGACCTCGATGCGTGTGGTTCGGCCGAAATTCAGCTCTGGCGTGTCGCGAAAGCTTCGAACCTGAGCGCCGTCGATCTTCAGCAACGTGCCGACGTCGTGGTCAAAAGGCTCCCACGAAAGGAACCCGATGGTCCCGGTGTCGTCGGCCAGTCGACCACGAACGACATCGATGGAACCCGAGCCGTCTTTTCGGTGAATTTGGTCGGGTCGGCTGGCAAGCACCCGGCCAACCACGCAAATGTACCCCTCCTTCGGAATGGCGCTGATGTCAAGTGGGTCGTTGGACGACACGGGCGTGGCCACGCCCTCTTTGAGCACGACGATTCGAGTGGACTGGTTGATGTTCAGAGACATCTTCCCGTTGTATTCGTTGACGCTCGCTCCTTCGACCCGGACGATGCTGCCGGCGGCGAGGTTGGCGTGAGGGCCCCAATCTTTGTAGTCCCAGCGGGTTCGCTGGCCGTTCTCTTCCCACGGGTTGTCCTCCAGCATTCCGAAGGCGATTTGCTTCTCTTCGCCGCGAATCATCTGATCGCGGATGTTGTGCGAGACGATGGCGACCTCAATTTCCACATCACGGTCCGTCCCGGTCAATTCGGAGAGACCAGCGACTTTCTTCGTCTGTCGCGTTTGGCTCCCGCCGCCCGTAGGGGCTGGCGTGGTGCCGCTTTGGAATCGGCGAAGAACGGAGCGCATGGCGTCTTGTGGAGGGATGTAAAATTCCTCTTCGTACTTTGCAAAGGCCTCGGCCACCTCGGAAGGGTTGGCATCGGGGCATTCCTTGAGCACCGCTTGGATGTAGTCGGCGTACTTTTCTTCAGACACGTCGACTCACCCCGACAGGCGTTGTTGTTCTTGGCCTGTACGGAGAACAGGCGGCGGGCTTTCGTGCGGGTTGGTTAAGATTGGACACTCCCTTGACCTCCATGGGACATCTCACCAACGACGACAGGACATAAAGAATCCCGTGAGAGTTCATGGCCGCTTATGCGGGGTTCACGCGCAACCCGTCCATGAGCAAGACATCGGGCAAGTGCATGCTACCGGAGGAGTACGACCCCTGGCGGCGGACATCATCGCCCAGCACAACGGCTCCGTTGAGGGCTTTCGCCAAGTTGCCTGATAGTCCGGCCTGTTTGAGCGCTCCAACGATCTCCCCTCCCTCCACTTTGAGAATGGAACTGGTGGTCACGGAGAAATCACCGCTGCTGGGGTTGGCCGTGTGCGCTCCCATGACGCTGTTGACCACATAGCCATCGCCCATGTGAGCCAGAAGTTCGTCGGTCGTGCGTGGGGCTTCCGCCGAAGTGAGGAACAACTCAGTGCAGCCGGTGGACGGTGGCGACTGGTGACTTCCGGAGGTCGCTGAACCGGTGGAAGCCGCTGCATCCACTCGGCCTTCGGCCACCTGCTGTGCAGCGTCCCGTGTGGACCACAACATGGTCGCCAAGCGGCCGTTTTCAACCAGCACTTGCCGCTGACGAGGGACGCCCTCTGCGTCCCTTGAGCCCGAGGACATGCCGCCCTCCAGAACGCCGTTATCGTGAATGGAGAGAGCGGGGTTGATGACCTGCTGGCCGAGCCGGTCGGACCAAAACGATTCTTTTCGCACCATCTTTTCTCCAGTCATGGCGGGCGGAACGACCATGGAAAACAGCGGCGAAAACCCTTCACTGGTCATGAGAACGGGGGCATCCACGGCCTCGCTTTCGACCTTGAGTGGGTTTTGAGTTACTTGAGCCCAGTGAACCGCTCGTTCTACGCATTCCGGAACATCCGGGAGTTTGGAACGGCTTGACGCCCCCTGGTAGGAGCTGGTGAGTTCACCGTCCACGTCGAGCGTCACCTGAAGGCCGAGGCCGTGGGATGTCGTCATGCCGGTTGACAGCACGCCTTCGCTGTTCATCATGCAGCCGGCGGTAGCGGAAATACCAACGCCTCCACCGGTCACCACCGCTCGCTCATCGAGCGAGTGAACCGCAGAGAGAACGGTGTCGGCCTGCTCGAGCAAGTCTTCAGGACTCAAATCCAACAGCGAGGTATCCATCCGACCTCCGACCTGTTGGGCGGGTTGTTCGGAAGGGAGAACAAAGCCCTTGATGGACGGAGATTTTTGTGCGATGGCCACCGCTTGTTCCACGGCCCTTTGTGCGCCAGAAACGTCAACCAGGTGAGCAAAACCAAACCGCCCGCCGTCAACCACACGAACGCCAAAGCCGCCCTCACCACCGCCAGCGGCCATGGTGATTTTCCCCGCCTCAATGTCCAGTTGATGACCGTAGGATTGGAAGCCCACCAGATCCCATTGCGCTACACCGCTGGATTTGCAGGCGTCAGCAAGGATGTTAGCACTGGCCAACAGTCGGTCTTCGGCTCCATCTGGAAGCATTTCAGCCCACCAACGCTTCACTGATTCGCATCACGGGTCCGCCGTCTCCAACGGGGACGGTCTGTCCTTTCCCACAGAAGCCGGGCGATGCCAAGGAAGCGTCTCGGGTGAGACCGTTCACGTTGTTGAGAATTTCGAGGGTCAATCCGCTCACGCTCACGTCTTTCAAGGGGCGAGTCAGTTCCCCGTTTTCGATGAGCCAGGCCTCCTGCGCCGCAAACTGGAAGGAACCCCGGCCGGTGTCAACTTGGCCCCCGCGGGTGCCGCAAGCGTAAACGCCGTACTGGATGTCTTCCATCAGTTCGTCAATGTCGGCGTGGGTACCGCCTTGGATCATGGTGTTGCTCATGCGAACAAGAGGGTGGTGAAGGCCGTCTTGCGCACGCGCTCCGCCGTTGGGGTCGACGTCGAAATGGTGGGCGGTTTCTCGGTGATTGAGGTACTCGGTGAGGACGCCGTTCTTGATGAGGACTTTCTCGCGGGTGTTCACGCCCTCATCGTCCACAGGGTAAGCACCGTAGCCGCCCATCATGGTTGGGTCGTCCACCACGGTTACGAGTTCGTTGCCAATTTTCTGACCGAGTTTTCCGTCCAAACACGAATCGCCGGCCGCCACCAAATCAGCCTCACAGGGGTGGCCGAGCGCTTCATGGATGTAGACGCCCGTCAAATCTTTGTCCGCGATGAGCGGAAGTTTTCCTGAGGGGGAACGTTCGGCATCGAGCAGACGCAAGGCCGCTCGCTGGGCGGCTTCACCCAAACCGACGAGGTCGCAGGCGTGGATGACCTCCAAGCCGCCCTGGCCTCCGTGCCGGGTTCGGTAAGAGACCACTTCTCCGTCTCGCCGTGCCGTCACCATGCCGTGAACGAGCGACCGCTGGAAGGACCACACCCGGTCCATGCCTTCGGTGGTCATCAGTTCGGTGTGAATGTGCTCGTCGCTCCAGCCGGTTCGCACGGAGACGATGTCGTCGTGGCCGGTGGCGCCTCGGTAAATGTCGTTCATCAGGTTCATCTTCTCGTCAAGTTCGGTGTGGCGAACATCGAGGACGGAGCGCCAGTGGGTCTCGTCTTGGATGATTGGAACCTCGGCCAGCGCTTTGGGGCGCTCGCCGGGAGAACGACGTCCTGCAACCGCTTTGGCCAAACGAGTGGTGGATTCGATCTGGTCGGGAAGCGAAGCGAGATCCGTCGTGGAATGAACGCCCCAAGCACCGTCGGCAAGGACCCTGAGGGTCATGCCGAGTTCTTGTCCGGGAATGGCACGCTCCAGAACACCGTCACGCATCGCAACGGTGGATTCGGTGAGGGCCACGACACGGACCTCGGCATAACTGGCGCCGTGAGCGGTGGCGGCGTCCAAAGCTTTCCTCACTTTGTCTTGGTCGAGGTACCGTCCGGTTGTCGGGCGATGTCCATCGTTTTGCTTCGCTGCCATGACCATGGCCTTGGCACCACCAAGGAGCCTTTCAACCCTCCCATCAACGGTGAGATGAACTTTGGTCGTCGGCCATCAAGACATGGGCGACCAAGGACTCGATTTGACGGTCGTCTGACCACCCTTCAAGGTCAACACCCAAAAGACGAGTACCTTCTATAGAATACGATGCATTGTTGCCGTTGAGCGTCCATTTGAGGCTTTGAACCAACGAGCGGTGGTGTTCCTCAAACGCTCCTGTTGAGGAGGCTATTGGTTGAAGATGACCCAGATCGTTGGCTCGTCCTTCCGCCAAGGGCAGATGAAGAATCCATGCGTTTTCCTGCCCGTCTTTCACGCCGGCCCGAGCGAAGGCTTCGGAAATGTGGTGCGTGCCTGCCAGGTACCGGAGGAATTCGGCATCGACCGTCCTTGCCACCATGGTGCCCCTCAGTTCATTCCTCGTCGCTTGAATCCACGCCGTCCACAGTTGGTCGTCACCTTGAGCGGCGTGCTCACCCAGCAACACCCAACGCTCGTCGGGACGTTGGTCAAGAAACATCTTGATCGCCTCGCTGGCCGCCATGCCCTGGAGATGGACGCCAACCAGCGGGAACGGTGGGATGCTCATCAGGTCGTGCCAGCAAGCCCGTAGATTTCAATCATGCTCAGACCGTTCGCCCGCCAAAGGCGCATCATCTCCTCGCTTGGCGGGTGTTGGTGAAGCGGCTGTCCGTTTCAGAACACGCTCGATCTCTGCGAAGATCTTGTCGAGCAACACGGGCCCCCAGCCACGTTTGGAAAGGAGTTCAGACCGAGTTTTGGCGGGCATGCGAAGCACGTCTTTCGGTTCTCGCATGCCCATGGCCGCCAGTTCCCGCGCACGCTGGCGGCCCACGTGGCGGATGTTGACCAACTGAAGCAAGTCCACCTTGCACCCGTGTCGAACCCGCTGTTGAAGCGTGCTGATGTCCTGAACGAGCTGGCCCACCACGGGGAGGTGCTCCTCGGCAAACACATCGTCGGTCAACAGCACTTGTTGAGCGCCTGCAAGCAGCCAACCCATGAGATCGATTCGATGGTGAACGTCACCGGGGAGCACGTCAAGTTCTTTTTCCAGTTGCCTGAGCGTGGTTTCTTCGGTCCACTCTTCCACCATCCACGCCGACTTGATGTCGCTCAACATCGCCTCCGCATACCCGGGTTCGACCAAGAGTTCATCCTCGGTTGAATTGGCCTTGAGCCAGGTGGGGGAATTCACCTCAAAATCTGCAGATTTGGCCCAAAGCGAGACAAAATCCGGGGTGGCCACAGCCAGATGAAGGAAGCCGAAGTCCGTAACCGGAGCATCGTTTCGCACTCGACGACGAACCGCACGACGAAGCCCCCGACGGAGGATGGAGGCGGAGAGCGGGTCGAGGTAAAGCTGCGTAACACGCTCGCCCATGGCGGTGGCTTCGTATCGCATGTCCGGGCCGTCCTCTGCGTGTGGCTGGACCCAACCTCCGGTTGATTGCAGGGCTGTGGCACGGGAGAAACCGAAGGAGGGTTCACCGTGAGCGCTGTTGTGTTTCGACGGTGCTGGCCTGTTCAGGCCCTCAGGTTGCCAAGAAACCCCTTGGGTCTGATGCGCACTGGTTGCCCAATTCGGTACCGTGTCGTCCCACGCTTCGTTGTCGTCGACTGCATCATCGGCCCAGCGCGGCGTGTAGTGTTCGTCCGGGCCGCAACGACGCACAAACCGTTCCTCAACCAACCAGTCGAGCATTGAATTCAGCCGCTCCCTCAACTGAGAGAGCGGCATCGATGCGCCGAGGAAGGTGGACGAAAAGAAGTGTTCAATCGAACCCTTGTGGACGAGTCCGCCGGTGGCGATGCTGGCCAGCACGTGCATTCTGAGCGCCGGCTCAGAGGCCAGTTTGGAGGAGATGTCTTCGATGGGACCGAAGAAGTAGCGGTCAGAAACCGCGTCGGCCACTTCCCATCCGTCCGTGCCCTTGCAGTACACCCACGCCTCGCCCTTGGTGTCGTATTTGGGTCGGCCCGCACGCCCCAACATTTGGCGAACTTCCATCACGGGGAGCGGCCGACTCATGCCGTCGTCCCATCGTTTGAGGTCCCGAACGAGCACGCGTCGTGCCGGGAGGTTCACGCCTGCGGCGAGGGTCGGTGTGGCGGTCAGCGCCACCAAGAGCCCGTCTTTGAAGGCCTGCTCGACGTCTTTTCGCTGACCGTTGGTGAGCCCTGCGTGATGAAAACCAACGCCCGACGCGAGGCAGGCTGCCAGTTGTTCGGCAAGGTTGGATTGACTCCTCCCCGTCAACCGCTCGGCCAACGCTTTCAGGGCCACCAAACGCTCAGGGTCCTCTTTTTCGAGCCGCTTGCGAACGCGCTTGGCGAGGTTTTTCGCTTCGGACTGTGCGCTTCTCCGAGTGCCCACGAACATCAGGACCTGCGCCCCTTGCGTGAGGCCGTCGTCAACAACGCTCCAAACCGGGTGGCTCTTGAGACCCTCGAGGTCCCGCGGCGGGCTCAGTTGGTCATGCTCGCTTTCATCACCGGGAGACTGAATCTTCCTCGGTTCGACGTGAAAGTCATGGAACGTGGCGTACTCAAGCGCCACCGGACGCCAGTCCGACTGGATCAGGTTGGCGTTCAACCACTCAGCAAGGTCGGGTGAATTCCCCACCGTAGCCGAAAGGGCGATGATCTGTGCGTCGGGTTTGATGTGGCGCAGTCGCGTGAGGTTGATTTCGAGCGTTGGTCCGCGAGTGCCATCGTTCATCAAATGGAATTCATCGGCCACAACGCAGCACACGTCGGACACCAGTTCCGCGCGGTGGCGCAACAACGAGTCCAATTTTTCCGAGGTGCAGACCAGAATGTTGCAGTCGTCGATGTTTTTTGCTTCGGCTGTCGCGTCACCGATGCCAAGGCCGACCGAATACCCCATCGCTTGCGCAACGGCGCTCAAGTCCTCGTACTTCTCCATCGCCAGCGCTTTGAGCGGGACGATGTAAATCGCCTTCGACCTCGCATGCCCCTCAGAAAGGCGCTTGACCATCCCCATGTAGGCAAGAAGTGACTTACCAGATGCGGTCGGGATGGCCACCAGGGTGTTGTCGCCCGTCAAGATGGACGGAGCGGCTTCTGCTTGGGGCGGATGAAGGTGATGGATGCCCCAGACATCGGTGAGAAACGACCGAAACGATGCGGGCAGGTCCAACGACGAAACCGCTCGTTCTGCCACCTCCATACCGTCTCATATCGGGCAGCGGTTCAAAAGGACAACGCCCCTTCTGGAATGCCGACACTTAGAAGGCCCACCTGCTCGTGGTCAAGCCATGAGCGACGACCGAGATGCCATGGTCGAAGAACGACTTTCCGTGTTTGATGACGAGCCCGACCTCAACGATTGGGTCGAAGTCATGTGCGGGGCTGCCATGGTGGTCTTGGGCATCTTCCACCTCGTGGAACCGGGCAGCCTCGTGGACCCCGACATCATGCGCTGGTTCGCCGCCGCCGTGGTCGCCGCCGGTGCCGTTTGGGCGGGCCACGGGCTCAAAGACATGGCCGTGAAAGAGGTTCGCCGCTCCATCGCTTTGCTCGACATGGTCAACAACGACCAAGGCGTCGACACCGGTTTGATTCGAGACGTTCTTCTGAATCAAGAAGCCTACAGGGAATTTTTGGTCCACGCCTATGAATCGGCTTGGGAAGACGGCGTCATCACCGAAGGGGAACTCAAGGAATTGAAATCCTTCCAAGAAGCGCTCGGTATCACCGACGAGGAAGCGGCTGATCTTAACGTGAAGGCCGCCATCAAATCGGCAGCGGCCGACGGTGAAATCACCGCCGACGAAGCCAAGTCCATCGAAACGGCAGCCAAGGCCGCCAACATGACCGAAGAAGCCACCGCCCAAGCCGTGAGCGATGAGCTTGACAAGGCCGGTGGAAACTGATCATTGCCATCGACCGTCTCCCTTTGGAGCGTAGTCCATCGCCAGGGCTTCCGCTTTGGATTTCCGCTGCACTTCCACCCATGTGGCGGCCAAACCAAGGACCAGGCCCGTCAGCATCATCGCACCTCCGTAAGGCACGAGCCCGTTGGCGCTTTCAACACCCCATGCGGGTGGGACGTCCCGACTGTCAAAGCCGTTGGGCGGAATGAAGTTCACGTCGAGCAAGTCCAAGTCACAGTCGCAAAGGGAGATGGTGATTCGCTCGGGAAAGAGCGATGCCTGGAGGCGAACCCAATCGTTGGCGTCAACGGAGGCGGGCCGCGTCGCCCACGCAGGGGCGGCGATTGAACCGCTGGCAGGTGCAGACACCATCTCTACGTCGATGTGGAACACCGAGGAGGAAGGGGCGTCATCCACCACCAGCATGGCCTCGAGCATCAGCAAATCGAGCAGCAGCGAACGACCGGCGAGGAGAATGAAGCGCACGGTCTGAGCCTCGAGCATGCCCTCTTGTGTTTGTTGAGTTTGGCCCTCTGCGACCTGACCGAAAATCGCCTGGTCGAGCCGGAGGGATTCCAATTCGGGCACCACGAGTTGCCAGCGACCATCGTCGGTTGGAATGGCCTCGTTGACGTCGAGTTTCATTCTGAATCGTTCACCCTCCAGCATGCCCCACGTGGCCCCCGTGTGCGTGGCGAGGGTCTGTTCGGGAACACCTTCGGCCGAGATGTCCCAGAGTTGCTGCAGGCGCATGTCGATCAGGTCCTCAACCGTGATTTCGTCAGGATGCTGCACTTCGTTCACCATCGCCAACGCCGGATGCAGGACGCCGCCAACGATGAGCAACAGCACGCCGGGCACGAACAAACCAAACCGGACACCGTAAGCCGTGGTGGGTCGGAGGGCCACCAGGGAAAACACCGCAAGCATCAGCAAGGATACCAGCAGCATGCCCGGACCTTGGTTGTCAAGGGTCATCGGGTTGGAGGCGTCGCCAACGAAGGCTGCGCCTTGTGGATAATAGCTGGCCGCCTCAAACCCCGTCGGATCGGTTGGCCCCATCCCCTCGTATCCGAAAACACCCGTCCAAGCGTAGGGTTGGAGTTTGTCAGGGGAGCCGTGCATGCACAGCGTGTAATCCCCGACGGGGAGGGCGCGCCAACGATAGGTCATGCGAAGCGATGCACCGTCGTCGTCCACCACCACTTCCGGCGTTGGCGACAGGCGACCGGAGGCCGTGATCAGGTCGGGAATCGGGTGCGGTTGCTCAATTTCAATGGGGACCTGTTCCCACTCAACGAGCAGACGGAGCACCTCATGGGTCTCGACCTCAAACGCCCAGCAGTCGTGGTCCGCCCCGACCAAGGCACCACGATGTACGTCCTCAAAGTCTGTGGAAACCGGTTGCGTCCTTGACGATGGTTCATCTTGGTCAACCGCCGAGGCGTCCATGGACCAAGGAACGTCCAACCGCAACACAGAGGCGCCCCTCATGTTCAGCGACCAGGTTCCCGGTCGGTCGAGCGTGACCGTGATGAGCAGACGGACGGGTGCGTCCTCCCACAAAACACGGCCTTCATCGAGGTCGAGCGGTTCGTTCTCCATGCGGTAGGGCGTGGAGGCCACCTCGGGGAGGTTACTCGCCTCGAAGTTCCACTCGTTCACGTTGTCACCCAGCACCAGCCGCAGGTCCATGGCCGGTCGGAACAGACTTCCCGCCTCGGTTTGATGCTTGAAATCAATCTCGAGTTCCTTCAGCACCTCCGGCAGCAGAGCAACGTGGTGTTGAGGGGGGTCCATGACAAACTCAAACACGACGGTTTCGGGTTGAACGACGTTGGCAAAGGTCTGATCGGAGACCTGCTCTTCACCGATCGGCGTGGGCGTGAGCACGCAGTCGTTGTCCGCTCGACATGACAAAAACAGGTCCCCGTCTTCTTGCGTGACACCGGCGGAGGCCGTCAACAACGAGGGATGAGCCAAAAGCGAGAGGAAGCAGAAGGCCACCACGACGCACCGAAGTTGATGACGACGTGCTGGCTTCATCGCTTCAAGGATAGAACGCCAGTATTTCATTCAATGTCCTGACCGGGCAGGTCGACCAAGACCGTCTTGCATCGCCTGCACATGTACCTGCCCCCGCTTCGCCGCTGCCGAGGATAGCGCTCATCGCACGTCGAGCAGACCCAGTGCCACGTTGCTCTGGCCATGCGCCTGGCGTGCGTGAAGGCCTTCCCGCGGCTCGAGGCTTCGGCATCGGGCCACATGGATTCCAGCGTTCTGAAGACTCGGTCATGGGCCCGGTATCCCATGACGTGAAGAAATTCATGAAACAACACGAAGGCGGCATAATCCCGCCATGCTTCGTCCAACAGATGCGGGTTCAAATCCACCACCTCAACGGTCAGTTGACCGTCTTGGTCCGCCTTCCATCGAGTGACGCCGTGCCGTTGCGTGGAATTCGAACGCAGAACGCCCAGCGGGACGTCCAGCAGAAGGTTTCGTTGTTCGGCATCGAGCAAACCGACGTCCTCCATGACGGTCATGACTTCGTAGCGCAGGGTGATGAGCACGTCCAACTGGTGGGGAGAAGCGCGCGCCATGGGCATGCCTCAGGACCAACGGTGGTAGGCTGGATGACCTTCTTTCACGGCCACGAAGAGCCCGCTTCCCGTGGCACAGACCTTCCCCTCCGCCTCCAGCGTCAGCGAGACGCGAACGCGGTCATCCAGCACCTCGCTTGGACGAGCGTTGACCGTCAACGTTGCCCCGAGAGGCGTGGGTCGACGAAGTTGAACATCGTAGGAGGCCGTCACCGTGCAGGGCGGTTCTTCGAGGCCGTGTGCATCCATCAAGGCGATGGCCGCTGCCCAATTTCCGTGGCAGTCCAGGAGCGTCCCGATGATCCCACCGTTGACCATCCCCGGGAAGGCTTGGTGGTGCTCTGCAGGATGAAATTCCATGCGCAAGCCGTCATCGGTACGGTAGGAGTCGATTTGCAGACCTTGTTCGTTGGCAGGTCCGCATCCAAAACAAATCGAGTTCGGCGCATAGGTCCGTTGAACACTGACATCGCTCATGCGGGGAACTTAGCCAACCCGATAGATGGTTCTTCCCTCGGCAGCAAAACGGAGCGTTCATGACGGGCAAGGACGTGGCAGCACCATGGGCAACCGGAAGAAGAAAACCGTGCGCAAAGTCCGCGTGGCCCATGAACTCCCCAAACGACGACGCACCGCCATCGATGAAGCGATGAAGGAACACAAGACGGAGGACCGCCCCGATTGGGACCGAACGTCCGAATGGGGTGATATTCGATTCAATCGGAAACGCATCAAACCCGGCACCCTCCGCACCGTTCACCTGCCCCTGCTGAACGTCAGTCTGGGCGATGCTTGGCCCATTCCCGTCACCATCATCCACGGTGCGCGGCCCGGACCTTGCATCACGATCATCGGTGGGATTCACGGCGATGAGTTGACCGGTCCCTCGGCCTGCACGCATCTCTTGAGCAACGCCTTCACCGACGAGGGAAAGCCGCTTGATCCCAAAGGCCTCGCAGGAACCTTGCGAATCGTTCCCATCGTGAACCTCCCGGGTTATCGAATGAAGT
Source organism: Methanobacteriota archaeon (assembly GCA_002725275.1). The sequence continues at coordinate 37,441 of PBOE01000021.1, forward strand.
CGAGGTACTTCCCTGACGGGCGGGACCTCAACCGCCAGTTCCCCGGCGACCCCGGAGGCTCAACCACGCGTCGTGTCGCCCACCAAGTCTGGACCAATCTGGTGGAGGACAGCGACGCCATCATCGACATCCACAGCGCTGCGAAGGGGCGGCGGAACATGCCGCAGGTCCGTTGTGACCTCACACATACAAGTTCCTACTTACTAGCAAAATCATTCGGGATTGAAATCATCTTGGACTCCATCCCCTCGAAAGGAACCCTGCGTCGAACGGGGAACGCCGCCGACATTCCGGTGGTCACGTACGAAGGCGGCGGGGCCGATACGTTGGGTGATCTTTCGGTCAAGGTCGCCGTTCACGGCGTCATGAATGCGCTGCGTTCGATGCGAATGGTGCCCGGCAACCCCCAACGACCCAAATTCCGAATCATGGCCAGCGGCTCCACGTGGCTCAGGGCCGCCGAAGGAGGGCTGCTCGACATGTTTGTGCAGGCAGGGAGCGTAATGCGAGAGGGCGAGGTTGTGGCAACGATTTCTGACCCGGCCACTCCCGGGATGACCGTCGACATCGTGGCGCCGGAAGACGGCCTCATCATCGGTGCTGCCACCAACCCGTTCACCGCTGCAGGGATGCCGGTGGGGCATTTCCTCCCGATTGCAAAACACTTCGCCCTGCTCGAGGAGCAAATCGATGACAACGGCCAGTTCGTTGTCAACGGAAGTTTGGACAAGCGCGTGTGGCGGGAAGAGCACGAGATCAACGAGATTTCACTGGACGGAGAGTGGAGCGGCGGTGAGATCGACTCCGAGTGGATCGGCTCCAAGCCCACGGTTGAAGAAAAGGACTTCGAGGAAGAGGCCTGATCAGGAAGCGCTGTACGCCGCCACAGCAGCGTGGATTTCCTCATCGAGCATGTTTCGCTTCTGACTCTTGGCCACCTCAAACAAGTGGGCGACCAACGCCTCCTCCGCCTCAATGCCTTCTTGTTCCAACCACCAGATGATGTTTGAACGGCCCGACATGTGACCGATGCGAATCACTTGCTTGAGACCAAAGTCCCCCGCAGGGACACCGGAATACACACGGTCTGCAAGCCAGTCGTCCCCTTTTCGCATGGCTTTGATCACGGCCGAGGCGTGAACACCGGTGCCGGTCTCAAAGGCATCTTCGCCAAACACCGGGTAGTTTCGAGGCAGCGGGACTTCAATGTACTCGTTGGCCTTTTGCATGTACGTGTCGAGCAATGTGAGGTCGTTGTCGATGACGCCCATCAGCTTCAGGTTGACCAGGGTTTGATCGAGGGGGGCGTTCCCTGCGCGCTCGCCAACGCCCAGCGCCGTTCCATGAATCACGTCTGCACCGGCTTCCACGGCAGCGATGTTGTTGGCGACGCCAAGGCCGCGGTCTTGATGGCCGTGCCAGTTCACTTCGATGTCTCGGCGCTGATAACCGGCGTCCTTGATGACCTCCTCGTCAATGAAGGCGAGGAGTTTCTTGACTCCGTTGGGAGTGACGTGCCCGCACGTATCACAGACGCAGAGGCGACGAACACCGAGTTCCATCGCTCGCTGGTAGATCATCTTGACATCCTCGGGGTTGGAACGGGTGGTGTCCTCGGTGACAAACATCACCGGAACGTCGTTCTCAACGGCGTACGAAACCGCCTTTTCCATGGTGGCCATCAGTTTCTCCATGGTCCAGCCCTCGGTGTACTGGCGAATCGGGCTGGTGCCAAGGAAGGCTGAGGCTTGAATTTCCATCTCGTGCTTGGCTTGCATTTCGACCAGCGGTTCGATATCGCCCATCAAGGTTCGAACAGCAGCGCCGGGGCGAATGGCGTAATCGTTCTCACGAATGTGGGTCAACATGGCATCGATGTGGTTGCGATGGAACGGGCCGGCCCCNGGCAAACCAAGGTCCACCTTTTGGAGGCCCAGTTGCTCCATGTAGCCGAGCAATTCGATCTTCTGCTCAATGGTCGGGTTGCGTGCACTGGGGCTCTGGAGACCGTCGCGAAGCGTTTCGTCGTCAAACCAAACACCGTGGGGGTGGTTTGCAGCGTTTCGCTTGAANTCGTATTCAACCGTGTTCCAGTCGTAAATCAAAGAACGCTCGTCCATCAATCTCACCGCTGGGGTGANCGCCCTCAGCAAGCCGGAGACATCGCCTCCCCGTTTGAATGCGTCGCTTACACGGTCTCCGACCCGGGCCCGCCGAGGCAGGACTGCGAGGCTATCCCCTCATTCCTCTTCGCCGAGTTCAGAAACTTCCTCGTCGTCTTCCACGTCCAGCAGCGAGGCCGAAACACGTGAGGAGAAGATGATCTCGTCGGTGAATCCGCCNTTTTGCTTGTCCCGCAGTTCCATGACCCGTGTGCCTCGGGTCGATTTGCCGCTGGTCTCCTTGGTCTGGGAAACCCGGATTCGAATCATCATGCCGGATTTGGTCAGCAAGAACAGATGGTCCTCAATGTCGGGAATGGTCCGCACGCTGATGATCGAATCGTGATGCTCCTCATCCAGCTTCATCGTNCGCACACCCTTGGCTCCNGGTTTGGTTCTTCGGTAGCCGTCCGTGACCATCTTTGGCGANCCGTCGTCCTCAAACTTCGGCGCNCCCGATGCGTCNGTGTCGTGAATTTTTTCCGCNGTTCCCAATCGACTGCGTTTGGCCATGCCGTACTTTGAGATGGTGAGGATGTACTCATTTGCGCTCAGCATCGCAACCATACCGGCGACAATACCGCCACCGGAACCTTTGCGGTCGCCGACTTTGATGCCGTAGACGCCACCGGACACACGACCCGATGCACGGATGTCACCGCAGCTAAACCTCGATGCGTAGCCGGTGGTCGAGATCATCACGATGTCGTGTTCGTTGGTCGCCGAACGAACGTTGACCAGTGAATCGCCTTCGATTTTGAACCGAAGGGCGTACTTCCCGTTTCGATTGATGCGAACGTACTCGGAGAGCGCAGTTTTCTTGATGAGCCCCAATCGTGTAGCAAAGAGGAGGTAGTGGTCGTCGGGCTCTTCGAGGAGTTCCCTGGAAACGGGCAGGATGCTCACGATGTTCTCGTCCTCTCGTAGACTTTCGAGAAGGTTCCGAATATGACTGCCTCTGGACTGCCGGCTCCCGAGCGGCGTTTCCCAAGCCTTCAGGCCGTAGACGCGCCCCTGGTCGGTGAAGATAAGGAGGCGATCTTTGCTGAAGCACGCCGATATGAGTTGAGGCGTGTCTTCGCTTTTCGTGGTGACGCCCTTCAGACCGCGGCCGCCGCGGTTCTGGGTTCGGAAGGTCTCGACGGGTGTGTGTCGGATGTAGTTGTCTTCACTCAGCGTGATGACGATCGCTCGCTCTTCGATGAGGTCTTCGCGGTCCATGGACAGGGGCATGGGGTCGATGAAGGAGCGACGCTCGTCACCGTGCCGGTCGACCAATTCAGCCATCTCTCCCTTCAAAATCGACAGNCTGCGAGGCCTTGATGACAAGATGTCTTCGAGGTCAGCNATCNCCAACTTGAGTTCATCGTGCTCGTCCTGNACTTTGGNGACGTCAAGNCGACTCAGTTGGTACAAGCGTCGTTCGGCGATGGCCTTGGCTTGTGCCTCACTGAAATCGAAAGGATCGATGCCAGCCATGGTTTCATCACCCCGCAACACGTTCTCGAATTGCTCCCTGCTCGCGCTCGCTTTGCCGACCGCCACGACGTCGTCAATGCGGTCTTGTGCCTTCACCAACCCCTCGAGAATGTGGGCTCGGGCCTTGGCTTTGTCCAAGTCAAAAACAGCCCTACGCTCGATCACCGATTCTCGGTGAGACACGTAGGTGTGAATCATGGTCGACAGGTTCAGCAAGACGGGTCGGCCGTCAAGAATGCCCATCATGTTCGCAGAGTACGACTCTTGGAGGCGGCTTGACTTGAACAGCTGGTTCAACACGGCGTGTGGGTCGGCGTTGTTCTTGACCTCGATGACCACGCGAATGCCCTCCTTGGACGACTCGTCGCGAATGTCGCGTATACCNANGACGACTTCCTTGTTGACCAGATCTGCAATCTGAACGAGCATGTCGGCTTTTTTGACCTGGTAGGGGATTTCGTGAACCACGATGCGTTTGCCGTTTTGATCATCAAAGACCTCGCACTTTGCACGAACGTGAAACCGCCCTTTTCCGGTGGCGTACATGTCGGCGATGCCGTCGATGCCGTGAACGGATGCACCGGTTGGGAAATCCGGGCCCTTGACGTGTTGCATGTACTCTTCTATAGAGATAGAGGGCTTGTCGTCCGTGCCGGATTCCAAAATGGCGTCGACGTGAAGATTCACCGCACCGGCCACCTCCGTCAGGTTATGGGGTGGAATTCGGGTGGCCATACCGACCGCAATGCCGTCACTTCCATTGAGCAAAAGGTTGGGGAGCCGCGCGGGAAGGACGGTGGGTTCGTCCTCCGAATCGTCAAAGTTCGGCTGGAAATCAACCGTGTTCTTGTTGATGTCGTCGAGCATGTGTTTGGCGATTCGGTCCAGGCGACTTTCCGTGTATCGCATGGCAGCAGGCGGATCGCCGTCGATGGAGCCAAAGTTGCCTTGACCGTCGACAAGCGGGTAGCGCAAGGAAAACTCTTGCGCCATTCGAACCATCGTGTCGTAGATGGACTGGTCACCGTGAGGGTGGTACTTCCCCATGACCTCACCCACCGAACGAGCGGATTTGCTGAATTTCTTGTCGGCCGTATGACCGCCTTCAAACATGCCGTAAAGCACGCGTCGGTGGACGGGTTTCAGGCCGTCCCGAGCATCGGGCAACGCACGGCCGATGATGACGGACATGGCGTAGTTGATGTAGGAATTTTTCATTTCGGTGTTGAGCGAATGGTTCAGGATGATTTCGCCGGGCCCGGCCGTTCCGTCGTCCTCGATGTTGTTTTCTTCAGATGTCAAGGTTGGTCACCTCCTTGGCGTGTCGCTCAATGAAGGCACGACGTTCAGGCACGTCCTCGCCCATGAGCGTCTCGAACATACGGTCGGTTTCCTCTGCTTCCTTGACCGTCACCTTCAGCATGGTCCGCGTTTCCGGGTTCATCGTCGTCTCCCAGAGTTGTTCAGGATTCATCTCACCCAGACCTTTGTAGCGTTGGACGCCGATCTTTGCACTGGGGTTGTCTCCTCGCAGTTCATCGATGATGCCGTCCCGTTCCTCGTCGCTGAACGCATAGCGGTTGATCTTACCTTTGCTCAACTGATACAGCGGCGGCTGTGCGATGTAAACATGGCCGCCTTCGATGGCAGGTCGCATGAACCGCCAAAGGAAGGTCAGCATGAGTGTCCGGATGTGAGCGCCGTCGACGTCAGCGTCGGTCATGATGATGAGTTTGTTGTAGCGCAACTTCGAGGTGTCAAACGCCCCTTCGTCACCCTCGTTGTTACCAACACCAGCGCCGAAGGCACGAATCATGGTTTGGATTTCTTGGTTTTGGAAGACCTTCGCGACGTTGTGCATTTGCCGCTCCACGTTCAAAATCTTCCCGCGCAACGGAAGGATGGCTTGCGTGCGACGGTCTCGCCCGGTCTTGGCCGAGCCCCCTGCGGAATCGCCCTCAACCAGGTATATTTCGCACTCTTCGGGCTTTCTGGACTGGCAGTCCGCAAGTTTACCCGGCAGACCACCGCCTTCGAGCACGCCTTTTCGACGCGTCAAATCCCTGGCTTTTCGTGCGGCTTCACGTGCTTTGGAGGCCAACACGGCCTTGTCAACGATGAGTTTTCCAACCGCAGGATTTTCCTCGAAGTACTCGTTGAGCTTCTCGTAGACCACCGTTTGGACGATACCGGACACCTCGCTGCTCACGAGTTTGTCCTTGGTCTGCGAGGAAAACGACGGGTCGGGGTGCTTGACGCTGACAATGGCCGCCAGCCCTTCTCGGACGTCGTCCCCGGACAGGCCGTCGTTTTTCAGCAGTTTTTTCTTCTTAGCATAGCCGTTGATGCTGCTGGTCAGCGCCGTTCGAAGGCCGGACATGTGGGTCCCGCCGTCCTTGTTGCGGATGATGTTGGTGTAGCAGTAGATGCTCTCGCTGAAGGCGTCCGACCATTGAAGCGCCAATTCAACCGTAACCGGGCCCTTCTCGATTTCTTTCTCCCCAGAGATGAGGATGGGTTCGGGGTGAAGGGTTTCTCGACGGGTGTTGATCTGCTTCACAAATTCCGATATGCCGCCGGCATAATGGTGCTCAACGGTGTGATCTTCCTCACCGCGCTCGTCCGTGATGACAATGCGCAAGCCGGCGTTCAGGAACGAGGTCTCTTTCAACCGGCTGTCGATTTGGTCAAAGTCAAACTCGACGATGTTGGTGAAAATGGTGGTGTCCGGCTTGAAGGTGATGGTGGTTCCCGTGTCGTCGCACGTNCCGATGGTTTCGAGGTCCGTCNCCCGGACNCCCGCCTCAAAGCGCTGCTTGTAGACGTTGCCGTCTCGATGAATGACCACGTTCATCCATTCGGATACGGCGTTCACCGCAGAGACACCAACGCCGTGCAGGCCACCGCTGACCTTGTAGGAACTGTTGTCGAACTTCCCCCCGGCGTGAAGTTTGGTCATGATGACCTCGGCTGCAGACACGCCGTACTCTTCGTGTTGGTCNACCGGAATGCCACGACCGTAGTCTCGAACGGACAGCGAATGATCGGCGTGCAGCACCACCTCGACGGTGCTGTTGAACCCTGCAAGATGTTCGTCAACCGAGTTGTCAACCACTTCCCAAATGCAGTGGTGCAGGGCGGAGCCGTCATGGGGGTCGCCAAGGTACATCCCCGGTCGCTTGCGAACGGCCTCGAGCCCTTCCAAAACTTGGATACTGCCAGCATCGTAACTTTCGCTCATTTCAATACCTCAAAAATGTGTTAAAATCGGGGGCCTGCGGGCAGATTTCAAAGTCCAAAAACGCCGCGTTCCTCCTTCAAAATACACTGCTCATTACGGGGTATAAACCTACCTCTTTTTTTCACAGGTAAACGATGACTTGCGGAGCATTTTTTGTTTTCGAAGCCCCCTTGAAAGGCCTTGATGGACCTCAACGAAGATCAATCCTTGTGAGGCCGACCACATGAAGGAAAAGCGGTGCAGAGGTCAGCGTGAGCGTTAAGAAGAGAGGTCAGGTGGGTGGCTCCATGGCTGACCCAAAAGTGTGCGTATCCCTTGAAGGCACGACCGTGAAAGAAATGGCGGATGAAGCGGCTCGCGCCAACCTCGCAGGTGCCGACTACGTCGAAGTGCGATTTGATCGCCTCTACCTCAAGCGACCCGAAGCACAGCCGGTTGAAGACGAAAACGGCGAAGTCAAGCACGTCATGCCCCCGGAAACCGAGTGGCCAATTCGCGACATGGCCACGATCGACGTTGACGCTTCCATTCAAAGCCTCAAGGAAAGCATTCCCCTGCCGGTCATCTTCACCGTTCGCTCGAGCGATGAAGGCGGGCACTACCCCGGTGATGAGGGGCAGCGACACGAAATTCTCCAGAAAGGCATCGCCTCCGGCGTGAACACGGTGGACCTGGAACTCTCCATCGAGGAGAGCGTCCGTTCCAACCTCCTCGAGCAAGCCAGCGCAGGCGGTGTCAGCGTGATCTCCTCCATCCACGATGTCAACACCACGCCAAGTGCGGAAGAACTCGTCGGCATGGTGAACGAGCACGCCAAAGAGGGCGAGGTGTTCAAGTTCTGCGGCACGGTCAACGACCATCAGGATGCCCTGCAAATCGTTGAAGCNAGCTACGAACTCAAAGGATCCAACCATGCCTTCTCCATGATGGCCCTCGGCAACGGCGGCGACTGGGCTCGACTCCATGCACCCGTGCTCGGACAATCCCTGGTCTACGCCACCCTTCGTTCAGAATTCAAGCTCTCCAACAAAGGTCTCGTGAACATCCGAGACCTGAAGAACGCCTGGGCTCTCATGGAATACTGACCGGTTCTTCGGTTTCCCGAGTGGCCGCTTGCTCCATCACCGGAACCGTCGTTTGACCCGTTGTGTTGCCGTCCAGACCGGCCTGCATGTACCGCTTGTTCATCACCACGGGCACGATGACCACGGTGGCGAGAAGGACGAACAACGTCAGCGGAACCGTCCATGGTGGGAGCAAGACGGAACGCTCGGTCGGGACGATGGTGACATCCGCCACCAAGACGCTGTTCGAAGCACCTTGGTCGCCGTCGTTGGTGTTGTCCCATGCGTCAATCACGAGGTAGAAGTCCTGCCATTCCGATCCGCCAAAGAGGGAAGTGTAGACCTCCGGTGAGTCCAACGCCAGNGAGAAGGTGACCTCGGTTCGTTGTTCGTACTGGTGAACATCACGGTAGGATTGCCACCCGAGGGGGTTGAAACTTCGCCACTCAGGCGGAATGTCGCTCAACAGGTCCGAATCGCCGCCAGCGATGTCAAGGTCGCCCCACCACCATCCGCCGTGCATCATCCGGTACACTTCCTCGTAGGAATTGTACTGCGAGGTCGTCATCAGGTACACGTCGGCGGAGGCCGGAACGGTCGCGTTGTCAACCATCTCGTAGAGCGTGATGCAGAAGGTGGTTCGATGGGTGCTGGAAAGGTTCATCCGAAGAACACCGGAACTGTCGTTGCCAATTTCCATCACGGCGTANTGCCCGGTGGTCAACGGGTCGAGGGTGGGAAGCGGCCACACCGGATTGTACATGTAAGCCTCTTCGGGGTGCAGAGCAGGGTTCCATTCATCCCCTTGACCGCTGGACGCAGGCTCTTTGCGATCGTCCTCGTCCTCGTAGTACACCTCGTCGTAGTAAATCGGGCCGCCGTACGAAGCGTGCGGGACCAGAGCGAGGCGTTGCAGGGTCGTGTTCCACTCGGGAGCGCTCCCGCCCTCGCAATTTGAGGCGGCTTCGACCGATGGCATCACGCTGGTGCTGGGCGAAGCCAGCGTCGCCAGCAACACCAGAAACGCTACGGCCGTTGCGATTCGCACATGCTCACCTCACCCTCACACGGGTCCGCTCGGTTTTAGGACATTCCCTCAACGACGACGCAACGGACGAACGTATCCGCTGTCGTCATTTCGACGTTCTTCCTTGGACAAGATTTTCGGCGCAGGAGGTGGCATGTGATGGTCCATACCAAGCAAGCCACCTTGGGTTTCAACGTGTTCAATGTCGGTGTAGGTCTCGGCAGCCTCCTTGGCTTCCTCCTCAAGAGCAGAAGGCTCTCGCATGACCAACCAACCCAATATCAGAGCGACAACGATGAGCGCCATGAACGTCGCGAGTTCCGAACCGGCNTCCGCAAGCCACGACTTCCATTCGTCTGCACTGAAGTCGGACAAAGAGGGAGGTCCTTCCGGCTCGGGGACGACCTCCACGTCTTCCGTCAGGGTGTCGCACTGACCCATGCCGTCGCAAATCTGAACCAGCACGGTGTAGAACCCGGTGGCCTCCCAGGTCTGGAGGGTGCGGATTTGTGACCCGGGGATCGGCAGTTCCCAATCGTCGGCAGGATCGCCGTTTTCATCGGTGTCCGTCTCGATGTCGAAATCCCAACGAATGGTGAACTGCGTAAGAATCGTCACGTTTCGTTCGGTGATGGACCCGTCATTGACGTCCATGTCTCGATAGATTTCCATCTCACTGCCTGCTTCAACATCGAATACATCGGCGTCGAAGGAGATGGAGGAGCCGGCGAAAATGTTCTCGGGAACGTAGATTTCTCGTGCTTCGGGCGGATGGTCGACCACCACCGTGAAGGTTTGGCGGGAGACATCGCCCGTACCAAATCCATCTCGGACGGTCAACGAAACGGTGTACGTGCCAGGGAGTTTGTAGGCGTGCCACGGCGTGGCCTCGTGGACGAGTGGCGTGGCGTCACCGAAATCCCACGTGTATTGCACCAAACCGTTCCAATCGGGTGATTCAACCTCAAACGGAACGTACTTGCCCTCGAATTGTCGATCGCCGTCGCGGGTTCCGGAGGAGTCGAAATAGAGCATCCGTTCGGGCGCCGTGACGACCGCACCGTCTGTGTTGAAAGTGTGAGACCACCCGTCTGGAACGGAGCCTTCAGGGAAGGGGGTGGAGGTGGTGATGAGTTCACCGCCGATGTAGCCGTCAAGGATACGAACTTGAATGATCGGGAGCGGATTCGCAATGTTCACGATCATCGTTCTTGCGAAACTCTGTTGCCCGTCTTTGTCGGTCACCACCAGCGAAACGGTGTGCACGCCCGGCGTGGTGAAGGTGTGCGTGACCTGCGGTCGGTCGCCAAACGTACCGTCCGAGAAGGTCCAATTCCAGACCTCAATGTCAGTGGAGTCGCCCACCGAGCCGTCGGGGTCCATGCTGTCGAGACCGTCAAACACGTACGCAGTGTCGACCTGCCCGTCTTCCTCACGGAAGTCAATCTCTCGTGATCCCGTGGCCGACAGCGTACGCACGTCAAAGGTGGCCACCGGCATTTGGTTCAGGACAACGACGTTCAACAAGGCGGTGGCTTGGCTCCCGTCGTCGTCCGTCACGGTCAACGTGACGGTTTTGTTGCCGGGAACATCCCAGGCGACGATCGGGTTGACGGCGCTGCTGCTCACGGTGGAGAAATCGTCGTTTCGAGTCGGCGTACCGGTCCCGACACGGACGCCGTCGGGGAAGGACCAGTCGTAGGTCAGGATTTCACCGTCGTCGTCGACGAACACATCGGGTAGGACCAGGCTGGTGTACGTCATCGTGGTCATGGTTTCTGCGTAGACTTGCACCGGGATTCGGTTGTTGATTTGGACGAGCAGGGATTTTGTTCCAACGTTAATGCCGTCGGACACCGACAGGGTGAGGTTGAACGTTTGGCTCACGCCGTCGATGTTGTCCCACTCGTGCTGTTGTGCGTAAACACCAACCCCACCGCTTTGGGTTCCATCGCCCCAGTCCCATTGGAAATCAAGGTGTTCGATGGGCACGTTGTCCACGGAGCGACCTGCAGAGAACAGGATGCGTTGACCGGTGAGCAGGGAGATGTTGTCTTCAACGACCACGTTGTTGACCGTGATCACGGGCATCGGCTCCGTGATGTCGCTGACGTTGATGGCGTGAACTTGGGTTTCGGACCACGTGCCACCCCGGTCCATGACGCGGAGGGTGGCGTTGTAGCTTCCCACCTCGGTGTAAGAGCGGAGCGGTGATTTGAGGTTCGAGGACCCGTTGTCCCCGAAGACCCACGCATACGCCGTAGGAGCGTCGAGGTACGGCAGACTGTTGTTGGTTAAGGAAAGACCCCATGCATCAAAGCCGGACCCTTGGAATTGGATGTTCTCCCACGTCTGAACATCGGTCAGCGAGACNGAACCGTTGGCGACCGGGCGCATGTTGTTCAGCATCTGTGGCGAGGTCTGGAGCCGGTCCACCACTTCACCGAGCATGTCTTTCATGACCATCTCAAAGGCGTACTGGTCAGCCAGCGGGGCCGTGAAGTAGACTTGCCCGTCAACGGTGACACCCCCGCCCGCTGCAATGCGGTCGGTGATGGTGTCAACGATTTGACCGCTGGCGTCCCGGACGTTCACCTCAACATCAAGGTCTTCGAAGAATGCGTTGGACAAGACGCCGTAGTTGATCTCCACCGTGTCCTCCATGCCGTCGCCGTCGCGGTCGGAAAGCACCGTGTTGTTGAGCGCCAGCGTGGCGGGNGAGGTGATTCGAGCTGCTTCGATGTCAACGGTTCCTTCGGGGTAGGATGGGCCGCAAGAGGTGTAGTCGCAGTCGGCAACCGTGGAGGCGTACCACGTGATGACCCAAACCTCATCGGTGAGGTTGCCAAAGCCGGGAACCAGACCCGTGGCGACGTTGTTGACGAAATTCAGGTCCGTAACGCTCCACAGTCCGTCGGAGATGGCTTTGGTGACGACCACACCGTCAAACTGGCTTTTGTCTGCNGTCAATCGCAGCGTGAGGGGTGCNGGTGAAGCGCTCCCGGGTGTGAACTGGAACGAGCGAATCCCCCATCCCTCGAGGGTGTTGCCGGTCGATGACCACGGTGTGGACCAGTCACTGTTGACCTCGGTTGGTTGCGCTCGACAGAACGCTCCGCCGGTGCAAACAGGGTTGAGGTCGAGGTTGGGGTAGCCGTAAATCCCCTGATCGGAATCCAGGGTCGCAGCGATGCTGAAGTTCGCAAAGATTTCACCCATCGTTCGGCCGAGGAGACCCACCTGCCCGGCTTGAGGAGAGAGGGCGAGGTTTTCCACGCCCCGCCCNCCGGTGGCGGAGTCCTGCACGAGTTGGCGAACCGCTGGTCCGCCACCGAGGTGTTCGGCCAAGTACATCGTGAACATGTAGCCTGCACCGTAATCGGCGATGCGTTGATTCCACCATCGGACGGATTGCTCGGGCGCACCGGTCCACGCATTCACGTGCCCCGTCAGGGTGGAATCCGCCCCGAAGCAGAGGTAGATGGCGACGTCAGCGTTGCCCTCGTCNATCCACAGGTTCTCGTAGGGATCCAAGGCGTTGTGGAGCAGATGTTCAAGTTCGTGAGCGAGGATGGAACGACCCCATGAGAGGGTGATGTCAGCATAATCGACAAACACCGCTTCCCTTGACGAGGAAAAGGACGGCGCAAAATAGCCGCCGGTGTTGTAGGCACCGTCGATGTCGTAGATGATGATTTGAACCTGGCAGTTGTTGTCAATGTCCGGTGGCGCAAGCCCCCGGCCGTCCTGGTAATCCTTGCCGTAGTAGGTGGTCATCGTGGGGTAGATGGTGGAGTCCCAGGTGCTGGCAAGGTTGTTGAGCACGGTAGAGGAGAGGGTGCGACCGCTCTGGACGATGAACGCCACGGTGTTCGTGGTTTTGGCGACGTAGGCCGCAATGGAGCCGCCCGAGATGGGAACCGTCAGCGTGTCGCCGACGACGTGGGGGCTGCAGGCTCGACCGGCCGAACGCCCCATGGAGGGTTCGATGACCATGTCATCAACGCCGGGCCGACCTTCGTCAATCCACGCCTGGCGCATGAATTGCGTGGCCGAAACCACGGGTTCATCTTCGTGAATAAACAAGTACTCACTTCCTTCACTGGGGTCGAATTCATCGAGATCACCGATGATGATGCCACCGGCGTTGTAAGCGTTTGAAGAGGACGCATCCTCACCGCTGTCTGCGGCCACGCTCATCAGCAACGGTGCCGTGCTGGCAACCAGCATCAGGAGAACGAAAGNAAAGGCAGGACTGGAGCGCCGTTCCGACATGTCAAACACCGAGGAGAATCGTGGTACGGATTCCTATTTTTCCGAGACGAAAGGAGGTATTTAAGAGTCCGTGGTCGAGGCATCACCATGCGTCAGGGTNAAGTCATGCGCTCTTCGGCGCGCCGGGGCTTCACGCTCANCTGCCTGCTCGTGTTGCTGGTCGCCTCATTGCCCGTGATGGGGCAGGCGCAACCCGCTCCGTTTTCGTCGACGGCGCTCTGCTCGACCGTGGACGAGCTGGCGTTTGACGGCGACCAAGCCAACGCATCCGTTACCTGGCAGGTCAACTTGGGACCGAGAACCCCGGGGTCAAACGCATCAGCCGAGCTTCGAGCAACCATCTCCACGGACCTTGAAGCCCTCGGGTACGATGTGAGCACGCAAACCCATCAGCGCTACGGTATGGAACTGACCAANCTCTTTGCCCGGTGGTCGTCGCCGGAGACCGGGAACGGTCAACTGGTCCTTTCAGCCCACTACGACTCTCGAAGCGTGGCCGACCAGGATGAAAACGAAAGCAATCGNACGCAACCCGTGCCAGGCGCCAACGACGCTGCCAGCGGGGTGGCGGTCTTGCTCGAACTGGCTCGACACATCCCGACGATGGGCCTTGACCATGACGTGGTGCTGTTTTTCAACGACGCCGAGGACCAACCACCAAGGTACACGCTCGGCGCAGAAGCGTGGGCGGAAAACCTGACCGATGACGAGATCAACGCCACCCACGCCTTTGTTCTGTTGGACATGGTGGGCGACGCTGACCTCCAACTTCACGACGTCGAACCGGGGAACGCAACCCTCAAGTCACGAGTGGTCGAACTGGCGTCCTCTCTCGGCTTGGTGGCNGAGTCCATCGGCTGTGATGGCCATACCGGGTTGAATGTTCTGCAATACGACACCACCATCAACATCGTTGACGACCACATCCATGCCCACAACCTCGGCATTCCAGCCATCGATCTCATGGACACGTCCTACGGCGAGCCCAAGCAGTACACCCTTGGTTCCTACTGGCACACCCTTGAGGACACGCCCGACAAAGTGAGCGCAACGTCACTCAACCACGTGGGCCGTCTGGTGGAATTGGGTCTGCGAACCAACGCCTTCGTTGGTATCAACCCAAACGAGGGGGCTGAAACCAACGAGACCGCAACCGACACTTCCAGCGAAGGGGACGAAGGCTCCGACAACGACGAGGCTCGGGGAAGCCCCCGACTTGCCCTCATGGCCTTCGTGGGACTGGTTGCGATTTTGGGCCTTCTTTTCACGGTTGAATGGAAAGGAAAACCCTGATGAAGGGACGCGGTCATTGAACAAAGAGGTATTATCCGCGCACGCGCTCGGAAGGACGGGAGGGGTAGCATGACCGCGGACCGAGAAGAGCGAATGGAAGCCCTTCGCGCCCGCGTTAAGCAAAAAAAGGATGCGGCGTTGAGCGGCGGCATCATCGAGGAGGAACTGGTGGTCAGTACCTCGGGACTCGAGGAATCCCCTCAGTCAATTCGCCAACGTGAAGATGACGAGTGGTACGAACTCATTGACCTGGATGCCGACCGCTGGAGAAACTTGGCCGCTGTTCTCATTCTGGTCGGGAGTGTCCTGGGCATGGTGTCGGGGGCGCTCATCCTCCAAGGCAACCCGACAGAGCTGCTGAACACGTCCCTGTTCGCCGAACAGGAATCGGTTGACATTTCNGGAACCGCCCTCGAAGANGTCGACGGGAACGGAGTTGAAGACGTCTTGGTGGTCCTGCTCGACGCTGCGTCGCGTGCGGAACTCCAAAACACCACCACCGACAGTTTTGGGTATTTTTCGATGNAAAACGTGGCGCAAGAAGTCCACATCATCGTGTTTTCAAAAGATGGCTACACCACCGTGGAACGGACCTTTGTCCCCGACAACGTCGGCTTGGACCCGGTCACCATGAAACCGGGGAACGCCACCCCCGTCAGGGAAGAAAACGACCAGCAGTCCATTTCGGGCTGGACCCTCGATAACGCCGTTGCGTTGTCGACGGCCATTGGCGTGTTGACCGTGGGCACTGCGCTCCTTGGTATCCAGTCGGCGGTCGAGATTCGGCGAGGAAAACACTACCGGCGAAGTCAGTACCTTGCCGCTGGCGCCTTGTTCAGCCGGGGCCTCATCATCGTGGGCCCCACGTTGATTTTGTTCGGCATGATCGTCAATCTGTTCGCCAAAGAAGACTTCGAAGACCAGCGCGAGGACTGAGCATGTACCTGATCTCGGTCGAGGGCGGCGACGGGTCCGGNAAAGGCGAAGCGGCCCGTATTTTGGGGGAACTTCTCAGTGAATTTCCCTTCCCCGACGTGGTGATGACCCACGAGCCGCGGCGGCACAGTGAACTGGGAAAGCTGGCTCTCCAATCCGTGAAACTCGGCAACAAAACCCCGCTCGAGGAAGCCGGGCTCTTCGCCGCCGACCGGCTGGACCATTCGCACACTTTCATCCGTCCGCATCTCGCACGGGGCTGCGTGGTCATCTCCGACCGGAACATCCACTCCTCGCTCATCTACCAGGGCGTCGTCGGCGAATTGGGGCTCGACAAAGTGGCGGGCATGAACGCTGCGGCCATGATTCCCGACCTCGTTTTCTGGATCGATTGCGACCCTGAAAAAGCCATGAAACGCATCAAATCCGGCACNTTACGGATGACGAGTCAAAAGCAAGAATACTTTGAAACACAGGAAATTCAAACCACGATTCGGCAAGGCTTCCACGAACTTTTCGGAGACCTCGGTGAAGTCCCTCCGCCCTTCAACCGGTGCTGCGTGGTCGGGCCGATCATGAACGAGGGCGGTTTGGACGAACTCAAAACCAAACTACGCCAGGAACTTCGTCGGTTCTTCAACAAAAAACCGTTGCCGCTCAACGTGGATCGCGACGACGTGGACCGAACCCTGCTCAACGCCCTCGTCCNCGACGTCAAAAAGCAACGACGGCTTCCGGGAGCTCCACAGGAGCGAACGGCCATTCACGTGGGGTGGTTGGGAGGAAAATCCCCTGCGCAATGGATGAAAGAGGCCGAGGAAAACTGGCCCGTGGCTTCGGCGCAGGACCACGACGTCCCAGCCTCACCGATGGCGCATTCGTGTTGGTCCATCCTCGGCACCCTTTCACTNATGGTCGGCTCGAGCGAAGTTCCACGGCTCCACGCAGCACTTGGACCCGTTCGCATGGTTACCCAGCGCCACACTCANCGTCTCATCAAGTGGCTGCTCAAGGAAAACTGGGTTCACAAACAGCAAAACCACACCCCGTTCAGCGACGCACAACTGTTCAAACTCCGCGAAGAACGTCTCGGGTTTGCTCGCCTGACCCTGGCCATGTGGCCGCTTCGAGCCCAACTCGCCTCGTGGCGGCGGGCCAACGGGGACGCCCCTTGGAGCCAGGCGCTGGACGATGTGTTCAGCGTCGAAGAAGGCAGGGTCATGTCGACAACCCTGCAAAAAGCAGTACGAGACGTGCATCAACGCCTGCAAATCCTGACCAGCGGTCACGAGGGGTGCCCGCTTCCCACGTCGGCCGCCGAATTGGCCGTCTGGTGGTCGATGGAACCGCCCAATCACTCGGCTTCCTGACGCCCTTTGCCCGTGAGGGTGAACCGGGCCTCACCCGGCAGAAGGACCTGCCCTGCGCCGTAGAAGGCGTCGGCCCGTGCCGCAAACATGGAACACAAGAGGATCCCCAAGCCAAAGCCGAAGGGCACGCCGGTCAAGACACGCTTGAGGTTCGTGGACTCGTAAGGCGTGAGCAGTTGGAGGAATCCATCGGCGATGAGGGGCATGCACAGCAAAAGTCCGCAACCCAACCACAACGCCGTCCGTCGGTTCTTTGCATANACGCCGTGAAGCATGGACTCCGGAAGCAAGGAGAGGCAGGTNTCGCGAACCGTCCATCGATTCCAGCCCCTGCGAGAGAACACCACGCCGCCGATGAACAAACCGGCAAAAATTCCAACATCACGGGTACAGACCGGAAGTTGGTTGTTATTCACTTCCCAAGAACGCTCGGATTTTTGATGGCAGTTGACGTCACCGAAGCCGTAGATGATGGCGGCGTAAGGGTTCACTTCAGACCAGGCAAAGGCCGGGCAGCACTGNCCGTTCNCCCCGTCTTCGCCAGCGGCTTGGTTGCCGTAGGAACCAAAGCCGTCCTCGCTGTAGAAATCNATGGCGTTGGCCCGACCTTGAAGTGGACCAACGGACCCTGTTTCAAGGGTCATCGGTGCGATGAAGAACGACACCAAGAGGAAGCCGCACACNCCCAGAACCCAGCGCCCGATTTTCGCTTCACGCAAGCGGTCGGGAAGCCCGTTGCGTTCCATGGCAATCTCAAGCGGTAGAATCACTTGATTGTTTCTTTGTCAACCAAGCCTTCAATGGCCACGAGCAACAGGCGCTATCATGGCCGAGATGGAGCGCCCGCGCATCGGCTTGGTCACGGGCGTCCAGGCCGGGGGGTTCATTGGCCTCTTCCTCGGTTTTTCACTGGCGGTGGTGTCCGCACTGACCGATCCGGACGCTCTCGTTCGCCTCGTCCAGCTCATGTGCATCACGCCGCTGGCGTGCGCCGTTTTGCTCGGACCCCTCCTGGCCTTTCGCCGGGCGCCAACCGTTTCCAATGTGGACCCCATCGATGAAATTCGCTCGAGGCTTGAACCCTTCAACGAAGGTCAGGGCAAGTGGCGCGTGCTCAGCCATGTACGCAGCGACGGCCGCACCGTGCGAATCGACCTTCACAATTCCACCCAGCCGTTGACCATTGTCGCCGCAACGCTCGAACTCGCCGAGCACCANCCGATACGCTACATCGTGGGGCGTGGCGAGGCACGCAGCAGAGACCCCCAACTGCGAGGAACCGTGCTGGCCTACATCGAAGAGCACGTGATGCTCAATCGACGAAGGCGGACGTCCTCGTCGGTCGAGGTGCTCCCGCCGTCCGTCATCGAGCACATGGAAGCGACCCATCGCATGCATCGGCGGCTGTTCTACATCCTCCCCATCATCCTGTTCTTCGCTTGGCTGGACATGCGATGAACGCAACAGGCTATGAGGGAGCGGCGTTTCCCTGNTGCATGGCCAACGACATNGGGAAAGCCATGGCTCGGTTGAAGCACCGAGACATTCGCATTCGCCGTCGTGCGGTTCGTACGCTCTTCGAACACGACGACCCCTCGGTGCTNGAAGCNTTCAAGCCGCTNTTGGANGACGAGGATGCGTGGTTTGTTTCGAAGGCCCTTGATGCCTACCGAACGTGGGGCGTCATCTCCGGCAGTCAAGCCATCGANGTGCTGCTCACCCACCGCAATTTGGACGTTCGAAGAGCGGGNGCCAACCTGCTCGCNCCGTTGGGCCAGCAAGGGGTTGCGCTTGCTCTGACGGCCCTGNCNGACGAGGACAGCGTCGTTCAACGCAAAGCTGCTCGAGCCCTGCTCGGTGCGTCGGAAGCAGCGGTCGCTGAACGCTTGGTTCACCATGAAAACGACGCGGTTCGAATCATCGGCATGGGCCATCCATCCGTCTCCGAGGAAATCTTGCAGAAGGGATTGAAGGACCCGAGCGAAACGGTCCGTCATGCCGCCCTTTCCAGCGTTTTCCAGCGAAAGATGTCCGTTCAAATGGAAGCNTTGGTGCCTTTTTTGGAAGCNGGTCAACAGAGCGTTCCCATCTTGATGTGGGCGGCCGAGCATGANCCGGACCGGTTNGCNGACCTCACGGGCCACCTGAAACCCAAGGACATGAAAGCGTTGGG
Organism: Methanobacteriota archaeon; assembly: GCA_002725275.1. The sequence continues at coordinate 56,461 of PBOE01000021.1, forward strand.
CGACCACCTCCGAACAACCGTTTCCGACAGTTCTGCGCCGCTTTTGCAGCACCTGCTGGAGGGAGGGTTGCTCGAGGCCGTTGCTCGATGGGTGATTCGACAAGGCCCCTCGGAGGACGACCTTCGCTGGCAACTCATCAACGACGAGCGTCTCCACGTCATCGAACGCAGCAAACTGCTCGAGCGCCTCATCGGAAGAGCGCATGAGCCAAGCGTGATCGAGCGGACAAAAGCGCTTCATGCCTCCACCGAGGAAGAACTCCTGAAAGTGGCGTGCGAGAACCTATCAACCGCCGCAACTGAAGTCGGCGCATGAGCCCACCGTCATCGGGAATCTGCTTCCATGCGGACGCTACGAACGGCGCACAGCATCACCTCGGCGCCGGACTCACCATCGAAGGGCCTTTCACGTCCCTCCAGCTGGTGTTGCGGTTTCCACGCTGGGTCCCGGGCTCCTATTTTCTGCGAGAGCCGATTCAACACATGTTTGATTTTTCAGCCACCGACGATGCGGGAACGNCGCTGACGTGGAAACGCGTCGGGGTGGACGGTATGTCCGTCCGCCTTCGCAAGACAACGAACTCGGTTCACATCAACTACACGCTGCTGGCCAAAGAACTGAGCGTGCGGTCCAACCATCTCGACACCACGCACCTGCATCTGATGCCACCGTTCACCTGGTTTTGGCCCGAACGGGGCATTGACATGGAGCGATTGGAGTTGAATCACCGGGTGGAATTGACAGCTCCATCNTCATGGACACCGGCCACCCAGTTGCAGCTTGACGCAAGCGAGACCGTGGACGCCGGCTCGAAGCGGTGGTTCTTCTCAACCATCGGCAGAGACATGGCCCTTGACAGCATCATGGAGGTAAACCCCAACCCGACGATCACCCACTCGATTGCTGGACGACCTCACCACTTCAAGTGGTGGGACAGCGGTGGCCATCGGCCCGACGAACAACGACTTCAGGCCTTCATTGAGGACATGGAGCGCATCGCTCATGAGCACCATGCGCTCTTTGGCGTGCCGGACTGGCCCGATTACACCACGGTGCTTCACCTCACGGACACGGGGCGCGGGGGGCTGGAACACATGAACTCACAGACCTCCATGATGCCGAGGTCGTGCTTGTTTCCGGAGCACGCAGACGAATACAGGGACCTCGTGAGTTTGTTTTCCCACGAGTACTTGCACCAGTGGAACGTGAAGCGGCTGCGGCCCAAATCCTTCCTCGACTATGACCTGCAATCCGAAACACACACCGATTTGTTGTGGTGGTTCGAGGGCGCCACCTCCTGGTTGGGGGACATGATGTGCGTTCGGTCGGGCGCTTGGAGCGAGGAGGATTGGCGACTGGATTTTGAGCGAAAGATGAAGCGCCACACCGCCAGCAACGGCATGCTCAGAGAGTCCCTGGCTGAATCCAGTCATGATGCTTGGATCCACCTCTATAGAAGCGGCCCCTATACGCGTGAAAACCAAATCTCTTACTACCTCGAGGGCGAATTGGCGCTGCTCTGCTTGGACGTGGAGTTGCGACGACGAAACGACTTCTCCTTCGGCGCTTGTGACCTCATGGCCGAACTGGTACGCCGCTACGCCATTCACTCGAGCGAAGCCGAAGCATTGGGCGTGGACTACAACGACATCCGCACCACGTTGAAATCCTGCCCCGGCGGTGAGGCCATGGGACCTTACCTCGATCGGTTGGTCAAACATCGAAACCATCCAAACCTGCAGCGTGCCCTGTCGGCGTTCAGATTGAAACTGGTGCCGCACGCCTCTGACAAGGAAGGGAAGGGCTGGTTGGGCGTTGGACTCAAGGAAGCCAACGGACGCGTGGTCATCACGACCTACCACGCCGGATCTCCGCTCCGAACCTTGACCCAGGTGGGGGATGAACTCGTCGCCGTCGACGGTGTTCGAGTGAAATCAATCGCTCACCTCAAGAAATTGGTCGCCGGTCGAACCGATGACGAAGTCGTGATTGACGTGGTCCATGAGGGCATCCTTGGCTCCGTGACCTTGACGCTGCCAGCGTCCCCGCAACACGGTGTGACGCTGAAAGGAAAAGGCAACGAGCGATGGCGTGACTGGATCAAGACCCGTCAGGCCCCGTGAACGGGGGATGCACGGCCAAAGTCTCCAGCGGGACGAAGATGGGTGGTGTTTCGTCGGGGAGCATGTGCCGACTGGTTTTGGGAGGAAAGACCTCGTTCGACAGCGACATTTCGATGACCTCGAGTTTTGTCAGCGAATCACGACCGCAACCCGGCCAGACGCCGAGCTGAATGGTCTCGTCTTCGAGGTAGTCAACGCAGACCGCTGGCACGCGCTTGAGGTTCAGCAACACAGCGATGGAATGGCGGTGATGGCCATCAAGAATGGCCCCNGTGCGCTTGTCAACGATGAGCGGCTTGGTGTANCCACCCCATTTCTTGGTCATCTCCAAGAGTTTGTCCCGGTTCTTTGGCTTGATTTCCTCGTGAACCTTCAGCCACGCCACGGGGACCAGTTGGACATCCTTTTCTCCCCAGGACATGTCGTTCTCTCGCCGCCAAGTCACATAATGCTTTTTCACAACCGNCCAAACAGAACCGACGAGGGTGCACGCCATGGTCGCTTCCGATGCTCTGCCACCCGGTCTTGAAGCCGACCTCGAGGGGACACCCTGTCCGCCGTCCGTTTCGCGTTGGTTGGCTTCGCTTCCCAGCGACGTGCTGGCCTTGCTCCAAACCCTTGCGGAAGCAGGCGAGGGGGCATGGTTGGTCGGTGGTTGCGTTCGAGATGCCTGGCTTGGTGCGGCAGCGCCGGACATTGACATCTGCACCACGTGCGTCCCCGAGCGCATGATGGAGCTTTTTGGTGAACGTGCGATCCCCACCGGGATTGATTTCGGCACCATCACCGTGAAAGGCGATGGACGCCACTACGAAGTCACTACTCTTCGAACCGAATCCCTGTACCGGGACGGACGACGACCCGACCGTGTGGTGTGGGGTTCATCACTGAAAGAAGACCTGAGCCGGCGGGATTTCACCTTCAACAGCATGGCCGTTGACGTCGCAAGGGGACGCCTCTACGACCCGTACAACGGCATCAACGACCTCCAGCAGCGCATCGTTCGAGCGGTGGGTGTGGCCGGGCTACGGTGCGAGGAGGATGCGCTGAGAATCTTGCGAGCCTTCAGGTTCACGCGCCGGGATGACGGTGAGTTATGGCGCATGGACGATGCGCTCCGTCAAGCCATCGTTCTGCACGCCACGCGCTTAAGCATGGTCGCCATCGAACGCCGGTGGATGGAAGTTCAGAAAATTTTGGAGGGGACTCGCCCCGGTGCGGTTTTGGCNGCCATGCAAGACCAAGGCGTCTTGCGCCATGTTTTCGAACACCTCAGGGTGTTCAGCCCTTCCCTCTTCAAGGCGCTTGATGATGAACGGCTGGTGGCTCTGAACCTTCACCAACGCTTGGCCCTGATGATGGTTGAACACCCCACCAAAGAAGCGGTGAATCAACTCAAAGCCTTGCGCACGTCCAACCAACTCCAGCGATTGACGGCCAGCTTCCACGAGCGAATCGGCCACCTTCCCGACGATGACCACCCCTCCCTCCGAGTGTTCAACCACGTGCTTACCAACGAGGCTGAAGCGCATCTGAAAACGGTCCATGTCTTGACTGAGGGTTCGTTTCACCTCCACACCGGCCGAACCTTTGATCTGGATGTGGTGGGCAACGTGATGAAGCGGTGGTCCACGATGCCCCAGCGAACGGACCCTGTTCCCTGCTTGGTGGACGGGCACTGGGTGATGGCCCGGACCGGCATCAGCGAAGGCATGCGGCTTGGTCGGCTGAAGCAATGGCTTCACCGTCTGCAAATTGAGGAAGGATTGTCAACGCTCGAACAGATGGAAGGGCTGTTGAGTCGGACTCCGTTTGAACACGGGTCTCCTCAGGACTGGCCAACGCCAACCTTCCCTTGAACGCCGGCATCAATTTGATGTGCGCTGAGGTCTTCGGAGGTTCATGGCGAACATTGACCTACCCGAAAAAGAGATTTTCAACCAGCGTGTTCGAGCCGTCCAAGGTCGAATTGAGGGCATCACCAAGAGCAACACGATGGCAGGTTTGCTCAACAACAATTTCAAAAAATGGTTATCGAGTTCTTCCATGTCGCCGCTCAAACTCACCCAAGAGCTTGACAACAACAACGACGGCGTAATTTCCGGTGATGAATTCGCGACGCTGCTCGGGAAAATGACAGGGGAACGACCACCCGAATGGGTGGTTGAGCTGGTCTTTTCGTTCGTTGACGCTGACGTGAACCGTGGCATACCGCTTGANGACTGGATGGCGTTCTTGGCCGCCAGCGGCATGGAAATTCCCGATGAGATGTTCAAGGAAAAAGTCGTTGTGGCCGGCTCCATCGCCATCGACCACAAGAAATTCGAAACCGGCCAGACCGTGTCGGTTTCCGTNTCGTTCAACGTNGAGGTCGTGGCATACGAGTTTGCCGTGGTCAACCAGAAGGACATGAGCGAGGTTCACTCGTCCCTCACACCAAACGTGGACATGGACCGCCCGGATTTTGACGAATTCGAAATTGAACTTGACGACCCGGGGACGTACGTTGCAGAACTTCGCCACCTCGGGGTCCGGTTGGACACNGAGACGTTTGAGGTGGTCCAGGCTTACGTGGAGCCCGTGGTCGAGCCACCGGCTCATTCGGAAATTGAGGTCGTCGACGAGGTGGTTGACCATCCACCCGCTGCTCCAGCAGCCGAGGGTTTTACGGGCTTCATTGCCAGGGTTGAAGCCGTCAAACTCCGAAGCGAGGCACAGGCACTCATCGGGGAGGCGCCGGCCTTTGCGGTTGACGGCGACATTCAATCGGTGTCCCGAACCTTGCTCGGGACGGGCGACTACCGAAACGGCTACACCCTTCACTGCGAGAACAGCGATGGATGTTCTTTCAGGGTCATGTTGAAANCACGGGAAACCCCTCCTTCCGCAGGAGACGCGTTCGTGGGATCGGCCTTCCCACACGACTGGGACGTCGCCCTCAAACAACTGGTCTGCCGTGAAGCATGATCACTTCAGGGCCCGGGCAATCACGATGCGCTGCACTTCTTGCGTGCCTTCGTAGATTTGCGTGATCTTGGCGTCCCTGAAAAAGCGTTCAACGGGGAATTCCTTGGTGTAGCCGTAGCCNCCCAGCACCTGAATGGCTCGCTCGGACACCCACATGGCGGTGTCGCCGGCGAACAACTTGGCCATGCTGGCTTCTTTGGAGTGGCGTGGGCCATCGGCATGGTAGTGCTGTTCCTTGGTCCAAGCCGCCTTGTAGACGAGCAGGCGAGCAGCCTCGATTTGGGTTGCCATGTCGGCAAGGTAGGCCATGATCATCTGATGGTAAGCGATGGGCTTGCCGAACGCTTCTCGCTCGTGGGCGTACTTCAGGGCGGATTCGTACGCGCCCTGAGCGATGCCCAAGGCTTGAGCGGCGATGCCGATCCGACTGTTGTCCAAGGCGTTCATGGCGATGGGGAACCCGTTGCCAACGCCTTTGATGGCGTTTTCAATCGGAACCTTGCAGTTGTTGAGCACCAAGGTGCACGTGTCTGACGANCGAATACCGAGCTTGTCTTCCTTTTTTCCGACCGAGAACCCTTCGTAGTTCGCATCAACGATGAACGCCGTGGTGCCGCCGTGCTTCTTTGTCCCGTANTCGGGATGGTCGACGTCCTTAGCGAACAAGACGATGATGTCGGCTTGAGCACCGTTGGTCACCCACATCTTCTCGCCGTTGAGGAGGTAGTGAGTGCCGTCGTCGGAAAGCTTGGCTTTGCAGGACATGGCGGCGGCGTCGGTTCCGGCCCCNGCTTCGGAAAGTGAGTAGGCACCTACTTCACCTGCTGCGAGGCGGGGGAGGAAGGTTGACTTCTGATGCTCATCGCCGTGAAGCGCAATGGTCATGGAACAAAGGCCGACGTGAACACAGTACATCACGGCAAACGAAGGGTCCACCCGAGCCAATTCCTCGATGATGATCGCCTCGGAGACATCATCGATGGGCGAGCCNCCGTAGGCTTCAGGGATGGTGATGCCGTGGAGGCCGTATTCAAGGAACGCCTGCCATTCTTCAGACGGAGGGATTTGATTTTGGTCGCGGTGTTCAACCGTGGGGGCCAAAACGGTTTCAGCGAAGTCCCTCACCAGCTCTCGAATCATCTGTTGCTCGTCGGTTTCGCCGAAGTTCATGCGCTCACCAATCTTGCCAACATGTGGAGTCTCTTAACCCGTTTGATTCGGAAAAATTACATTTTTTTCCTCAGGCTTCATATACCACCTGTGGAAGCCGCGAATTGAGGCCGTGAGATGGATGACGACATCATTGAATTTGTGATTGCTCAAGACCGAAAGTACTCGATGGACCACCTCTGGTTCCAGCAGAAAGACCAGAAACTCATGATCGGCGTGAGTGAATTTCTCCGGGTTGAAATCGGAGACGTGCTCCGGGTGATTTTGCCCCAAGCCGAAACCGAAATCGATGAAGGAGGTAGCCTCTTCTCGCTGTGGACCGCCGATGAAAAAATCTCGTTGACCTCACCGTTTTCGGGATTGATCTCGGACGTGAACGGCGAGGTCGAAATCAACCCCGACCTGGTCAACGACTCGGCTTACAACGACGGCTGGATCATCCTCCTCGAGCCTCACGANCTGCAACTCAACCCCGACGACAAGCAACTGCTCGAGAATTTGATGGAGCACGACGAATACGTCGAATACCTCGCCGAACTTTGACGTGTTCTTGCAAAAATCCTCCTTCCCCCGAAGGATGATGAACTCGCCTCGCCACGGCGTCCCATGACCGATGCGATGGATCAACTTCGAGCCAGCCTCAAGGCCGCACCGGTCATTTGGAAAGGCGATTACCCGTATTTCATCCACCCCATCACCGACGGTGTCCCCCGGATGGACCCCGCCGTCCTGCAGGCCATCACGGAACTCGCACAACAGCGTGTCAACTGGTCCGACGTGGACGTGCTGTTGGGCATTGAAGCCATGGGGCTGCCCTTGACCGCCCCGTTGAGCATGGCCACCGGCGTTCCGCTCGTGATTGCGAGGAAACGCTCCTACGGGTTGCCGGGGGAGGTGGGCATCGACCAGACCACGGGCTACTCAAAGGGGGCCATGTACCTCAACGACCTCAAACCCGGTGAACGGGTGGCCATCGTCGACGACGTCCTGTCGACGGGCGGGACGCTGGAGGCGGTGATCGAGGGTGTTCGTCGCGCTGGAGCAGCGGTCACCGACATCATCGCTGTGGTCGAAAAGGGGGCCGGATTGCGACGGTTGCAGTCGGTCTACCCCGAGGTCAACATCCAGTCCCTCGTTCGCCTCGAAATGGACGGCGACAAGGTGGTGCTGCTTGAGGATCGATGAGCCCTCAACGGTGTGAAAGGACCACCGGTTGAATGGGTGGCTTCATGAGGGAGTGGCGCCGCCCTCGCCTTGAGGGGAAACATGGACCTTGACCGCCACGATTTCGAATTGAACGAGTTGATGGAGCGTATTCGCGCCAACGACAACCGTTTGATTGCGCTTCAGGTTCCGGAAGGACTCAAAATGCAGGCCCTCGAGATGATGGACACCATCGAAACCGAAACCAGCGCTCAGGTGGTCTTGGCCGCCGACCCCTGTTACGGAGCCTGCGATCTCGTTCACGACAAAATGCAGCTCATGGGCGTCGAATTGGTCGCTCACATGGGGCATTCCCAAATGAACATCGATTCCGGGATGCCCACGCAATTCATCAACGTCACCTACGACGGCGACCCCGAACTCAGCCCGGTTCTTCCTTGGCTTGAACAACACCGAGCCATGGCTCAGGCACGCCTGGCCGACCAAGGTCAAACGGTCGAGTTGACCGAAGAAGAGGCCCAAGAGAAATTCATGGACGCCGTTGGACGCATGGCACCCCTGACGGACACAAAACTTGGGCTCGTCGGCTCCATTCAACACCTCCACTTGCTGCCCGACTTCCACGACCGCTTGGAGAAGGCCGGCTTTGACGTTACGATCCCCATCGGCGGCGCTCGCCTCTCCTTCCCCGGGCAAGTGTTGGGCTGCAACTACTCCGGTGACGACCCGTCCATCGGCCACTACCTGTTTTTGGGAAGCGGAGACTTCCACCCCATCGGTCTCGTGCTTCACACCGGCAAGCCGCTGGCCATGCTTGACCCGTACACGGGCGATGCCGAAGAGATGTCCCTCCAACGCATTGAGCGCATCCTGCGCCAGCGGTTTGGCCTCATCATGAGCGTGCAGGATGCGAATTCCTTCGGCATTCTCATCGGCGAAAAACCCGGGCAGATGCGACGAACCCTCGCCCTCCGCATGAAGCGCATGCTGGCCAAGCACGGCAAGAAAGGCTACCTGCTCGCCCTCGAGCACGTGGGGCCCGAACTCATCGACTTCTACCCCGTCGACGCCTTCGTCAACACGGCCTGCCCCCGCATCGCCATCGACGACGCCGTCAAGTATCGCAAGCCGCTCATCACGCCGTTTGAACTCGAAGTCGCCCTCGGCGAAAAGCAGTGGGAAACGGGCTACCAGTTCGACGAAATTCCCTGATTCCGAGGAACACGGCGACCAAAAGCCGACGACCATGGTTGATTTGAGACCACATCTTTTAGAACGGTTGACATCAGCATTCCCTTGATATGGTGGACTACCTTGACCGCATCGGCGCTGGGCTTATCATCGCCCATCCAGAGATGTTGGACTTTGACTACGTGCCCGACGAACTGGTGGGCCGAGAGGACGTCCAACGTGAACTGGCGTCGAAGTTCTCCAACGTGGCTTCCCCGGAAGGAGCGGCCCGCGCGGTGATCACGGGTCCCGTGGGCAGCGGCAAGACGGTGCTTGCGAAAACCTTCTGCAGGGACCTGCAGCGCCACCTCTCCGGTAAGCGTGAACTCAAAGTCGCTCACATCAACTGCAGGAACGCCTCCACCAGCATGCGAGTNGCACAGCGCATCCTCCACCAATTTGACCCCGGCCATCCCGACCGAGGTCTTTCCCTCGGTGAGATGCTGTTGAGCCTGCGGAAGATGCTCCGACGAACCTCGACCCACCTTATCGTGGTGCTCGACGAAGTGGACCACATGCTTCGGCGGTCCGGCGATGAATTGCTCTACCAGCTGCTTCGCATCGATGAGGACCAGGAAGGAACGGGAACGATTTCCCTGATGCTCATCAGCCAGGAGCAGGTGCTTGACGTCCTCGAGACCGCCGTCATTTCCAAATTCGGCCAGTCCAATCACCTCCGCATNCCCCCCTACACGGTGGACGGCTTGGAAGCGATTGCGTCCCAGCGAGCTGAACTTGCCCTCGTTCCAGGGACCTACACCGAAGCGACCGTTCGCCTCCTCGCCGAGCGNGCCGCCGCCAGCGGGGATGCTCGTCGGGTCATCGAGTACCTCAGCGCTGCTGCGGAGCGTTGTGAATTCCGCCAGGACGGGCACACCGAACGCGTCATCACCGTGGACGATGTTCATGCGATGAGCGACACCGTGGCGTTGGACACGACGGCGCGACTCGAGGTGGTCGACGATCTGGCNCCTCAAGGCATGTTGGTGTTGCTCGCCATGTGCCGACGCCTCCGGACGGAGGAATCCATGACCATGGGCGACGTGGAGCGGCTCTACGCCGTCGTTTGTGAGGAATACGAACAGAAGCCAAAAAGCCACACGACGCTTTGGAAATACGCCAAACAAATCGAGGCTGACGGCATCATCTCAACTCGAGTTGCCACCGTACCCGGCGGGCGCGGGAGAACGACGCACCTGAGCATGCCGCATTTTCTCCCTGCCGACATCGCCAGCCGGCTTGAANTGCTGTTGCCCAAGCGACTTCGCTGACCTCAAGGCCCACGAAGCAGACGATGGGGCTAAATACGGGTCTTTTGTCGGACAAATCCTGAGAGGCGTTCCCTATGGCAGAATTCATCGCAGTCGTCAACGACACCGACGCAAAGAACGGTGGCAAGTCCTACGCTCTGAAAATCACCGGCAACAACCACGCTCAAATGCTCGGCAAGCGCATTGGCGACGTGGTCGACGGCCTCTTCGTGGGTGAAGGCGACAAGACGCTCTCCGGCTACAAACTCGAAATCACGGGCGGCTCCGACAAGACCGGAACCCCCATGCGCCGCGACCTTGAGGGCGGCAACCGCCAATCCATTCTCGTCACCCAGTCCACGGGGTACAAAGGCGAAGTCATCGTCAACAAGAAGAAGGGNGGCGAACAGAGGCGCTTCCGATACAAGCCTGACGGCCTGCGCAAGCGACGAAACTTCCGAGGAAACACGGTGACCCAAGACACCCGTCAAATCAACCTCAAAGTGGTTGAGGCCGGCAAGAAGCCCCTCGCCACCATCCTTGCCGCTGAGGGCGAGGAAGCATCGGAGTGAACCCGAGAGGGCAATCGCTGGACATAGGAGTCGGGAAGCATGGCACGCAAGCTTCCCGCTCAACCTGAGGTCAACATCGGCTTGGTCGGCCACGTCGACCACGGTAAAACCACCCTCACTCAAGCCCTTTCCGGGGTTTGGACCGACACCCACTCCGAAGAACGAAAGCGTGGCATCTCCATCAAACTCGGCTATGCTGACACGGCGTTTTACAAAGACAACAACGGCCAGTACTACGCCACCGGAAAACGACCCGACGGCAGCGAGGACGTTGAAGGTGAATTGGAGCGCGTCGTGTCGTTTGTTGACGCCCCCGGCCACGAGACACTGATGGCCATCATGATCACCGGCGCTTCCATCATGGACGGCGCCATGTTGATGGTGGCCGCCAACGAAACGTGCCCGCAACCGCAAACGCGAGAGCACCTGATGGCCCTCGAAATCGCTGGCATTGAAAACATCGTGATCGTGCAGAACAAAATCGACTTGGTGTCCAAAGAACGGGCCATGGAGTCGCACGCCGAGATCAAAGCGTTCCTCAAAGGAACCATCGCTCAGGACGCTCCCATCATCCCCGTTTCGGCGCACCATGACGTCAACCTCGACGTCTTGATCCACGCCATTGAGGCCACCATTCCAACGCCNGACCGGTCAAAGGACAAGCGCTCCATCATGCACGTGGCCCGGTCGTTTGACATCAACCGACCGGGNACCCGGCCCTCAAAACTACGAGGCGGTGTCATCGGTGGCAGCATCGTTGAGGGNGAATTTTCGGAGGGCGATGACATCATCATCGGTCCCGGCCGAAAAATCGAGAAAGGAAACAAGTCAATTTGGGAGCCCATCGAAGCGGTCGTCAGCAGCATGCAAGGCGGCGGGCTCAACCTTGACACCATGCACGCCGGCGGCCTGTGCGGCATGGCCACCTTCCTCGACCCGTCCATTACCACCTCCGACAACCTCTCCGGCCAGGTGGTTGCACGGAAGGGCGATCTCCCGGAGATTCACAACACCGTTTCCATCGAGGTCAACTTGATGGAGAAGATGGTGGCCGGAGACGGTGAAGCACCGGAAAAGATTCAACCGCTCCGGAACAACGAGATGTTGATGTTGAACGTGGCCACCGCCACCTCGGTGGGCGTGACTCGAAACGCAGAGAAGGGCCGGACGGACCTTGACTTGCGACTGCCCATTTGTGCGGACAAAGGGCAACGCATCTCCCTNTCACGACGCATTGGCTCCCGTTGGCGGCTCATCGGCTACGGCACCATCGTGTGAGGCCTCACCATGCAGCACGTGCTCATCGATGCGTGTGGATGGGTCGCATGCATCGACGCACAACTCAACATCCAACGGGACATGGAGGCCCTGGTGGGTCCCTGCACGTGGGTCCTCCTACCGGGCGTGGAAGCNGAACTTGAGCGCCTGGAAAACGAGCGCACGAAGAAAAAGTCCCTGCTGTTGAGCCTGTTGCGTTCTCGAGCACTGCGACTGGAAACCGAGAAATCGGGCCACACCGATGATGTCCTCGTGGCGTGCGCCANAGAGAACAACTGGGCCACCTTGACGGTCGACACGGCCCTGAAGCGGCGCCTTTACGAGGCGAACTTGCCGGTNATCGAAGTGAGNCANAACAACCACCTTCACGTGGTCGAATCGCTATAGAACGACTACGGCAACGTAAACAAGACGTCGTCGCCGTGGCCGTTGAGCCAGCCGATTTTCACGCCGGCATCGATCCATGCGTGCGCGTAATTGATTGCCCCAAAGGCCCGGACAAGGTCACCCGTGCTGAGGAAATGTCGTGCATCTGAGGCATAATCGTCGGCCATGCGAAGCATCNCCTCCAGCCGGCTTGCTTCCTCTGAGCCGGCCTTGACCAGCGGCGTGGCCTTCGCACGGGCGCGACGGGTGATATCGAGGTACTTCTCCACGCGCTCCACGGTGAGCGACGTGAGTTCGGTGGTCATTCGCCGCCCTCCTTCTGTCGATTCAACAAGCGACGAGCGTCCTCCGTTCGCCCCAACGCTTCGTAGAGTTCAATGGCCAAGGAGAGTTTTCCGACGTCCTCCGCCTCTTGCGCCCGTACGAACAACTGGCGTCGTTCTTCCCAATTCCGAGCCATGGCGGCTTCAGCGGCGGCTCGATAGCGTCCTTCGCGCTCCGCATCGGCCAAGTGCGGTGCTGTCCAACGACGGACAAGGCCCTCGCGAGTGGCCGTGACCATGGCATCTGGCGTGCACAACACCAACAAATCACCCAGGTTCATGCCTTCGGTCAAAGGCGCTTCTTCGTCCTCAGCGTGGGGGCCCACTGTCATGGAGATCAAATGGCCTTCAATGCCCAGCACCCACCAGCCATCACCGCTACGAACGGCGCCCATCGGCTCCAGACTGTCGTACTCGAGCCGGTTCAACATGTCCCAGCCAAAGGGATGAGGCACGCCTTCCCATAGACCACCGTCGCTGCTCTGCAACAACAATCGCCCTTCTTCAAGAGAAGAACACCAACTCCATGACCGGTCCTCAAGCTTGCGTTTTCGGTCGTCNCCCGTCAAACGCCCGCACCACAAATGACCGTGCGGGTCTTGCCAGAGGAGGTGCTCACGGTCCAACCAGCCAACCAACCGACGAACCGGTCCGCTGTCAACGCGGCGGATGCCCCGGCCGTGTTGGGAGAACAGGTGGATTTCGCCTCGCCGTCCAGCCAGTGCCCAGCCGCCGCCGGGACGAGGTGACAAATCACTGAAGCCCCCAGGGGCGCTTCGTCCTTCGTTCACCATGGAGCCGTCGTTCGTGTTGAGCAGGTAAAACCCGTGGGCAGCCAAGAGTCCGACGGTCCCTTGTGCACTCTGTGCGGCATGGACCTTGAAGGGCACGTCGACCTGCCATCGACGAGAACCGTCGGCCTCCAGCAGTTCCAATTGAAGACCGGCGCTCACCAAGACGCCGCCCTCGACCGCTGCGATCGTGGCCACACGCTCGTTGGCTTGCCACGACCAAGCGATGTTCCACGTCATTGTTGACCACCTCCGCTAACGGCGCCCCACGCCGTCAATTGCGCCCGTGCCGCTTGAGTAAGCGAATACTTTCTTGACCGCCCTACCTGACGGGCCTGAAGAATACCGTGCTTCAGCAAGCGGTTGCTGATCTGGGACAGGCGGGACCGCTTGATGTTCAAACGGGCCAGGACTTCAGTGTCCGAAGGGGAATAGTCGCGCTCGTGGGCCACGGAAACCACGTAGCTTTCGTTGGCGTTCAACGAACCGAGCACGTGCTTGTTGAGGGCGTAGGATTCCCTTGGCCCCGACTGCTCTCGAATCCGACCCTGCAGGTAGGCCAGTAACCCTTCGTGGTGGGAGGGCGTCGGTCCGGAACCGGTCTTCAACAACCCGGCCAGCACGGACAACACGTCCATCTCTACGGGAAGGCTGGCCACCGGTGATGAACCCGTCGGGACGAACGATGGGGGTTCGGGTGGTGCCGGGAAAGACGTGTCCGTGTCCATCAAGCCCACCTCATCGTGGAGCATCATGGCGGATTCTTCCTCGGGCACGTCAACGGGAGGCGGTGGCGTGAGCAACGTCTCGTCCACCCAGTACTGGAATTTGCTGGAGGCTCCGACCAACTCGTGCTGGGTGTTGACGCTTTCATCGGTCGTCGTGCCCTTGGCAAGGCTTGCATCCTTGTTGCGCTGCGCCAACCCCTTGAACATCCCCGTCACAGGGGCACTCACGCCACCCAACACCTCGTCGGCATCAATGATGGGCGTGTTAAACGGCGCAGGTTGGAGGGGTTCGTCCTGTTCTTGTTCTTCGAACAAACGGTTCATGTCCAACTCAAAACCTGTCGGAGGAGCTTGCTGTTCTTCCTGGNCGGTGCCGTTGGGCGAAGTGGGGAAGGCCGGGCGTTCGTGCCAGGGCGTGGAGGCATCAATGACCTCTGATGATGCCTTTTCGGGTTCTTCTGTTGGTTCAATCAACCCTTGCGCTGGGGTTTCCTNCTCGAATTCACCGTTCGGCACGGCTNCATCGGTGCGTTCCCCCATCAAGCGACGGAGGGTTTCGGGTTCATCTCGCGGTTGTATCCTNGCCGAGGTATCGAGGTGGAGGGCTGGTNCGTCGTTTGATTGGGCCATCCGAATGCTGTCGACGGCGTCGCGGAGAATGGTGATGACCGAGGCGGGGTACCCGTCGCACTCATCGAGAATGGCCGTTGCATCTTGCATGGTAAAATCGCTGTCCATGACGCCCACGGAGGCCAAGCGCTGCCGAACGAGGGCCATCACATCACCGGTCGAAAACGGCGTGAGGCGAACAAGTTCGAAGCCTTCTACGATCGCAGCGGGCAATTGGTGCCGCTCCTTGACGTCACAGACGAGGACCAACAAGGCGTTGAGTCGCTCAAGGGAGGCGTGAGCATCACGCAAGGCGACCTCCAGCACGGACAGGTCACTCGCCGGTACGTCGATGACGATCATGGGTAATTTTTCGTTGAAGTTGTACATCTCGTTGACCAATTCCGTGACCAAATCCGTCCGATTCACCGGGGGTTCACCGCCGATCATCTGCCGATAGCACATGCCCAAAAGGGAGGCAGCGGGGGTCTTTGCCGGGAGGTGGTCGATCGTCGCCACGGCCCCAGCGTATGTTTTCAGGCAACTTACCAGGGACGTGCGTCCGGAACCAAGCGGACCGAGCAGCATCACGCGTCTTGCGGAGCGGAAGCGGAGGAAGTTGCGCAAACGAAGGAACACATCCTCGCGCCCGATGAGTTTTCCCGACTCACCCGGTTCGAGGGGGCGAATGGAAAACGGGTTTTCTTCCAGACACGGCAGGCCGTAGGCGTGAGTTTCACGAACCATGGCCGAGCAACTCCGTGGAAGTATATCATGTTTGACCGAACCGTGACCGCAGCGGATGGCGTTATGATACGTTAATCAAGAAGCGGAGAGGGTGTTGGGGGATTTGTTTAACGCTCGATTAACGCTTTTCTAACGCGTTAATTAAAGCGTTAATTGCGTTAATCAACAGCGACTGAGCACGGCAATGCAGCGATTGGTTCAAGGAACGAACGCACCACCCACCACCGGGAGCGNCATGCCGGTTGAGAACAGTCGAGTGAAAGGCTTGTACAAACTCACCGTCGAAGAGCGGCGCCAACTGGTGGCTGAAGCAGCCAACCTTACACCGGCGCAGGTCGAGGCATTGGCCCAGCACGGCGAGCTGGACGAAACCGCTGCCGATCGGATGATTGAGAACGTGATCGGCACCATGTCCNTGCCCGTTGGCGTCGCCACCAATTTTGTGATCGACGGCTCGCACTACCTCATTCCCTTTTGCCTCGAGGAGTCCAGCGTGGTGGCCGCCGCCTCCAACATGGCGAAGCGCTGTTTGCAACACGGCGGTTTCACCACCAACAGCGATGAACCCGTCATGATCGGGCAAATCCAACTGTTGGAGGTGGANGACCTCGAACAAGCAACGACGCACGTCCTTGAAGCCAAAGAAGAACTCATGGCCTTTTGCAACGACATTCCGTCTCGGATGATCGCCCTCGGCGGCGGTTGCAAAGACATTGAAGTTCGGCGGTTGCCAACCCCGATGGGCGAGATGCTCATCGTTCATTTGCTGGTTGATTGTCGCGATGCGATGGGTGCGAACGCCGTCAACACCATGGCTGAGCGGGTGGCTCCTCGTTTGGAAGCATTGACGGGCGGGAGGGCTCACCTACGCATCCTCTCCAACCTCGCTGGCCATCGATTGGCCCGTGTTCGCGCCGTGTTTTCACCAGAGGAAATGGCGTCCGACGGAACGAGAGAAGACGGTCTGAACGTCATCCAGGGCATCCTCGAAGCTCATGCCTTTGCNGTTGAAGACCCGTTTCGAGCCACCACCCACAACAAGGGTGTCATGAACGCTATCAGCAGCGTGGCGCTTGCCTGCGGGCAAGATTGGCGAGCGATTGAAGCCGGTTGTCATGCGTGGACAACGATGACCGACGGCCGCTACACCTCCATGTCAGCGTGGTCCCAGGACACCGAAGGAAACCTGGTCGGAAGCATGGAACTTCCCATGGCCGTTGGCATCGTCGGCGGCGCCTCCAAGGTGCATCCAGCCGCCCAAGCCAACCTTGCCATTCTGGGCGTTGAAACCGCTCAGGAGTTGGCCGGCATCATCCTTTGCGCCGGCTTGGCGCAAAACCTCGGAGCCCTGCGAGCGTTGTCCACCAAAGGCATCCAAGCCGGCCACATGAAACTCCACGCCAAGAACATGGCCGTCAGTGCGGGTGCGGTCGGTGACGAGGTGGAAGCGCTGGCAGCACGCTTGCAAGCACACGACGGGCATCGAACGCAGTCCTTGGTGGAAACGTGGCTGAAGGAAATGCGTGAGGGCTGAATTCACGCCTCTTCGACCACGGGAAGCGAAGACTGAACGGTGCCTTCCTCATCGCTCTCCTCACGCAAGATTTCCNTGCTGTCGCCCAATTCATCCAGCAGGCCGCTGGATTGGACCTGTTCCCTGAACCACGCCTTGACCTTTTTTCGGTCGGTGTGNGGGCACCCGAAGGCCTCAGAGAAGCGACGTGTGGTCGCAAGACGGCGCGTGTTACCGTCTTTGCGACGGTCGATCATGCCGTGTTGAGCCAATTCTCGGACGTAATCGTAGGCTTTCTGACCGAGCAGTTCCACCAATCGCGACTGCGGCATCGGCTGATGGTACGCAATGAGGGCTGCGGCTTTGAGCAGNTTGGGCGGCATGTCGGTTTTCGTTTCCCGAGGGAGNTGCGAAGCGATGCTCGGTTTGACCTCGAGGGCCCAGCGGTCGCCGACTTCGGCGAGCTGCAGTGCACCACCTTTCCGCCGCTTGAGCGTGGCCTGAAGGGACCCCAGGCAGTCGAGCATTTCGTCCTCATCATAGCCGAGGACGTTCGAAAGTTCCTCCACGGACATCGATTTCCCTGAACTGAACAACGTCGCTTCGATGAGGGATTCCAACGGTAATTCAGCCATGTTCAACCCTCACTCCACCAACCATTCATGTTCCTCAAAACCTTGACNNGANGCACTCGCTTCGTCGCTTTCAACGGCCCTTGCTCGGTCTTCAGCGTCCTTTCTGGCCTTGGCTTCCAACTTGGCCTGTCGTCGCGCCTCACGCTCCTCGCTGAGGCGCGCTCGTTCAGCGATGGCCGCCATTCGATGTTGTGAACCGGTGGTTTGGCCGTCAAGCTCAATGGCATCCTCCGCCATGAGTGCTTCAACCGCCTCGAGCACGTCACCAAACGAGGTGAGGTTGGGCCACAAATCTTCGATCATGATGTTCTTGACCGCCTCACCCTCCTGCGTGATGCTGGCCATGCGGCGATGGGTGAGGAACAGTCCNGCGATGAAGGAGGCCACAAACGCCTCGCTCTCAGGGTCCTCAAGGGCACCACCAAAGGTCGACACCAACAGCGGTTTGAGGCGTGCAATGACGTCAACGAGGGGGACGACCGAGGNCCCTGCTGCCTCNCAGGTCGCTTTGAGGGCGCTCCAACAACGCTCGATGTCGCCTTCAAGATCCTCGTTGTGCATTCGACCNCCAACGTTGTCAAGGTACTCGCTGAGTTCCCGTTCGTGCTCNATGCGATTGATTTCACGCTGCTTGAGGGCTTCGGCGTCATCGGCGGCGTCCTTGAACGCTGAGAGCAATTCGGCGAGGGTGACGGGTCGGCCTTCGTCCCGNCGGACGCGTTCGTCAAACAGGTTGGTGAGCACCTCATCTGCGTCTCCGTCAAGCACCGACTGCGTGAAGAAGAACGCCTCATCGTCGTATTCACTCTCCCATCCAAAGGCCTGGTCGTCGTCCCACACCTCGTCCTCAACGGGTTGAATTTTTTCAAAGAGAACGGCCGATTGATGATGCAGGACTTCCCACGAAAGCCGAATCAGACGACCGCACGCCGGCAAGTCGAGGTTCTCTCCATCCTTGACTCGCTGGGCAAAGACGGAGAGAAAGGCGGACAGGTCGACGTCCCAGGGGTTGAACGCCTCTTCACGGACAAGCGACAACACCAGCGCAACCGAGCGGTCAAACGGATCGTGGAGGCTCTGATGTTCTGCCTCCTCGGTGGCGGCGATGGCGGCAATGCGCTGGCCGAACTGTTCAGCATCCTCCCGGTCTTCACCTTGACCGAGAAGTTGGTCGATGACCTCCTGTTGGAGGAACCACCGGTCCAGCATGCTTTGTTCTTCTGCCACGAGTTCACCTCACTGTTCTTCTGATTCTGCAACGGTTTCGACCTCACTGAGGCCTTGCTCGTTCTCTTCCACGTCCGCAACCCTTGCAGCAACGTCCGCACGCTCGTTGATGTCTTCCGTCATCTCGGTCGTACGCTCCAACAAGCCTCCGAGGGAACCCTCGGCTTCAGACGAAGGTTCGGGCGCGTTGACCTGCATGTGGGGAAGGAGCCCGCCGAGACTTCGTGGGACGGCCATGGGTTCAGGAACTTCGGGCATGTCTTCAGCCGCAGCCACAGCGTCCATGATTCGACTCTCGTTCTTGTCGGCGTCCTTTTGCGCCTCCTGAAGGGCNGCCTCTCCGAGGGCGATGGCACGTTCTCGATCGAAATCAAGGATGCGGCGGCTGCAACCGTCGCCGCCGTGGGTGATGCCGATGTGATGGTCGGCAAGTTTGAGCGACACCTTTCGAAGGGTGACCATGATGAATTGAGCTCGCTTGCTCCGTTCACGGCACATTTTTGCAATGCGTTCAGCGTTGTATGCGTCGAGGTTTTGGTCAACCTCATCAAAGTAATAGAAGGGGCTCGGGTCGTAATCCTGAATGGCGAAGATGAGGGCAAGGGCCGCCATGGATTGTTCTCCACCNGAGAGTTGCTGACGGCTGACCTTCGAAGATTTCCCACGAGGTTGGGCCCACAACTCGAGACCGCCTTTGAAGGGCTCTTCTGGATTTTCGAGGAACAATTCCCCTCGACCCCCGTCCGAGAGTTGGTGATACGAGACTTTGAAATTCTCATTGACCTTTTCCAACACGGCCACTAAACGCTCTTTGCGCTGGCTCTCCAACTGCTCGGTGACCTCGATCAAATGCTTTCGTCGTGCTTGGAGGGTGGCGAACTCATCCTTCATCAGGTCCAAGCGTGCCTGACACTCATCGTATTGTTCGATGGCCATCATGTTGACGTTGCCGAAGCCCTCCATGCGCCGTTGCAGGTTGCGAAGGTCGCGCTCAAGTTCACCCACGTTTTTNAGATCCTCCGGGAGGTCATGGAGGGACAGGTTGGCGTCGATGAGTTCCTGGCCCATGAGTTGGACTTCGGCTTCTTTGTCGCTGATGGTTCGCATCAACTCCTCAGCCAAACGACGGTGATTTTGCGCCTGGTTCAATCGCTCTTCGTTTCGCACGCGCAGCGTGGCCCGCTGGTCGGTCAATTCCTGACGTTCCTGCTCCAAACCCTGATTCTCTTCGAGGTAGACCGCTTGCTCATCTTTCTTGACCTTGAGCGCGGTTCGGTCGGTCGCCAGGGCGGCTTCAAGTTCATCGATGCGAACGAGACGCGCCTCCTTGTTCTCGTGAAGAGCGGTGAGACGCGCCGTGGTTTCATCCACCCTCCGCTGAAGAAGCGTTTGGTGGCCTGTACCGCTGCTGAGGACGCCTTCGGCCTTTTCCTTGGCCCCGTTGGCTTCGACGCGCAACAGGTCGGCCGCATGCATACGCTCACGGAGATGTTCGGGACTGGCGGCGTCCAAGGCCTCCCTCGCCACCTCGCAGGCTTCGGTTGAACTGGCAAGGATGCGGTCGGCAGCATCGAGTGCACGGAGTGCATCCTGCGCACTTTGGCGNAGTTCATCCAGTTTGGCTTCAAGGCCGTGGACGACCCCTTGAGCTTTCTTGTGGGCTTGCCCGACTTGCTTTTGTTCGGCTTTGACATCACGGACTTCCGTGGCGTAGGAGTCATCGACCATGGCGTTGATTTTGTTTCGAATGGTTTGTTGATTGGTACGAGCCTCGCGCAGCGCCTCGTTGACGGTTTGCTCCATCAACGTGAACTTCTCAACCTCTGCCGTGTGCTTCTCGACCTCGGAAGCCCCTTGAATTCGCCCGCCGAAGGCGATGTTCATCTTTCGCTTTGAGCCACCCACCATCGCTCCACCGGACTCGATGACGTCGCCCCTGAGGGTCACGAATCGAGTACCGCCCATGTGTTGGCGTGCCACGCTGAGGTTTTCGACGATCAGCGTGTTTCGCAAGGCGAAGCGAACCGCAACATCGATGCGGGGGTCGTAATCGAGCATTTCGTGAGCAAACCCGAGGACGCCGTCCTTGCGCGCCGTCATCACGGTCTTTCCACCTGCTCGTGAACTGCTCAATTTGTTGAGCGGAAGGAACGTGGCTCGTCCTGCACGATGTTCGGCGAGCCATCGAATCGCATTGGCTGCATCCTGATCGGTTTCAACCACGACCGAAGCCATGCCGGCGCCGATCGCCGTTGCCAAGGCCACCTCATGAGCGCTGTCTTTGGGAGCACAGAGTTCAGCCACGGTGCCAATGATGCCGCTGAGGGTTTGGTTGTCCCGCGCGGCCAGCACGGCGCTGGCACCTCCAGCAAGGCCTTTGGCTCCCGATTTTTGTTCCATTTCGGCTTTCGCGAGGCTGAGCGCACGCTCCGCCTCACGAAGACGGACCTCAATCCTCGTGCGGTCCTCCGAGAGTTGTGCTTCTGCTCGTTGAGCCTCAGTCAGTTGGACGGCCAGCGCCTCACGGTCGTATTCCGGCGCTTGTTCCGCCAAATCTTGGAGTTTAATGTCAAGTTCCCCCAACGCCATGCGGAGTTCTTCTGATTCCGCCTGTGCATCGGCGAGTTGCTGGCCGACCAAATCGGCCTCAACCGCCAGTTTGTCCACCTCGGCTTGGGCTTCAGTGCGTTGGCCCTCATGCTCGGAAACCAGGGCCTCGGCGGCTGCCAACGCTTCGCTGAGGTGCTGATTTTTCTCACCGGCCGTGGCGAGGGCCTCTCGGACCTGTTGTTCCTCCAACTGGGCTTCTTCGAGCTGCTTGAGCGCCTCGGCGAGCGCAAGGTTAGCCGATTCCAGGCTCGCCCTGAACGACGACAGTTCTTCGTTGGCCTCGCGGAGTTGCTCCTCGACCCGTAGCGTTTCCTCTGCCTCATCTTCCTCTTCCTTGGCGGCCTCGTGGAGCCGGTCGTTGTTGAGCTCGATGGCCACCTGAAGGGCTTGAATGGCTTGTCCGAGTTCGGAGGTCTCGCCGCCGGTCAGACGGTTGATTTCGTTTTGAATCTCGGCGATCTTGTCGTCCAGTTCAATCAGGGTTTTCTCGGTCGCCCTATGCTCGTCCAGAAGCGTCTGACTTTGAACGAGGTACTTCTGTCGCTCATCGATGTGGAAGGCCAATTCGTTCTTCAGGGTCGCGTACCGCGACTGGAGCAGCATGGCGTTGGTCACCTGTATCGCATCGGAGACTTCCTTTGCTTTTTGAGCGACGTGTCGCTCTTTGGCGAGGGTGGACAGTCGCTCCAACTGTTCCTTTTCCAGCAGCCCGATGCGATCGAGGTAGTTCTCGACCATGTCCTTCTGTTTGTTGGCTTTTCGAATTTCATCGTCGTATGAGGTGACCCCGGCCACGTTGTCAAGCACTTTGCGCCGTTCGTTGGCCGTCATCTTCGCGAGGCTCGTCACGTCGCCCTGCAGCACGATGTTGTAGCCGTCAGGACGGGCGTTGGCTGCACCCAGCAAGCGGTGGAACACCTTCTGCGTGCTCTCCTCGCCGTTGAGTTTGTAGGTGGTCACCGGGTTGTTTGAGGCGGTCAATCGGATGCTCCGCGACATCCGAATCTCTTCTTTGTCGAGCGGCAAACGGCGTCGACCGTTGCTCATGACGGGGTTGGCAAAAACCAGCGTTACCGAACATTCCCGGGCGGGTTTTGAGTTCTTACCGCCGTTGAAGATGAGGTCCGTCGAGTTTTGGGCTCGGATGACGCGATTTGATTTGGGACCGAGGACAAACTGAATCGCATCACCGCAGTTCGATTTTCCAGAACCGTTGGGCCCGGTGATGGCCGTAAAACCACGATCCAAGGGGACGGTCACTTCGCCCTTGAACGATTTGAAATTGAGCACTTCAAGTGATTTTAGGTACATCCCTATCCCTCAGGCGATGGAACGTTGGTTCCATCACTTTCCCCCCACCCATGCTTGAGGGGTTTTAAAATATCCGAAAAAACATGGCTCAGTGCCACGGTTTTGAGGGGTCGGATTGGAACGCCGAGGAGGGCTCAAAACACCCCGTGATTGTTGCACTTCTTACATCCCGCACCCTGGCAGTACGGGCAAGTTGCCATGACCAGCAATTTGCTCCGCCGACGACTCATGGCCAGATCTTTGTCCGCACGCATAAATCGGGACCGCTCGGAGCGGTCGAGATGGGTCTTGCTGTGTTTTTCACGATCAAAAAACGACGAGCGGAACACGCCTGCCTTTTCTCGCCGTCGCTCAAGTTTGTCTCGGGTTTGCGAAACGGCTTCTGCCTCCCAGTATTTGGGGCCCCGAATCATCAACACGCCAATGACGGCGAACATGATTTGAACGACCCAGCCCTCTACGGGGAAGGGGAACATCGAGGCCAGTCCTTCCGAACTCGCCGACGTGGGCAACAGGGAAAGTCGGTCCAAAACAGCGAGGGTGCACAGCACCGAGCCCATAACGAAGCCGACCTTTCGCAACCGACGCGCCCAACCTTTGTTTTGGGGGAGTTCAAACCCGTAGACGAACAGAAACAGACCTTCCATCATCATGAGCAGGTCGGCGCCCGACCACTGCCCGATTTCACCCAAGCAATACGAAGTTCCGCTCGTCTTGAGCTCTTCTTCAACGGCATCAAAGGAACAACTGGGCTCAAACATGAGAAAGGCATCGAGTTTGTAGCCCTCAGCACCATCAATGACCCGCGGTGCCACGCTTCCAAATTGCACGTTTGCGATGACAAAAAGCATCATCGCCGCTCCGAAGACGGTGAGAATTTTCCGCATGGACAGACCGAACACGAGGAATCCTCACGCCGTCCAACCGTCGCCAATTGATAGGCGTTGCGAGCCAACACCACAGGCCACCGGGCCATCACCGTCAAGAAGGGGGAGGCCGAGGGTAGTCCACAGGAGGTGCAAACCATGGCCCACATCGCCATCATCGGCAGCGGTATTGCGGGTCTTTTCGCCGCCAGCCAACTCGCCGATGCTGGCCACCGGGTGACCGTGGTCACCAAAAAGCGACCAAAGGATTCCTCCACCAACTGGGCGCAAGGCGGCGTGGCTGCTATTTTGGACAAAACCAANCANGAAGGCATGGAGTCACACGTTCAGGACACCTTGCGGTCAGGCGACGGTGCGTGCGATGAGGCGGTCGTCCGGTCCATCATCAACGAAGCCGGTGAGCGCATCCGTGATTTGATACGCATCGGCGTGGAATTTGAAAAGGAAGACGATGGCAACTACTCCTTGATTCGAGAAGGTGGACACTCCTCCAAGAGAATCCTCCACGCCAAAGACGCCACCGGGAAGGAGATCGAGCGGGCACTCACGGATTATGCCCGTCAGCACCCCGGCATCGCGCTGAAGCCGAACACTCTGGCTATCGATTTGATTCAACGCCGACACGGCCATCCCGAACACGGGGTCGCCGGTGTTTGGTGCCTCGACCAGGACACTCAAGCCGTCATCACCGTTCAGGCCGATGCCATCGTCCTGGCTACGGGCGGCGTGGGGCGCTTGTGGAAGCAAACCACCAACCCGGACGTCGCCACGGGTGACGGGTTGGCCATGGCCTATAGAACGGGTGCTTCCGTTGAAAACTTAGCCTACATTCAATTCCATCCAACCGCCCTGGCATCCCTTTCACCTCGTCCGTTNCTCATCTCAGAAGCCGTGCGGGGGGTCGGGGCAGTTCTGCTCGATGACGAAGGGCTTGCTGCTTGGAATACGGCTTGCAGAGTTGCCAAGGAGAAAGGTGAGGAGCAACCTTCGCCGGCACCGTTTTCATTCACGCTTCAATACACCCCCGACGGCTCGTTGGCCACGCGGGACATCGTTGCGAGAGCCATTGACCAGCAAATGAAGAAACTCGGCACCGCCCACGTTCACCTGATCACCTCTCACCTCAACCTCCCATGGCAGGATAAATTCCCGACCATCGCACGGCGGCTGAAGGACGAGGGGTTGGAGCTTGGCAGCGATCCCATCCCGGTCGTTCCCGCCGCTCACTACATGGTCGGAGGCATCCGTGTTGACGACATCGGCAGGGCGTACCTCCACGGCACTCGCACCATCATGCCCCACCTCTATGCGATCGGCGAAGTGGCGTGCACGGGCATGCACGGAGCCAACCGCTTGGCATCGAACAGCCTGCTCGAGGCGGTGGTGTACGCCCAGCGCGTAGCGCAGCATCTCATTCAGCACCCACCACCTCCGTACGAGGGCATCCATCCTGCATGGCGAGCGGACGGTCTGGGTGCGTTGCGGGAGCACGCGCCCATCAACCACGACCGAACCAGTCTCGTGAGAACCATGACAGAAGAGGTGGGCATCGTCCGCTCGAATCAACGGCTCAAGCGTGCCCAGCGACGCCTGAACCTGCTTCATGACGAGGTTGATTTGATGTGGAAAACCGCACGGCCAACCCGTGAGATCGTTGAACTCCGAAACCTGTGCATCATCGGTCAACTCGTCGTCAACGACGCCTTAAGCCGCACGGAAAACAGAGGCTTGCACTACAACGTTGACCTGATCAGGGATGACACGCACGAATCAGGGACGCCAGCATCTGATTGATGGGAACGGGAATGCCGTGCCCTTCAGCAAGAACGACGATCGCCTGATTGAGGGAAGCGATTTCCGTGGTTCTCCCGGCTTTGATGTCCTGAAGCATGCTGCAGGTGTTTTCGGCGGTCTGTTCCAACACGGTTCGAAGGCGCGCTTCAAAGGTCGGTTCGTCGGGCAACACCACCCGTTCCATGGCGGCGACTTGGCTGGCCTCACGGTGGACCATCATGCACGCGTTGAACAAATCGCTTCGGAGCAATTCACCGTTGGTTAACCCGGCCAGCGCAGCGATGGGGTTGATGGCGAGGTTGAGCACGACCTTTTCCCAAATCAACGCCGCGGCATCGTCGTGAAGCCAGGGGTTCAGGCCGGCCTCGGTGAACACCTTGACCAACGTCTCCAGTTGAGCCTCTGATGGGCCGAGCGGGGGCAGGGAAAGCCCGATGCCACCAAAACCTGCCCAAACAACACCGTCACCAACAAGGTAGGCCCCGTGCGTGGTGCTCGCAGCGAGGACAGCGTTTGGTCCAAAGGTCCGAGTCAGCGTCTCCACGTGACCAAGTCCGTTGCACAACGCCAAGACCAAACCGCCAGGTTTCAGGAAGGTCGTCGCCGTTTGTGCCAGTTCGGGGAGGGCGTACGATTTGCAGGCGAAGATCACGACGTCAGAGCCACGGACGAGACCGTCATCCACGGCAAGTTCCTCGCAGGAGAACATGAAACGCTCCGGACCAAGATTCAGGGTGGCGTGCCCGGAAATTTGGAGGCCCTGAACCATCTGAACCGCTCCGCGCTCTCCACGCACGTGAAGGTGGAGTTCAGCGCTGGTGGCCGCTAACGCACCGGCGACCACCGTCCCGATTGAGCCCACGCCAAGAACCGAAATTCGAATGGTCATCACCTCACTGATAACTCGAAAGGTGGAGCACCACCGAGCCCGCCTCAAACGAAAGCCACATGGTGGCCAGCGGGGCGTTGGGTGGCGTCAATTCGAAGACGGTGTCGCCCGGTGAAAGCGAGTTCCCGTCCCAATTGTGCTCCCAATCGTCGTCAAAACTCCCGCCACGGTCCAAGCGGAAAGGAACGCTGCTGTTGGTGGGATTGTGAAGCGTGAACGACGTCATGCCGTTGTTCAGCACCGTACCGTCGGAGGCGATGGCCCATGGCGAGGTCCAAAACCTGGACGTTGACCCCATCCACGACACCAACAGTTCGGGTCCGTCCTCGGCCACAAAAGATAGCGCCGGATAGGGATTGAACCCTGGTTTGCACAGGGTCATGTTGGCGCCCGGCGGCACCCTCAGCGTCATGTTCTGGTCGTCCTCCACCATCGGGATTTCCCCCGATGAGCGGACTTGGAGGTCCCAAATCCACGGGCTGGGCCCGAGTGGACGAGCCGGGGTGCTCATGCTGGCGTTGATGGGGCAGTGGTCGGCTTCCATGCTCAATATATCGCCCCCACCGAGCAGAGCCTCCCACGAAACCCCTTCTTCTGCTTGGATGAGCCACCCATCTTCCGGCACATGGGCCACCAGCGGCCGGCGTGGCGGAAGCACCGGAGTGAAGGTGTCGTTGTTGAGCGTGATCGACGCCATGGATGCGTCAAAGACCAGCGGGTCCAGACCCTCAAGGCAAACCCTGTCGGGCACCTCATCGACGGTCGTGTTCAACCCATCTCCATCAACCAACGCCACGAGTTGGGTCTGGACCGAGGAACCGATGCCTTCTCCCACGCTGATGTTGAGTGAATCGGAATCGATGAGGTCCCCCGTGAGCGCCAAGCACCGGTGAACAAATGCACCCACCTCAACGTCGTACCAGCTCGTATCGGGGACGACCTCGAGGGCCGGTCGAACCGCTGCGGGAACCACCTCATAGCCCCCGTTCATTGACACCACGTAGCTGAGGTTCGCTCGGGTGGGTTGCGACGGCCCGTCCCACGTGAGGTTCATCCAGAAAAACGCCGTTCGCTGAGGTAGAAGGTCGGCGCCGCATCCGTCACCGTCAAGGGAATACGTGCTCTCACCGTCGCAATCCCATGATACCGTCCACCCTTGGCCGGGGTGTTGGAGGAAGGCGCCGATGGCGTACGGCTTGGACAGCGCCGAGGGGTTGGTCAGTCGCACCTCGGTGCTGGAGTGCCACGTGCCGTTATCCTGAAGCGTGGCGGCGACCGGGTCAATCAGTTCGTGCGTCAACGGGTCGTCCCATCTCGATTCATGGAGCACCGGCTGTGCAGCAGGCAGCAACAAAACACCCACGAGCAGCAAGAGGAACCCCATGCGCCCGTGGTCCTGCTCACTCAAGCCCGTGGTCTCATCAAGGATGAGCGGGATACGCAGGTCGGTCCCAAAGAAAAACAGCAGCGGAAGCAGCAGCGCAAAAACGAGGTACCAGAGGGAAAATTGTTCGAACACGCCAAAGATGTAAGCACAGAACAGCAACGTGACCAAAATCAGGCTTTGCGTGCTGGAACTTCGTCCGTCGAGCAGGCCCATTCGAGCGATCAAAAGCCGACCGCCCGGGAACGTCGGGATGGGGAGAATGGAAATCCATGCGAACAGCATGAGCATCCCGCCGGCGTGAACCCACGGGTGAGCCCAGAGCAGGCGAACGAAGGCATCATCTCCAACGAGTTGGGTGGAGAAGAGAGAGATGAACAGGGGCGGATTGGAGACCAGCGGCATGGCGCTTGACGCCAGATACTCGGGGGTCATCGTGAGGCCTGCAAGCATCATGACGGCGCCACTGACACCGAGGACGAGAGGCACGGACAACGCTGCAAAACCGAGGGAGGCTCGATGGGGCCACGGCCTGGCATCCATTCGGGGCATGGTTGGAATCAGCAACACCCCGAAGGGCCAGAACAGCCACGAGGAAGGGAAGAGCCCCAGTGCGTACAGGGCGATGGTGAAATCGGGGACCGGCATCAAATGGCCGCTGCGTACGCCGTAGCGAGCCGCGACGTTCCGTTGGACCTGGGAGGCCAGTGCCAACACCAAGAGCACGGGAAGGGTGTAGCCCAGAAGGGCATCGACAAAGGGGGAACCGTGGAACCAACCTGCATCAGGTCGGGCTTTTGACATCCAGTGATCGCCCGCCAGCGTCAACGTCAACAGCGAGAGCAACCAGAACACGAGGACGGTGTTGAACCGAGGAAACTGCCGCTCAGGCCTCGGAAAAACGGTGATAACCCAGGGCTCATCCTTGGTCAACTTGCCCATCCATCCCAAACGATCGAGGTGGCTGTTGAGACGGATGAGGTCCTGATGGATGTCATCCGTGGGCGATGAGACCGTCCAGGAAGGCCACCGTCCGCCGTTTTGTTGCAGAACGTCGACGTATTCGCTGAGGGTTGAGGCCAGCAAATCATGCTGAGACCATGGTTTCTTGTGGTGGGGCAAGCCGGACTCGATGGCTTCGGGTGAACGGTCCATGGCATGCCCTCCTGTCGTTGCGGTGCGGCCCATCCTCCATGAATCCCTCGTTGGGGCCACGTCGGTGCTCACTTGTTCTTGAATCGCTTCAATCGGAAGGTTTCTTCTCGCTCCATCTCTTCAAGTCGGAGTTGAATGAAGACTTTCGCTTCCTCAAGTTCGGGGATGACCTTGAACTCGAGCGCGTTGACACGACGCTTGGTCGCTTCGATTTCGGCGAGCAGGCGCTTCAAGGTGGCCTCCATTTCCGAGGCTTTGACGATCTTCTCGATGAGTTCGCTAAACGAATCGCTCGCTTCATCGATGTAGGGTGAAGAGCCAATGAAACCGATACCGCGCTCAGCAAAGGTGGATTTCAGGTTGCTTCCGCTGACGCTCGGCACCACCACACCCATGATGTTGCGACGCTCTACTTCGACCTCCGGATGGGCGGAGTTGGCGATGGCGGCGGCGCGAACGGCCAGACCGCCCTCGATGGCGTTGGCCAAATCGATGCGTGTCTTGGCCAGGCGGTAGGCCGCCGTGAGATCGCGCTTGGCTTCAATCATCTCAGAAAGCAAGGTTCGGAACTCGTGAAACAGACCGTCCCGCTTCATCTTGAGTAACTTGTACCCGTTCTTGGTCTGCTTGATGCGACCTTTCAACTTGATGAGTTCGCTACGGGTTGGTTTGATGTCCAATGCCATGCTTTCTCACCTCCTTGTTTCGGTTTGCGGGCACGCTCAAGCGCGGTTTTCTGGGTGGTACTTCTTGATGAGTTCTTCATCGAGACGCACGAGGTACTTCGTGTCGATGCTGGCCATGAGTTCCCAACAAAGGTTGAGCGTTTCATCGATGGTCCGGTCTTCATCACGGGATTGACGAAGGAACTTGTCCTCAAACACGCCGGAGAAGTCAAGCAGTTGCTTATCACGCTCGTTGAGAGCGTCCTCACCAACGATGGCCACCAGACCACGGAGTTCACGACCTTGAGCGTAGGCAGCGTACATTTGGTCGCTGACCTTCTTGTGGTCGTCGCGGGTCGTTTTCTCACCGATACAGGAACCCATCAGTCGAGAAAGCGATGGCAGCACGTTGATGGGCGGGTAAATGCCCTGCTGGTGAAGCTCACGACTGATCACAATTTGGCCTTCGGTGATGTAGCCAGAAAGGTCGGGAATCGGGTGCGTGATGTCATCGCCCGGCATGGTCAGGATGGGGAACTGGGTGATGGAGCCTTTCTTTCCTTTGACGATGCCTGCACGTTCGTACAGCATGGCAAGGTCGGTGTACATGTATCCGGGATAACCACGCCTTCCTGGAACTTCTTCACGTGCTGCACC
>PBOE01000022.1 GCA_002725275.1 Methanobacteriota archaeon
AGAGCCCGAAAGGACGGTGTTCCACCGTCGTTCGGTCAGAGGGTCCTTCCATGACCAACACAACGTGGTTGGTGATATAATGCTTGAGCCGACCGTACAAACCACGACCGTTGATGCATCGGTGGAGGCGCTTCAAGGTCGGCCTCGGTGGCCCTATGGACAACTCGTTCCCCGTTCAATGGTCGGCCGTTTTCGTGTGATGTCGGAGGACGAGGCTGCCGTAGGCTCCGACGAGCGAAGCGAGGCAAGCCAGCACCAAACCGGGTCCCAACGACGCACTGCCTCGAACCATGTTTGGAAGAAACGAGTACCACATCAGAAGCGAAACAGGGTTGAGCGCGGAGGCCGCAATCAGCATCGAATACGCATTTTTACGCCGTGTTTCGTCGTTCGTTCGAACGACGCCGATGATGCCGAAAACGAACAGCCCACCGCCAATGAACAACCCGAAGGAACCCGCATCGCCGGCCGTTTTCAGCTCCTTCAAACGGGCGCATTTGCGATCAACGTACCATTCGTCACCGCCGCTTGACGACATGACATCACTGTAGCATGAGCCGTACAGGGCAGCGGTACTATGGACGTTGTTCGGTTCCGAGCAGGTGCCCCCACCACACAGCGCGATTTGGCGTAACCCCACCAGCGCCTCCTGTTCTTCGAAAACATCTCGTACTTCGATTTCACTCACGAGCCAAGCGTTGACCGTGGTAGCGATGAACATCAGCACCATGCCGGTGATGATCAGCACCAAGCCGGTCCGTGCCTCAGGAGGAGGCAGAACGAAAGGTTGGGACGGGCGTTCGTCGGTCGGGCGGTTGACCGCTTGTCCACCCGAGATCACGATGGGACCGGGTGGGTTAACGGCCGTTTTCTTCATCACGCAGCGGACCTTTTTCATTGAGATATAGATGTTCTTCCGACAGCGTTGCTCAGGGCTGGTTGAGAGGCGGTGGCGCGCTGTTGTCGGGATTTACACCCGTTGAAGATGGAACCGGACAACGTTGGCGACCCCGCGGTGAAGGTCAGATTCGTCCAGTACGGTTTCTTCTATGCTGGCGCGCAATGTTCGCATGGGCGGCGCCGAAGGTCCGGTCAATTCGGCCAGCACTTCGTCTAAATCAAACAACAACTCGAATGATTTCGGCCCTCCACTGGTCAGCGGCAACTGGGTTTTGTGGTAGCCCTCCATCACAAAGTGGCCACCGGGTGCAAGGGCGTGTAACATCCTCGGCATGTGCTTTTTTCGGACAGCAGGGGGCGTGTGAAACCACGAACAGGCGATGAGGCCGTAGTGGGCATCCGGAAAGCCCCTCACCACGAGGTCGTCCACCTCGTAGGCCACGGAAACACCGTGTTCTTCGGCCAGTGCCTCGCATTTCTTTTTTCCTTCAATCGAGAGGTCAAACACCGTCGACGCCCATCCTTCCGTGGCCGCCCACACGGCGTTTCGACCTTCGCCGTCCGCCGGAAAGAGGGCAGCAGGGTTGGAATCAGGGGACAAGCTGCTGATGCATGCCTTGAGCCAAGCATTGGGTTCCTTTCCATAGGCATAGACGGATTGAGCGAATCGTTGGTCCCACAGGGTGCCATCGGAGCGTTGATCTTCGTCCATCATTCTTCCTCCGTGGCAGGCGGCGTTAACATTCCATGCTCATCGATGACGTCGCACGCCCCCGGCAGGACCGCCAACAGGTCGTCGGTGGACAAGCCCGTGTTCCGGTAAATGGCGTTGGCCAACTGGTCTTTTTTCGTCATCCCCGGGGAAAGAACGGCGTAGCGCGGACAAATGGCCAAAACGTGGTCGGCCGTTCCACTCACAACCATCGGCACGCCGTTGACGGCGATGATGCCTATGCCGATTCTCACGTCCATGTCCTTGTACCAGGTGCGCTGGCCCCGAATCACAAACGCCCCCTTCCCAACGAATTCACCGGTCTGGGCCGATTTTGAAACCTGGGCAGGTTTGACGCTATAGACCGTGCCATGGGCGCCACCTCCGTTCCATGCTCGACTCCAACACAGCGCCAGGGTGGCGGCTTGCTGAAGTTTGGACTCCGAGAGCGTCGGTTCCTCCAGCTTATCCACCAGGCGATAAGCGGGAATGTCAGCCGGGAGGTGGGAAGGACGGCGTTCCTCCAATGCGAAACCTTGAGCGGCGCGAAGGCTGCACGAAGGGGCACCGTGCAGGTCTGCGTGCAGGTACATGTCGTCTCCAGCGAGGTGTTTTTTCACCACGGCGTCGTTGCCTTTGGCGTCTTTGCCGCCCACGATGAGGTGGCCGCCTTCGACCATGCCCCAGCGGTGTTGCTCAAACCACATCCGCTTGCTCCGCTTGAGGCGGTTGAGTTTCCCGCTTGCCTTTTGTTTGGCCTCGTTTTTGCGGGCACGCTTGAGTTTTCGTTCGGTTTCAGCCAGCGCCTGCACGGCCCCCGAAGTCTTGTTCTTCTGCTTCCTCGCCGCCTCAAAGTAGCGTTGAGCGTTTTGGTACACGTTGGCGTCAAGGTCCAACAACACGTGTGGGCCCTTTGCTTCGTTGTGCTCGTCGGGCAGGATGACCGTGATGGTTCGGTCGGCGGGAGCGGCGCTGACGATCCACGGGATTCCTTTGATGGCTTTGCGGACGGCACTCCATCCGTCCCGCTCCACGGCCTTGTTGGTCTGGTCGAGCAGCCCCTCCACGTGGTTCCAGTGCGCCTGTATGAGGTGCCCGAGCGCTTGTTGTTTCTCGATTTTCTCCGAGAAGCCCTCAAGCGCCTTCTGTTGCTGGGCTTGGCGTCGTTCAAGTTTCTCGACCTCCGTGGATTGGCCTCGTCCGGGTCCCGCTTGCTCAAACCGCTCTTCCTCGCGACGCTGGAGAGCGTGCGCGTCGTGGACACCCTTCCAGACATCGATGGACTCGCAAAGTGAAGAAAAACTTACTCGAGGCATGCCGGCGTGTTGGGGAAGCATGATTGGCGTGGCTTCAACCGCTCGCTCGGCCGCCCATTGATGGGCTTCGGTCTGTTCCAGGCCCTCCATGTGAGCCTGCCAGTCTTCGGGGTCGTCGTCGAGCAGTTTCAGCATCAGATGAGCCTCGCTGGTGGTCGTCAAATCGTCCAACAGCTGGCTGAGCGCAGCGAACACCGCTGGGACATCGGCTTCGGCCGTGGGTGAGTTGGGTTCGTGACCCGCAAGTGCGCACACGGCGTTGGCGTGGGTGCCGCCCAGGTTGACCTTCCCACCCAAGGTTGACACCAAATCCCGATCTGAGGTTTCGAAGACCTTCGCCAGCGCCGCTTCATCGAGCGCGTAGGGGTCCATTGCCGCCGGTGGGGGCGTGTAAGGCACGCCCTTCTTGAGCGTTCGACCGGCGTAGGAAGCATGGGTCAGCGGCTGGAGGATGATACCTTCCTCGTCCACGAGAATGATGTTCCCGTCCCGGAACACCTCCACATAGAGGGTACGTTCGCCGTTTTTGGTGTCAAACGAAAAGGCGAGGATGCGGTCAAAACCCACCTGCTCTACCCCGGTGAGCCGAGCGTTTCGAAGGTGTTTCCGCAGCACCATGGCAAAGGGCGGAGGCGTCATTGGCATGGGTCGGTCCCGCCGCGAGGTGTAGATTCGCTCACCTCGAACGAACACCACGTCGCGCTGGTCGGCCTCTTTGGGGTTGACGCGAAGCACGATTTGCTCGTAATGGGGCATGTAGGCTTTCTTGACATAGGCGCCCTTCAGGGCGTCCAATTCCCGTGCCATCGCACGAAGGTCAAAGCCGGACATCGCCTTCTTCATCGTCTCACCCGCATGGTTTCCAAGGGTCCAGACGACATGAAGGTTTCAGACGGGCATGTTTCAAGCCCTTCCGTTGCGGCCCTCAATCGTCCAGGTCGTGGAATCGAAGGAGGACTTTTCCGGTGTTTTTCGCGTTGTGAATGTACTGGTGAGCCTGTTGAATCTCGGTGGCTTCAAACACGCAGTCGACGATAGGCTCGAGGTGACCGGCCTGGATGCCCTCAACAATTCGTGCCAGTTGACCGTGCATCACGGATTCGTTGGACCAAGTGCCCATGTGGACGCCAACGACCGAGCGGTTTCTCGTCATCAATCGCAGGGCGTCGAATTTTGGCGTGCGCCGAAGGGCGAAGAGCGCCTTCAACAGCGAACGTTTTCCCGACGGGGCAGCGGACGACATGCCGTAGGTGTACAATCGCCCCCCTTCGGCCAGACAGGAGAGGCTTCGGCGAAGGTGATCGCCCCCGATGGGGTCCAAGATGTGGTCCACCCCCTTCCCATCCGTTTCGCGCTTGATGATGGCCTCGAAATCTTCGTGGTGGCGATCGATGGGTCGTGCACCGTAGGCCTCCAAAACGGCATGCTTTCCCTTCGAGGAGGTCGCCCAAACTTGGGTGACACCGGCCCACTTGCAGAGTTGAAGCGCTGCGGTGCCGACCCCGCCGGCTCCGCCGTGGATCAGCACTTTGTCCTCGGGACGTAGATGGCCGAGGTGGTGAAGCATGTGGTGCGCCGTCATGTAGGTGACAGGAGTCGAGGCTGCGGCTTGGAGGGAAATCCCCTCGGGGAGCGGAAGCACGCGCTCGACGGGCGACACGACGAAACTGGCCTGACCGCCGTTGCGCATCGCTGCCACCACCCTTTGACCGATCTCCAGGCCCTGAACGTCCTTTCCAAGGGCATCAACCACCCCGCTGACCTCGTAGCCGGGCGTGAAAGGGTAGGGTGGGCGTGGCTGGTAAAAACCGAGTCGCATCAGAAGGTCGGCGAAGTTGATACCGGCGTAGGCCACTTTGATTCGCACCTCACCCTCCTTTGGGGCTGGCGGCTGCATGGGCTCGGTGGTGATGGCCGAGACGCCACCGGCTTTTTTGATGATCACGCGTACGCCGGAGGTCATGCTCTCACGCTCCATGCACCGTTTTCTTGCATCACGTTCCCTTCGGCTTCGAGTGCCATCAGGTGAGAGAGGGTTTGGTCAACCGCCAGCCCGGGATGGGCGTCGGGGGTGTCGGCGTAGGCTTCCACCGCAATGGCCTTGAGATTGGATGCCCCTCCTCTGACGGCGGACAGCACGTTGGCGTGGCGCGCTTTTCGGTGCTTGATGTAGTGGTTGATGAGGCGTTCAGGGACGGCGACCACCGGTCCGTGGCTTGGAAAGACGAGGTGCGGTTTGAGCGCCTTCAGTCGTTCAAGTTGGGCGATGTATTCGGTCATGTTGCCGGTGTGCGGTGGGATGAGGATGGTGCCGATGCCCGCCAACATGTCGCCGGCGACCAACCCGGCTTCGCTGAGAAGGCAGACGTGGCCCGGGTGGTGGCCGGGCGTGATGAGGACGGTCCACGACTGTGACCCCAAGGTCAACACCTCACCGTCTTCCAAGATGCGATTACAGGGCACGGTCTTTGCCGTGTGTTTGCTGCCCCATATCGGGACGTCAAAGGCTTCGCGCAGCAGCGACATGTCGGCGAGGTGATCACTGTGGCTGTGAGTGAACAAAATGGCCACCAGGTTTCCCCGATGGCGTTCCACCGCCGTAGCGAGCACTTCCATGTCTTCTCGCATGCGAACCGCAGGGTCGACCATCACGTAGTCGCCATCGGGGTCCCCAACGAGGTAGCAATTCGTGTGGTCGGCGGGCGGGAGCGTTGCGGTTTTGATGGGGATGACCTCCACGCCGTGGGCAAACAGGATGGAACGGCGGCCCGGCAGGCGCTTGGCGATGTCCGCTGCCGCTGATTCCATGTCTCGTCCGGTTCGCTGAAGGGTCCGTTCAATTTCCATGAGGAGGGTGACCACGGGCGGTGCCACTTTGATTTCATGCGCTTTCCAACGCTTCAGCACCTCGGTCGGTTCAGCCCACATCACCTCGGTGAACTCGGTTTGAGGTTCGAGGTCGATGTCGGGGACGTGTTCAGCCGGCCCAACATGAAGGTGCAGGAAGGCGTTGTCAAACTGAACGGGCCCGAACGGTGGCGTAATGCGATGGCTGAGCGTTCGTATGTTGGTGCGGTTGACGGGAAAGGCATCGGCCAAGGCCAAAGGAAGCCATCGAGTCTTGTCGTCAACGATGGCGTTCCTGTCGTCCTGCTGCAGGGCCACGACACCTTGACCGTCGGCAGCCACTCCAAGTTCTTCGCTCATCTCTCGCATGATGCAGGCGATGGCAGCCGCCTCGGGCCCCGCCAGCTCAGGCAAGGCTTCCACGGCAGCGTGGTCAACCCGAGACACGCCTCCGCCCGGGAACGCCCAGTAGCTGGGAAACGCTCGCATCGTCGGTGAGCGCAGGCCCAGCAGGACTTCGACACCGGAAGGTCCGTCCCGGGTCAGCGTCATCGTGGCCGTCGGGCGAGGCGCCCCTCGTTCCCGGGCGTTGAGGTTCACGCCTTCGGGGACTTCACTCATACCGGTGGCTCGCCTCACCTGTTTTCAAAACCTTGGGAACGGCGTCGTGAACGGCGGTGGGTCGGCGTGGGCTTCAAATAACGCCAACGAGGAGGCAGAGGCATGACTCACGACTCGGTCGAGGAGCACCTCGCCGAACTTGCAGAGTTGGTGGCGCAAGCCGAAGCCATGGGTGTCGACCTGTGGCCGGAGCCAAAACCTGTCCGCCCTTGGGCCAAGTATGCGCTGGCTTCGTTTATGATCATCATGATCGTCTCGTGGGTCTCCAAAGCCATGGTGCGATTTGCCAACCTCTGAACGGTTGCTGTTCACCGTTGAATTGAAGAAGGCAACCGAGGTCGGCAGGCTACAGTCCCTTAGTGTAGCGGTCCATCATGGAGGATTCTGGTTCCTCCGACCTCGGTTCGAATCCGGGAGGGACTACCACCGCATCCCTACCAGCAACGCTTTTCTTTGAGAATTCTGAATTTTTAGGGTGACCTAAAACTTATATCGGGCCGACTTTTAGGGTGACCTAAACCCGAGGGTTCTAACATGCAATTGAAGAAGAAATCAATCAAAGGAATGACGCTAGCACTGTTGATGTTGATGGCCGCAATGGCCGGATGCATTGGCACAGAAGACGAAACGACCGACGAGGGTGAAGAGGCGAAACCTGCCTTCCTCGACGCCTCCGATGCAGGGTACACCTACGCATCGGACGTTGACAACCACCGCTCGTTGATGCAGGATCTTTGCGACATCAAGAGCGCTGCCTCTGACAGCAACTGGGATGAAGCGAAGAACATCTACACCAACGGCAAAAACGCCGAGAAGAGCGACGGTTCTTTCCGCACGCTCGCTGGATTCGCTGCCGCCTCCGGCAAGAACCACAACTACGACACCTTCTACGGACAGGACGGCGCCATCGGCGCTCACATCATGGCCGCCATGGACGGCACCGGCGACTTCGCAGGTGCCTCGGATACCGTTCGCTACCAGGGCATCGCCAAGCTGACCGCCAACATGGGCATGGTCGGCTACACCATCCACGAGCTCAACGCCGCCGTGGCCAAGGCTGACGCTGGCAACACCGACAACGACTCGGGTGCGCCTCACAACTGGGACGAAGGCTGGGCCTTCTTCCACGGACCCGATGAGCACTGGTCGTGCTCTCCCGCCTACACCATGAAGAAGCGGGCTGCTGACTACGGTACGGAAACCAACGGTGTTTCCAACGCCCTCGCAGCCAGCGAACAAGCCATGGTCGACGGACTCGCTGCCCTGCAGGCTGGCGACAAGGCCGGCTACGACGCCGCCACCGAGACCGTGATCAAGAACATCATCATCACGTACTCCCAAGCCACCCTGAAGTACACCATGAAGATGGACAGCAACGAATCGGCCGCCAAGTACCAAGCCGAGGGCTACGCCTTCTGGAAGACCATGGAAGCCTACGCTGCAGATCACACCAACGCTTGCGTTCATTCGGACGGTGATGTCACCTACGTCGGAGACAGTGGTGCATCTTCTTGCGGAGATAACGAAACCTTCGATGCCCGCTACGGTGCAGACAAGATCAACGAAATCCTCAACCTGTCCGATGCCTCAAAGCACGGTACTTCCTACGATGTTGCCCCACACCTCGAAATGGTCTGGGCTCATTACGGCATTACCGAAGACGACATCGGAACATACCAGTGAGCGTGAAGTCCCCCAACCCCCCACTGCGTATGCGGTACAGCGGAGCGGTCGGCTGAATCAAATCACCCTTTCAGCTGGCCGTTCCCATGGCCGCTTGGCGTTGACTGCTCGGCATTGCGAGATTTTTAGGGAAGACTAAACTTGAAAAGGTCTTCCTTGTGGAGGCAAATGGAGGGGCGACCATGTCAAAACAACTGCTCACCCTCAATCGACTTGTTATCGGGTACGATGTCCCTCTTTCGAACCCGATCTCCCTTGAGGTGGGACAAGGGGAGGTTATCGCAGTTCTTGGTCCATCAGGGATCGGTAAAACCACTCTGCTGCGAACCATCGCAAACCTTGTGATGCCGCTGGGCGGCGCCACGGAGACGTACGTCGATCGCAAAGGTGGACTGGGCTACATCCCGCAAAATCTCGGTCTCGTTCGCCATGCGACCGTCGCCCACAATGTCGCTCTTGGAGCAGGTGTGCGAATGAACTGGTCGTTCGGCATGTACGCTGAACGAAAAGAACGGGCCATTGAAGCCCTTTCTGCTGTTGGTATGGCCGACAAGGCTTCTGAGCCGGTTCGCAGGCTTTCTGGAGGTCAAAAACGTCGTGTGGCCACCGCTCGCACCCTGGCACAACGCCCACAACTCATTCTCGCCGACGAATTTCTGAGTGAACTTGACGACGCCAATGCAGCAGCAGTCATGGCAGCTGTTTCGCCGATGATCAACGATGGCAGCAGCCTGATCATGGTTGAGCACCACGAAGAGCATGCTGTGAAATACGCGACGAGAGTTTGGACGCTTGATGAAGGTCACTTCTCTGACATGTCCATGGAGCAATGGCTCGTCTACAACCAGCGAGGTGTGGACGAGTGAAACTCCGCTTGTTCGGCATCATTGGTGCGCTGAGTCTGCTGGCGCTGTTGCTGCTCAACGATTTGGCAGGAGGGGACTGGGGCCGCTTTGGGGGAGGCTTGGGAAACCTGATGG
The DNA here is from genome assembly GCA_002725275.1 of Methanobacteriota archaeon. Next base: position 9,060 of record PBOE01000022.1, read on the forward strand.
TCTTCTTCACCGAAAGCATGTGGCCTCCGGACTGGAGCGTGCTTGAAGCCCGTAGTTATCCACCCTGTGAATCACGATTCGAGATCACATGCTCCGTGGGCTACATCGGAATGGTCGAAACACTGAAAATCGCTTTTGCTTCGACCATGCTTGGGTTTATTGGGGCCATCATGCTCTCGCCCATGGCTGCTCGAAATCTCCAAACCGTTTGGATTTCCGTACCCGTCAGGTTGCTGTTGTCCGCTGTCAGAAGCCTTCCAAGTTTGATCTGGGCGATTATTTTCGTGATTGTCATCGGTTTTGGTCCGCTTTCGGGCGTGTTGGCCATGACCTTCTACACCATTGGATACCTCGGAAAGTTGCAGTACGAGACGTTCGAAGGCATGGACAGCGGTCCGCTGGAAGCAGGACGGGCCATGGGGCTCTCAAACACGAGCATTGCCAAAGACATCGTGATTCCCGAGAACAGCAACCATCTTCTCAGCCAACTCATTTTCATGTTTGAATACAACGTACGCCACGGAACGGTCATCGGCATTGTTGGAGCAGGTGGCATCGGCTACCACATCAACAACTACCTCAAATTTCTGCAGTACGACAAGGTCTTTGCACTGTTGATCCTGATCTTCGTGGTGGTTATTCTCATTGATTTGATCTCGTTCTTCGCTCGCTCGTTTGTCAACGATCAGGGGGATGTGCGACGTCCAACTTGGATGAACATGCTATTGAAGAAAGCCAAAGACCAATCTTCGGTTGAATGACCGGAGTGGTTCAATCGGCGGCGATGTGAACGGACCCGTCTTTGTAGAAGATTTGGATCTGGTCGGCGGCCTTCTTGGAGAGGGCGGCCACAGCGTCGTAGACCTCATCTTCCGAGACCTTGAACGCCTTGGCAGCATCTTTGGTCGACCATGGCTGAATGTGGAAGTCGCTCTTGATGAGCCACTTAAGCAACTTGGCTTCGAACTCGGTCAACTCGTCGGCCATGCCATAAGGAGTGCGCCTCGCCTCAAAATGTCACCGATGGACTTCATCCGAGGGCGACCATTCGGCGGCAGCATTCCTCGGCGTCAATGTCACCGTTGAGCAGCGTGTTCAGCGCCTTGGTAAACGGAATGCTCATGCCGGCATCCTCGGCCCTTTCCACAAACATTCTCGTGGCACGGACGCCTTCAGCCACCATGTGCATCTCGTCCAGTGCTTCATCGAGGGTTCGACCCGTACCGAGTTTCTCGCCCATCGTTCGGTTTCGCCCGTGTGGCGAGGTCGCCGTGACGTACATGTCGCCAAGTCCAGCAGGGCCAAAGGCCACTTCGGCTCGTGCACCCAATTCGGCCAACAACAAGCAGCCTTCTTTGAATCCGGACATGAAAATGGCGGCTTTCAGGTTGTCTCCACCCAAATCACCCACCTGTTTGAGGCCATCAACCAAGCCGCAGGCAAGCGCGACGACGTTCTTGTAGGCGCCCCACAGTTCTGCTCCAACGGGATCGCTGGCAGGATGAAGAATGAAGCTGGGCGTGCTGAGTGTCTGCGCCAGGCGCTGGGCGATGGCTTGATCCTCACTGGCAACCAGAGCGGTGGTCATGACGCCACCAGCGGCCTCGGGTGCGATGGTGGGGCCTGTCAAGACAGCAAGCGGGTTGGTTTTTCCCTCCTGCTTGAGACGGGTGTGGATGGCTTCAGAAATGAGTCGCTTGCCGGGTGCGAGCCCTTTGGCGAGGTCGAGCAGCACGTGCCCCGGCTGAAGGTGCGGCAACACGTCCTCCATAACGTCGAGAATCACCGACGATGGGACAGCGAGGACCACAATTTCAGCCCCTTCAACGGCTTCAGCGAGGTGCATGGTGGCGTCAAGTCCGGGAACGGGATGGTGCGGGAGGTACTTTTCGTTGGTCGCGTTCATGGTGATGGATTCGTAGACCTCCTGCTCGATGGTCCACCCCGTGACTTTGTGTCCTTCCAGAAGCCACAAGCGAGCGATGGCCGTTCCCCAGTTGCCCAGTCCCAAGACAGCGATGTGCGCCATGTCAATCGTCAAAGTCGCCCCTTCGGGTGTTTATACCATTTCGGGCAACGGGAGCGTCAAAAGTGAGGTTTTGTTGAGGAAGCCAAACGGGCCACTCAGAACAAATCGTCGTCGTCTTCGTCGAAATCGAAGACGTCGTCCTCCGGTTTTTCCTCGGCTTTGGCTTCTTTCTTGGGTGCTTTGCTTGCCTTGGCCGCAGGCTTTGCTTTTTCCTCGGCCGCAGGGGGCGTTTCCGCTTCCGCAGGCGCTGGAGCTTTCGCCGCCGTTCCACGAGCAGCGGCGATTTGAGTTTCCTTGGTGCGAAGTTCCTCTTCGCTCTTGCCCGTTTGGAGGGACAGAGCACGACGGCGGTCTTCTCGGGCTTTGCGCTCGAGTTGCTTGTGNCGNGATTTNTCGATGTTTTGCATCATGTACATCGCATCGTGCTCGAGCAACGGCGAATCCGAAATCAACGTGATGTCGAGCCAACCACCGTCCTCCACGATGAATTCGGCCAGCGGCTCAAAGTTGAGATCTGATTTTTTGATTTGCGTGTAGTGCATGGCGTTGCCCGTTCGGTGTTCAACGCCCGAGAAGTGGCAGTAGAATTCCTTGGTGCCGATGCTTTCCCTGACCATGTCAAAGAGCTCGCCGTAGTCTTCCGACGTTCGCATCTGACCGTGCCCACGAGCGTGGATGTGAGCGATGTTGAGAACGGGGACCGTCCCCTCCACGTGATTCACCACTTCGAGCACTTCCTCGAGGCTGCCCCACAATTCCTGTCGTCCGGAGGTCTCCACGCCGATTTTGGANGGNGTNCCGTTCTTGATCCAGGGGAACACGGGGAATTCNTCNTCNTCGTCGTGCCAGATTTCGTGGACGCGGTCAACGATGCCGGAGAAGACGTTGGCCACCTGTTGATTGGCGGCTTGGCCTCGACCGAAGTCGCCGTAGTGGCCCGTGTGGAGCGTGATGTGGCGGGCGTTGATGGTGCGGGCAGCTTGCAGCGTGGCTTCGATTTTGGCAAGCGAGCGCCCACGTTCGACCTTTCCTCCAAGGAGTTCGGAATAGTACGGTCCGTGAATGTTCATTTCGAAATCGGTTTTGTTGGCCAACACGCCGGCTTGCCAGTACTGTTCAAAGTGTTGGGGAGCGACCATGCGGACGGNTTGGACCTCCATGGTCTCGAGACCCAGCGAAATGATGTCGTCCATCCCTTCCACGATGGTGCGACCTTTGCAGGAAAGCGGAACACCAGCCGGACCAAGTTTGATTGCCATCCGTTCCCCTCCCCCGAAACCGACCCAAGGGCCATCACATGATAATCCCTTTCTGCTGGCTGTCCGCTAAATCAGCCGTCTTGGGTCGTTTTCAAGAGTGAAACCATACGACTCTTCATGAAGGTGAGACCGAACCGTCAGGCCATGGAGCCCCACGTTCAACGGGCCGTTGAGGCGTTTCAAGCGGGCCGCCCCGTCTGCCTGTTTGACTCGGAAAAGCGGGAAGGCGAGACTGACCTGTTGTTCCCAGCGGCGGCTGCAGAACCGGCGACCATGCGCCAGTTNCGTCAGGACTGCGGAGGATTGCTTTTCCTGGCCATTGGCGACGAAGTGGGTGCGTGTTTTGGCTTGCCGTTTCTTCAGGACCTCCACACCACCGAAGATGCCGTGCAACGCAACCCGGTCCTTTCGCACCTGATCACCAACGACCTGCGGTACGACGCTCGCTCGGCGTTTACGCTGTCGTTGAACCATCGGGACACCTACACCGGCATCACCGACCANGATCGCGCCCTCACCACGCGTCGATTCGCTGANTTGGCAACCGCTTGCTTAGCCAACGGCGAGGCGGGCGAAACGGCCATGAAGCGCCTCGGGGACGAGTTCAGAACCCCCGGCCACATCCCGGTGTGTCGAGAAGCGAAAGGGGGACTGAGCGTCCGACAAGGCCACACTGAACTGGCGGTCGGACTGGCTCGCCTTTCGGGGGCCGCTCCGGTGGTCATCGGCGCAGAGATGCTTCAACCCGACGGCGATTTTGCACTCCCCGTCGAAGACGCTCGTGCATGGGCGAAAACCAACGGCATTCCCTTCCTTGAGGGCGCTGATGTCGTCGCAGCTCTGGGCCTTTGAACGGCACCGTCATCCTCATGAAGCAACAGCCCAACCCAAACTCGGTGGTCCAATGAAGCGTATCCTGGCCGTTGGTGTGTTTGATCTGCTCCATGCCGGTCACCTTCACTACCTCGAGCAAGCGAAATCGCTGGGCGACCATTTGACCGTGGTGGTGGCGCATGACGACACCGTGCGAAAGCGGAAACATGAGCCGGTGACCAACCAAGATCTGCGGCGAAGGATGGTGGCCGGGCTCAAACCCGTGGACGAGGTCGTGGTCGGCAACCCCCCCGACGTGCCCATCTTTGACATCCTGCCTGAGGTGCAGCCTGACGTCATCGCTCTGGGTTATGACCAAGAGCATGCGGAGGAAAACATTCGCCATGCCCTCCAGGAGCGCGGTCATGGCGCCATTGAAGTCGTCCGCGTGGAGGGCTTGAGCGACGACCTGGACGGCACGCGGAAGATCATCGCCCGCATCCTTGAGCGAGCGGAAAAGAAGGGGGGTTGAAGGTGTTCACTGGCATTGTTCAGGGTTTAGGTAATGTCCATTCTATAGAAAAGGGCGAANCCGTCTGGACCTTCGGCATTGACCTTCCCGACGCAACCGGTCTGGAGCGTGGCGCCAGCGTCGCCATCAACGGTGTTTGCTTAACGGCGACGGAGATGGACGACAACAGGGTTTCGTTTGACGTCATCACCGAGACCCTTGAGAGGACCAACCTCTCCNNNGTCNANGCAAGGNGANGNNGTCAACGTCGAACGTTCGCTCAAAATGGGCGACGAGCTCGGCGGCCACCTGCTGTCNGGGCACATCATGGGCTTGGGTCAGTTGACCCAACGGACGGAAGTCGGTGAGGGGGTCGACTTCACGGTGGAAGTCCCTGCTTCGATGATGAAGTACATCCATGAAAAAGGCTACATCGGCTTGAACGGGGCTTCGCTCACCATCGGTGCGGTGTCCGACAACCGATTCAACATTCATCTCATCCCTGAAACGCTTCGCCTGACCACGTTTGATCGTCTCGACGTCGGCAGCAAAATCAACATCGAGATCGACTCGATGACCCAAACCATCGTGGCGACGGTGGAACGAATGATGAAACAGGAGAACACGGAGGGGGCAGCATGAGCAGGCGAGTTGGACTGGTGTGCGGATCCTACCATCGAGAAGAAGTCGAGCGGATGCTGGCCTTTGCCACGGACGAGGCGGAACAGCACGATCTTACCATCGGTGATGTCGTTTGGGTGCCGGGTTCAATGGAAGTCCCGCTGGCACTCGACCGCCTCCTTGCCTCGCACGACGCAGCAGCCTGCCTCGGTATCATCGAGAAGGGCGAGACCCAACACGGCTTGGCCATGGGCCAAGCCGTNATCAAAACCATCCTTGAACTCCAACTCAAGCACGACAAGCCCGTCGGATTGGGCATCATCGGTCCAGGCGCCAAGCCCAAGCACATCGAGCCACGATTGGAGCCGCACGCCCGTGCTGCCATCAGTGCCGTCATCGATGGGTGATGCTTGCTTTCCGTCAAGGCGAGTGAACATCCAGTTCGAAAATGGTCCCGCCCCAGGTAAAGATCAGCAACTCGCCTTCCAATCCCTGTCCAAATCCGACGAGCAAGTTGTCCGTGTCCACGAGGTGCTGGGTCTGCGCTGTATCGTTTTCAGAGGGGAAAGCGAGCCAGATGTCTCCGCTGCAGAAGTCGCCGTAAATGAAGCCGTTTCGCCAAGCTTCGGGCCCATAATCCGTGTACATTCCACCGGTAATTGAGCAGCGTCCCTCTTCATGGGTGTAAACGACCACAGGGTCTGTCATGCCTTCAGGCGGTTCGCTCGGAGGTTTGTTGCAATCGTTGGGGTCGGTGAATTCACGGTTCGCCTCCCGTTCAGACCAACCGAAGTTACTCATTTGGAGCACAGGAACCATGCTGATTTCCTCAAAGCAATTCTGACCCACATCGGCAATCCACAGCCGACCTTGCGGGTCGACGTCAAACTTCCACGGGTTGCGAAGGCCTCGATGGAGTGTGTAATCCTGCGCGGTTCCCGTCGTGTTGTGAAGCGGGGCCATTGTGCCGTTGGAATAATGGAAGTGTTGGATTGTTCCGAGCGCCGAGGTTGTGTTTTGTCCGTGATCAAGCGGGTCGTTGGACCCTCCACCATCACCAACACCCCAGAGGTAGGATTGGTTGCCAAGACCGAGAAGATGACCACCGTTGTGGTTGCGATACGGCTGCTCTATTTCTCGGAGCGTTTGGATGGAAGCAGGGTCAAGGCTTCCGTCGACCACATCGCCAACCGCAAGGAAGAGGTTGGTCACTTCTTTGGTTTCACAATTCGCTGTACCGATGTAGGTGAATAAAATCTGAGGGTTCATCGTGTAATCAGATACAAACGCAAAGCCCAGAAGACCCGCTTCCGTGTGGCAGTTGGAAATCAGTTCGCTGATGTTGCCGACTTCACGGGTGTTTTGACCGTTGAACGCCACGATGCGCCCGTTCAGATCGGAAATCCAAATCTCGTCTTCCGTTGGGTGGTGCAGCGAATTCGTTGGGGTTGTGAGCCCGCTGAGGTATTCTTTGCAGGTGATGTTGATGTCCACTGGATTGCAATCAGGCTGACTTCGATTTTCCCATTCAAATCCCGGTCGCTCGTCCGGTTCCTCAGCATTGAGGCACCCAGCGAGGCTGCAACACGCGATCACCGAAGCCATCAGTACAGCATGGATTCGTTTCATCAATGATTACTCCTCAGATGCAGACGATTGGGCCGCAGGGGCTTTGGTTTCGCTCTCTCGATTCTTCACGATGATAACCGCTGCCCCGATGGCGCCGATGACCAAGAGGGGTACGAACAAGGGAATGCCGTCATCGGATGAAGCGACCTTCACTTTGTTGATCTTCTCACCGAAATAGGCCACGATGCCGGGTACGTCCTCGATCGATTCGCCGTATCCACCAAGGTGGTCTTCCGTCCCGATGATGGTCATTCCTGGTGTGCTCAGCACGTCGTCGAGGATGGTCAAATCTGCATCGTTGCTGTTCATGGTGGTAAAGGCATCTCGTAAGGATTGCACTTCCTCTGGTGTAAACACATCGGGGTTGTACATCACAGGGTGGCTGGGGGCTCTACCAAAGCCTTCAGGGGCCATGATGGGGTGGAAGTCGCTGGTCTGCGTGAAATCACCTTCGAAGCACCATGATTCTGGGTCCTCACCGCAATAGTCGGGGACGGTTGGGTCCTTTGCGAACGAGATGTAATCGGTTGCATCACCGAGTGCGTGTTCTGCAAGGCAGCGCAGGGAACCAATGTAGCGATAGTAGGGTGTGCCGCTATCGGGGATGCTGGAGTCGGCAGAGAAGTGGTTGGTGACCGTTGCATGGAGGGAATCGATTTCGTCGGGGTCACCCACGACATCAACGTAGCCGTTGTTGATCAAATATCCCATGGGCAGAAGCATGCCGGAGCTGCCCAAGGCTGAGGTGTGGCAGGAAATTTTTCCTTGCATCAAGGCGAATGGATCGGTTGCTGGATCGTCATCTAGGTCGGCTTGCGCCATGTCAGAGTCGATGTGGACCCACGCAATGGCGTTGTAGTAGGCGCGACCGTCTCCTTTCTGTTCGGCTGCAGCGACCTGAAGGCCGTATTCTTGCCAACTTAACCAGGCTGCACCGCCGTCGAGGAAGCCGATGTCTGCGTTTCCAAATCGAAGTGCTTCAATGGTCGCTGCTTGGCTGTTGACGGGGTAGATCTCAACTTCTTGGCCCATCAATTCGCCGAGGCGATCGGCAAGTTTTTGCGGGTTTTCATCGATGTTTTGGTATTCTTCTTTCACTTCAAAGGCGATTTTCAAACAATTGTCGTCATCTGAGCAGGTAGAGTAGCTGGTTTCCGTTGTGAACAAACACCCCGGAACGGTGGCTGCAAGCAAGGTGACAATCAAGATTGTGGCAGTCATTTGGCGCGTCATTTCGTATCTCCTAAACCAACGGACCCGAAGCCCATATATGATATTTCGTCTGCCCTAAACTGCAAGGGGGGTCACGCCGTTCGGCAATTTCGATGAACGGTCTGTCCTTGATTTGTCCAAGCGAGGAAGGTGAATCAAATGGCCACGGTCAACATCGGTCTACGAGGTTGGGCCCTCGTGCTCTTGTTGCTGGCCCTTGCTCCGTTGTCCATCACCGCACCCTATGTCCTGCTCGAGCCGGAACAACCCGACGGCAACATCACCTTTCCTGCAAGCCTGGAAGTCCAACCGGAGGGGTACTTGTTGGTGGTGTTGGATGGCGTGGGGGAAAACATCATGCGGGACCCTTCCATGATGCCGAAATTGGTCGAACGGTTGAACGAACAAGCAGTGTTATCCGTCACAACCGGACCGCTGACCCTTTCAGCGACCTGCGTCCGCGAGATGATGACGGGTGTACCAAATGCCCCCATTGACGGGTTGAGGAATTTCAACATGGATCATCCCGGAGGCATGGACCCTTGGTTGTTGGCGGCGAATTCTGAACGGTACTCCGTGGGGATGATTGGGAGCTATGTGATGGGGAACATGTACGGCGAGCACCCCGAGATTGAGTTCGTCAACACCTTTGAGGGGCACGCCGACTATTACGAAGGGGATGAAGCGACGGCTGAACTCCTCGAACGGTGGTTGTTGGATTCCCGTCACAATGTGGTCGCTGCTCACTTTTCAGGACCTGACAAAGTTGGCCACAAATGGGGGACGGTTTCCGACGAATACCGGAACAAAATGATTGACATGGACCAACAACTGTCCAGTCTGTTGAGATTTGTCCCTTCAAACTGGACGGTGGTGGTCACCGCAGATCACGGAATGACAGCCTCGGGTTCCCACGGTTCAGCGGAGGCGGACACTCGCAACGTGCTGGCGTTGGTATCGGGGCCGGGAATCATTGCCAGTGCACGCGCAGATGCGAATCAACTCGATCTTGCAGCACTGATGCTGTTTGACTTGGGTCTGGATTTCCCCGCTCAGGTGCACGGTCGAGTTCCGCTCGAGATTCTTGACCTTCCAAGCAGCGAACGCGATGCGGTTGAAGTTTGGAATTGGGAAGCTGCTCTGGAACGGCATTTGTTCTTCCATCCTGACGACGAATCGTTGTTCGAGGCTTCATCCGTCGATTGGAGCGGTATCGCAAGCGACCCGGTTTCCATCCGAACCGTGGATGTCTTGATTTCAATCGCCGTCCTTGTTTCGGCATTTTCGTTGGCGTATGTTGTCCTCCAAGGCCGCGAGCAACCGAACAAAAAGGAACAACAACAACTTGCTATTTTGGGGGGAATTGTCCTCGCTTCGGTGTGGTTTCACGCCAACCTGTCCTATTCTGCGATGATTCCACGGGCCATTGGGGCAGCGAGTGTAGTCTGGCTCATCTCAACCTCTTTTGGACGGGTACCAACGTTGGAATTTCACCGCTCATTGATGTTGTTCAAGCCCGCTCCATGGTTGCTGAGTGCGCTGTTCCTGACGTTGTTGATGGGCGATCTTTCACGGGGTTTGCTGCTGATGCTGATCGTTTGGGTGGGCTTTTGGTCCATCACCTGCATGACAGGTGAAGCCAAAAGAAATGCTCCTTCTTCGGAATTAATCTATTCCCTTGCTGTCGTGTGTTCTCTTTTATTGGGTTCACTACGTCTTTGGTACGCACTGATTCCCATGTTCATGCTCGTGACCGGCGCAGTGTTGGACCCCAAAACCCGCGCCCTTTCTCGGCAGGAACGTGGATCGATATGGACGATGTGGGCGTTGTTGGTCCTCGGTTTATCCTATGTCCATCGCCGCATTGCCGGCACTCACCAGCTTCTTGATATGGTGAACCTCTCGCCGGCGACGGGCGGTGGCATCGTTGGGGTGGTGTTGATCTTCCTCGGATTTTCAGTGGTGTTTGCTACCGTATCAGAGCGAGATCAGTTCGGCAACTCCGTCGCAGGTTGTTTTGGCGTATTGACGGTTTGTTGGGGGCTTTCGCTCTTGGAATGGTTTTGGATTCAACGAACCGTGCTGGCTCTCGTGGCCGGTATGTACGTACTGGCTTGGCTCCACCGTTCTGGTGAGCCAACCCGCCGTCGATTGTACGTCCACTTCGCTCTGGGGCTCCATTTGATGGTGTCGTGGGGTCCCTGGGCTGCCGTTGCAAGTCTTGCCTTGCTCATGTGTCTNCCAACGGTGGTCGAGCACATCAACCTCCGGCGTGGCTCCAACGTTGTATGGTCCATTCATCCCCGTGCGACCGTGGCGTTGGCCATGTTCCCGTGGTTCGTGTGGATCCTTTGGTGGACCTTGATGGGTCAGGTGAACGGGGTGCAATTTTGCTATGAAGGCGTGTGCCCCCACCCCAGAGAATTGGACCCAGGGGCCGTGAGGGTGCAGGGGGGTTATTTTGCGGGTGGAGATCAACCAAGCACGTTGTGGATGACCGCGATGGTGGTCAGTCCAATCATTGCAGCGTCGGTGGCGTTGATGTATCAACTCCTCAAGAAAGGACTCGATTTGCGGCCTTACATGTTTGCACAGGGACTCATTGTCTTTGGTTGCCTCGCACTGTACGCCTACACACCCATCTATCCGCGTTTGGTGTTTTCACTCACATGGAACATTCTCTTCGCTGTGGCGCAAGCATGTTTTGCATTTTTGGCCTTAATGATGCTTCGAATCGACGAAAAAAGCGAGGAGTGGCAGGGTTTTGATGCGTCAAGGCGTTGGNTCAAGAGGTTCATTTTTAGGAGATACGAAACTATTTAGGNTATACGAAACTAAGCCTGTGTGGTGGACCCATGAGCACGTGTAACGGTTGCGGCATGATGATGCAAACTGGGTGGATAGCGTGTCCGTTCTGCGGGAACCACGTGGACAACGTGTTCAACTCATCACTCTCGATGGTGGAGATCGTCAAAAACCAATGCAGTTCCTCCTGCGCAACTCCCTGCGGTAAATCGAAACGCAAGGTGAAATCCAAATGTTGTGGTAAACATCAGCGGAAAAAGAAGTATTGCAAATCGTGCCCGTCCCAGCCTTCGGACCTGCAACAGTGCCGTTCCCGGTCCTGATGTTGCCTTCTGTACGCATCAACCATGCAGGCAAGCCGATGGTTGTCGACGTTTGATTCGCTGATCACCGGTGCGATGGAGCCGACCGAGGCTGATGGGTGTGGCCAAGGAATACGGCGCCCAACACCATGGTCAATGCCCCGAATCCGGCGATGCTGGCCGTGATGTAGGCTTCTTCGTAGATGGCAAACCCCAACTCGATGAAATGCAACACGCCGTGCCCGTACAGCGAGAGTTCAATCAGGCGCAAGAAGGCGTCTTTGGTGGAGGCCATGGATGAATCTGAGGTCTCTCTTGAATAAGACCTCGTTTCACCCGCTCGAAAGGACGCTCACACCCGCCTCCTTGAGACGNTGGATGACGTCGTGGATGACCTCCGTGGGCAAATCCTCGGGAGGGTGGATGCCTTCGGTGAACAACTCGGTGGCGCACCACGCCATNACGCAAGCAGCGGTCACCAGTCCGGTGGTTCTGGCCATGCTGGAGTCGCCGTCTTTCCCGCCGTCTTCNACCGTCCAGACAANCCTCTTCCCTTCGACCTCGATGGCCACTTCCATCCATGTGAATTCGGGACGGTTTGGGTCGTAGCGCCAAGCCTCGACCAATTCATCGGGGTTGAGGNTGGTNGATTGATAGCGTTGAATGTGCCCTGGCCAGCGAACGGTGTATTCCCCCATGGAGGTGGCCGGTATGCTGGTTAACGAGCGGAGTCCGTCGGTGAGGAAGGCCTCCATCGTTCGTCCGCTGGCGTCAATGGTGTGAAGGTCGTCCATGGCGGGCACCACGGTCATGGTTCCTTCCCGGACCACGCGAGCGGGGCGCGTGTATTCGGCGATCACGTCGTGGGGCGAAAACGGGGCCATGTAGGACCAGGCCTCATCGGGTTCTGCCGGGTTGCCGCCGACCTTGATGGTCACGCTGTCGAGGTGGCCGTGCTCGCGGTGGGCGAGGGCCACCAGCATGTTGGACAACCCGGGGGCGATGCCGACGTCCCAAAGAACGGTGCCGGGGCCAGCAGGCAGCACGTCGGGGGTGGTTTCGCTGAAGGAGAGGTCGACGATGCGGTGCCCCTGGGCGTGGAGGCCTTTGAGGACCTCGTGGCCGATGGAGCCCGGTACCATGTTGACGACGAGGTCAGCCTGGCTGTGGTCGAAACCGGCAGCGTCGCCGAGGTGGAAGGTGGCAGGTGTCGTGCGAGGAACGATGTCGTAGAGGTGGACCTCCAACCCTGCCTCGTGAAGGGTGCGAGTGACAAACGAGCCAACCAACCCGCCGCCAAGGCAGTGAATTCTCATGAAGCGTCTTGAGAACAACATCACTCAAAGGTTCCTGCACCCCAACATGCTTCATGGAATATGGAGGAAGTGGTTATGTGGTGTGGTGTTGACGGAGAAACATGAGCATCCTTGCCCAGTACGAAGCCGCTTTTGAATCCGGAGATAAAGAACAACTTGACGCTATCCTACACGACGACTGCAAATTCTACCCGCACGTGGGTGGCGCCGTGATGACCAAAGGCGACATCATGGCCTTTGCTGGCATGGGCGCCGTTCGAAGCGAGTCCCATCGCATCCTGTTCGAGAACGACGAAGTCGGCGTGGGTCACTCCATCGCTCACTTTGCCAACGGTTCCACCTCAGAGGCCGTGTTGGCCTTCTACCGGTTCAAGGACGGGAAGATCGTTCACGTTGAGACCGGCGCCACGCCGCTCAGCGATGACTACAAACTCATCGGGCAGTGAACTTCCCGGTGGGATTGACAGCGACCGCCTTGGTTCGCTTGGTTCTACAAGAGCGTCCCGTTTTCGACCGCTACGCCCACCAGGAGCACGACCGTGGCGGCGACCGTGATCAGGATGTTGTCGTCAATGGGCCCAAACTCGTAGCGTTCGACAAAGGTGGCGACNGTGGCGGCGATGAGCCCCCAAACGGGAATGCTGGGGTCGCCCGCACCGGCAGCAAACCACCCCAGCGGTGCACTGACAAGAAACATGAACACGTTCCCAATNGGGCTTTTCGACCGCTTGCGGACCACGGCGTTTCGCACCACGCCGGTCACGCCGTCACCAAAGGCCATGAACAGCGATGGCACGATGGCCAGCCAAGGGTCGCCAACCAGCCACCAGATCAGAGAAATTGACATCCACCACATCAGTCCAAATTTGACGTCGTTTTGGTTTTGTTCGGTTTGGAACCAGTGCATCACGATGCCCCCGCGGTGGGAGGCGTACAGCAAGCCCGTGAGCAAGATACCCGAAACCATGGGGTACCACACGTCGGTGAACAAGAAGGGCACGCTGAGTGAACCCACGCCTCCGGCCAGCATGTGGACGATCTTTCGGTTGTAATACACAGCCCGAATGTGTTCCATGCCTCGGTTCACCATCATGGCGTAGGGTAGTTTGGTGGCGTACAGCACCGCCATCACGTAGACGCCCATTCCGAAGGCGGCACCCAGTTGATTCACCATGGTGGTGCTTCACGCTGGTCCTTCTCTACCTTTTGGCTCCGGTTGGGGCCCTCGGGCGAATCTTCAAACACCCCCGCTCGCACCCAACCCTCTGTGAGTGACATGTCAGAAGTACGTAACGTCATCATCATCGGTTCAGGACCTGCAGGCTACACCGCTGGCCTCTATGCGGGGCGCGCCATGCTCAATCCGCTGATGTTTGCGGGCTACATGTCCGGTGGGCAGCTCATGCTCACGAGCGACATCGAAAATTTCCCCGGCTACCCCGAGGGTATCGGTGGTCCTGAGATGATGATGCAACTCCGCGAACAAGCCGAGCGCTTTGGTCTTGAAGTTCAAGACCGAAACGTGGACGAAGTGGATTTGAGCGAACGACCGTTCAAGGTCATGGTGGAAGGTGAGACCTTCCTCACCCATNCCATCATCGTCTGCACCGGGGCTGAATCGCTTTGGCTTGACGCACCCGGTGAGGCCGAACAAAAGGGACGCGGCATCTCCACCTGCGCCACCTGCGACGGGGCCTTCTTCAGGGACGAACACGTGCTGGTGATCGGTGGCGGTGATTCCGCCTGCGAAGAGGCGACGTTCCTGACTCGCTTTGCCAGCAAGGTCACGATGATTCATCGGCGAGACGTGTTCAAGGCTTCCACCATCATGTACGAGCGAGCGGCCAACCATCCCAAAATTGAGATCAAGACGTTCCGGCAAATCAAGGAGTGGCTTTCGGACGACAAAGGTCTGTCCGGAGCCGTGCTCGAAAACCCGCTTGACGGAAGCACGGAGACCATCGAGGCCACCGGGGCGTTCATCGCCATCGGCCACACGCCCATCACCGATTTCCTTGGAAATCAAGTCGAAACCGATGACGAAGGCTACATCCTTCACAAAGAACACACCATGACCTCGGTGCCCGGTGTGTTTGCGGCGGGGGACGTCGTCGACACGCGCTACAAACAAGCCATCACCGCTGCTGGGATGGGTTGTTCGGCGGCCATGGACGTCGAAAAGTGGCTGGAAGAGCACGTCCATTGACGCCGTTTCCTTGATGTGGGGCGCCCGAGTGGGTGAACCATGGTTGATGTTGCCCGACACGCACGTCATCTCAGCCTGCCCGAGGTTGGCCTNGAAGGCCAACGCCGGCTGACGGCGTCAAGCGTGCTCATTGTCGGTGCGGGCGGTTTNGGCTCCCCCGCTGCGCTCTACCTNGCAGCCGCAGGGGTGGGGCGCTTGGGNCTCATCGACAACGATGCGGTGGAACTCAGCAACCTTCAGCGCCAAATCCTTCACTCAACCAGCGACGTTGGCACCCCAAAAGTCCTCTCGGCGCAAGCCTCCCTCCGTGCCCTTGACCCGGGTGTGGTGGTGGAGGCCTACCACGAACGTTTGAACCCGAACAACGTGCTTGACCGCTTGGCCGGTTGGGACCTCGTCATCGACGGGACCGANAACCTCCCGACGCGGTACCTCATCGACGACGCCTGTTCGCTGCTNGGCTTGCCGTGGGTGTACGGCTCCGTGTTTCGATTTGAGGGCCAGGTATCGCTGTTCAATTTCAACGGAGGCCCTTGTTACCGAGATTTGTTTCCCGACCCACCGCCNGCAGAGGCGGTTCCTTCGTGCGCAGAAGCCGGTGTGCTTGGCGTTCTGCCCGGCATGATNGGCGTGCTTCAAGCGACGGAGGCGATCAAGGTCCTGATCGGCATGCCTCCTTCCCTCTCCGGGTCGCTGCTTCTCTACGATGCAAAATCGATGGCCTTTGACAAACTTCGNTTCGACGTTGATCCCGCNCGTCAACCGGTNGAGAACCTNGACGGGGCGGCGGCGATGCTGTCNGANGAGGCTTGGTGCTCGGCCTCTTCGGAAACNTCGGACGGGCCGGAAGAACCAATATCCGCACGAGGCGGCNNTNAGGACATGTTCCACCAAATCTCGATGAGCGAGTTTNTGCAACGACGCCATGAGGGGTGGTCACCGTTCATTCTTGACGTGCGNTCAAACGGCGAATACGCAGAAGCCCACGTCCGCAGTTGTGCGCTGCAAATCCCTCATACGGCCGTGGCAACGGTGCTGGACGCCTTACCCGCAGACGGCGATATCCTTCTTCACTGCAAGAGCGGCATGCGCTCCCAACTTGCAGCCATCCAACTCATCCAGCACGGTGTCTCCGGAAACCGCCTCTACAACTTGGACGGCGGTATTCTTGCGTGGATGGCCGCCGCACCCGACGAAATCGTTCACTGACCGCTGAGCATAGAAGCGTTGGAAACAACGGCCTGCTGCTCGCAGATGGGGTGAGGTTCAAAGCCGCCACGGCCCTGCTGAATGCACGGAGGGGATGAACACGGCCAGCATCATCATCGCCGACGAAAACGAGGGCCGCCGCAACCTGTTGGCCAACACGTTTGAGCGGGAGGGCTACGATGTGACCCGACTCGGTACGCTGGCGCAAACGGAAGCCACGGCCGGCGCAGTTCTTCCTGATGTGCTGCTCATGGAGGGCGAATGGGCGACAGGGAGTGCGCTTGACGTCTGCCAAACGCTCGCCGGACAAGCCAGGTTTCGAACCGCCACCCGAACGGTGCTGCTGTCCCGCACGACTGCCCCGGATTTCCTTTCATCCGCTGCGCTTGCCGGGGTCGCCGAAGTGATTGGAAAACCCGTTGACATGAATCAACTCATCAGCCAGATTGGACGTCATGCAGCCAAGCAATTCGTACCGCCCCCTGCCGAAGTCGCCGTTCCCCAAGGCGGCGGGCTTGGCGGCGGGCAACGCTTTGATGTCTCCATGACCATGAACGACAGCCAGTGGGCGCTTCCGATGCTGCGCCGGTTGGTCGAGGCAGGAAACATTGACGAGGCGTTCGTCCAGTCCATCCGTGAAGAGATGGGGGAGGCCGACGACGAGGGAGAAGCGTTCTCCTCTGAAACGATGACGACCATGGTCCGACTGGCCCTCAATCGTTTGGTCGGCTCGGAAGGTGAACCGGAAACCTCACCTCCAAGTGAAGAGGCACCAAAGGAGGAGGATTCAACGCTCGATGCTGGCGCCGTCCCGACCTTCAACACCATCAACAAAGGCGCAACGCTGGGTGAGGGAGCCGCACCAAAGGTCGCTTCCAGCGGCGTGGGTTCGTCGATGGAGGACATCCTTGAGAAGCAAGCGGAGGACATCGCCAGAACCGTTGAAGGGGAAATGGACGCCATCCTGGACGAGGCACCTGAATACGTGGCGCTGTTGGAGCAAGAAGATCAAGTGGGCATCGACCCCGAAACCCTCGCTCTCACGAGGTTGACGGCCGAGGTGCTCCGTGAGTTGATGGAGGCCTTGAAACGGCCAGGGGCCCTTTCGGATTTGACCCTTCTCACACAGGTGGAGGACGCCAGCGTGTTGGCAGCCGACATGCTCGATGCGCTTCCTTCATCCAACGAAGAGGAGTAAATCCCTCACGAGGGAAACCAACGGTTGCTGACCCGTCAGCAGGGAGCGGCCCAGCGTGCGGCTTCAACCGCACAAAGAAGAGGATTGAAACCAACCATCCCTTGGGAGGTCCGGGGACCGACCGTGTCACAAGGCGACCTTCCGGAAATTTTCGGGCTCACGTGGCGCCCCGATGCACCGTTGGATTTTTTTCAACCCCTGCCCAAAGACGCCGCACGCTCCGAGGTCCTCACCTTCCTTGCACAGCAACACGACGCTCACCTCTTTTTGGTCGCCAACATCTGGGACCACATCATCGGTGCCGAACCTGAAACCTTCGAAGGAGCCTCCTGGCACGCCTTTTCCGAGCGATTTCTCGAGGCGCTTGAGCGCGGTCTGAAGAAGCAAATGGAAAGCACACTTGGCGACCAACTCGACAGTGAAGTCATCCCCCGCCGCAGCATGGCGCTGATGTTGGAACGCCGTCGTGCGCACTTCCTGGTGGACATGCGGTTGATGATGCGTCGCTTGGCCCACTACATGGCCGTCTCCGTGGGACAGCGCATGGAATGGCAGCGCATGATGACCCGAACCCGTTGCCTCGACGGCGCCCTCAAAGAACTGTTCACCGAAGGGGTCGAGACCCCCGATGGCGGTCGTTTTGGTGGCAAAGGTTTCCGTTCCACCTGGCAGGAAGGGGTCGTGGCGGTTGCGACGGCCCTCCATCGTCAACCCGATGCACCTCGAGATGCTCGGCCAGGTCAGGGCTACGACGGCGACCTTGTTGCGCCCATGATTCGCGACATCGGCCTCGGTTTGGCCATGGGCGACACGCCGCTGGACGTCATGGCCGCCAACCTCGGTAAGGTAGGGTCGAATCAAAACGGCGGCTGGGAGGATGCCGGTGGGCGAGACCTGCACGTCGGTGCCTGGCACGTCGGGGTGCTTCCACCCACGGCACCGTTGCCCATTGCCGCCGCCACCATGACGGGTTTGGCGTTCGCTGCTTGGCGCCAATCCATTGATCGATTTCACGTCGCCTGCATCGGCGAGGGGGCCTCTTCTTCCGGTGAATTTTGGGAGGCGATGAACCTCGCCGGCGCCCGAGGCTTGCCCATTACCTACATCCTGCAGAACAATCAAATTGCGCTGGACACGCCTCCCGCCAAGCAGTCAGGTGTTGAACTCTGGGCCGACAAGGCTGCCGCCATGGGGTTCCCCGCTTGGACCATCGACGGTTCGGACCCCGCTGCGTGGCACGCCTCCGCTGCCGTCGCTCGAGAATTCTCAATGGCCGGCGGAGGTCCCACCCTCATTCACGTGGAAACCATGCGGGGCTGCGGACACGCTCATCACCACGACGATCTCTACCTCGGAAATCCAAGCGGAACGCCGCCCGGTTATGTCGACCGGGAACTTTTGGAATACTGGGCCGCCAAGGACCCGATCCCCACCCACCGTTCGCTGCTCCTGGAGATGGGAGTGGATGAAGCCGACCTTGACGCCATGGAGATGGAGGAGGCGGCGGCTGTTGAAGATGCCCGAACCACCCTGCTTGACATGGATTGGCCAGAGCCGGAAACCGTCACCAAAGGCGTGACCACGCTTCATGATGCGGACGCCCACGCCGACCATCTTCATCGCTACACCGGCCACGCCCGACCCGCGCCGACGGACGGCCCGCTCGAGGTGGGCGCGTTGGCTTGGGAATATGCTGAAAAGGGCGGATGGACGTACGCGAGGGCGATCCAACAAGCCATGGCCGACATCGCCACGATGCACGGCGAAGACTGCGTCTTCATCGGTGAAGACATGGAGGTTGCCGGTGCCTTTGGCATGAACATGGCACTGAAAAACGCTGGTCACACGGAGAAACTCATCGACATGCCGTTGTGTGAAGCGGTCATCGTTCACACCGGCGTGGGGGCTGCTCTTTCGGGCATGAAACCCATGGTCGAAATCCAATTTGGTGGCTTTGCTGCGTTGGGCTTTAATGCGCTCGTCAACAACGCCGCCATGCTCCGCTGGCGCTGGGGAGCCGATTGCCCCATGACCGTTCGAATTCCGCTGGGTGCTCGCACGCGCTCGGGCCCGTTCCACGCCAACATGATCGAATCTTGGTTTGCCAATGACCCGGGCTTGGTCGTGATGGCGCCGGGAACACCGCAAGACGCTTACGACCTCTTGATGGAGGGGGCACAACTTCCCGACCCGGTCTTGATGCTCGAGCACATCGGCCTCTACGGATTGCGCGGGGGCCTCACGGGCTGGGGCATGAACATCAACCAGCAGGTGGACACCGAGACCGTCAACCAACACCTTTCGGAAGGACGTCGGTACAAGCTGGGTCGGGCGGACGTGATTCGTGGTGGACGCGATCTCACCCTCGTCACGTGGGGCGCCATGGTTCACATTGCGCTTCAGGCTGCCGAATCGCTCGCCAATGAGGACATCGAGATTGAAATCGTGGACTTGAGGACGCTGATTCCCTTTGACGCTTCCACCTGCGTTGCTTCTGTCCAACGAACGGGCCGTTTGGTCGTGCTGCAAGAAGGTCAGTGGTCGGGCGGCCTCGGACACACCGTTCAATCAAGGATCATGGAGGACTGTTTCTACGAACTCGAATCAGCGCCCACCGTCATCGGTGCACTCGATACGCCCGTTCCGTTCGCACCCCCGCTTGAGAACCACACCATTCCTTCCCTCGACCATGTCATCGAGGTGCTCCGAGCCTCGGTTAACGGTTGACCTTGTCGGGGAACAACCAGCGTTTCGCGTCCACCGCCAACCATGCGCCAATCGTGGTTGAGGTCAGGTAAAACGGCAGGCTGGCCCACATGGCGTTAAGCGCGTTGGGGCCGAAGGTTCGGGCGGGGTTCATGCTCGCACCGGTGAGGGGCCCAGCAGCGAACGCCAACAACGCCACGGTGGCACCGACCCACAAGGCGACGACGGGACGAGCGTTGGTGCGTTGGACGATCCACAAAATGCTGACCATCAGGACCGTCGTGATGGCCACCTCGATGGAAAAGCCCGACGTGAGGGAAAGGGATGGAACCACTGAGGTCGGTGCAGCCCCTGCCACCACGCTCGCACCAAACAGCGCACCGAGGTACTGCGCCGTCATGTAAACCGGTAACAACCGTCCTTCCAGTTGTCCGTCGCGCCAAAATCCAACGCTCACGGCGGGATTGATGTGGGCGCCACTCAGCGGTCCAAACAGCAGAATGGCCAAGGTGACCACCGCACCAAACGCCAGGGAAACCACCCCGTGTGATGCACCCAAGGCGACGCTTCCGCACCCCACTCCGACCATCAAGGCAGTGCCCAGAAACTCCCCTGCAGCCTCTTTGCGCACGTGTTGCCCAAAACGGGAGGGTTCAAATGCTTCGTGAACAATCTCCCGTCGTTCAAACCCGTGGCAACCGTCAAGAAGTGGGAACCGCTCCTGAGCCTATGGGAGATGAAACCGTCACCTCCCAAACGGGCATTCCCCAACTGCTCATCAGCAACACGCTGGTGTTAAACGGCGCCCTGTTCCTCGGTATTCTCGCCCTTCACACCGTCCTCGAGGACTCCGGTATCAACAACCACTTCATCTCCCTCGTCCTTCTGGCCATGGCGCTTGCCCTCCTCATCAAATCGGCGGATTTCTTCATCGAGGGCGCCAAGGGACTGGCGTATCGTGCTGGCCTTCCCGAGGTGGTCATCGGCCTGACCATCGTCTCCATCGGGACCTCGCTACCGGAAATTTTGGTGACCTCAACAGCGGCTGCCGACGTGGCGAACAACCCCGAAATCGGCGACCTTGCCATCGGTGGGATTTACGGTTCAATTTTGGTGCAAATCACGCTCATTCTTGGCGTGGTGGTGGCGTTTCGTGGTGTCAAAGTCCGACCCTCATGGTTGAAACGAGACGGCATGATCATGTTCTCCTCCATCGGCCTGCTCACGTTCTTTTTGTTCACCGGCGAGGGCTTGAATCGCTTGGAGGGTGGGATCTTGATGGCCCTCTACATCGCTTACATTTACTGGCTGCTCTCGCATCGCGATGAGATTTTGGAAGAGGAACTTGGCGACGCTGAACAGGTTGAACGGAAACTGGACCGTACGACCGCTGCCTACGGCTTTATGGTCACCTCTGGCTTGTTGCTGGCCCTTTTTGCCGCCCACCACTTGGTCAACGTCGCCAGCGACATGGCCTATGCGTTCGATGTCCCTCACGCCGTCATCGGTACCACCGTCTCCGGTCTTGGCACGTCCCTCCCCGAGCTGACCATCGCCTTCTTGGCGGCCAAGCGCAGTCAAGGCGTGGCCATTGGGACGCTCATCGGCTCAAACATCACCGACCCGCTGCTTTCCATTGGTCTCGCATCCGTTGTCCATCCGTTGGCGTTGACCAGCGCCAGCTTTGCCCTGACCGCTTACGTCATCATTCCGGCGACGTTCGTCGGCACCGGGATCGCCTTGCTGATGATGCGCTCCGAATACGAGTTCAAGCAGTGGGAGGGCGTGGTGCTGATCATGGTGTACATGCTGTTCCTCGCCGCGCTGGCCGCAGAACGTCTCGGCTACTTGGTGCTTTGACACCAATGCGGGGCGGCTCATCTAATCGCTCTTAAGGGACCGATGCCTCGCAGGACCATGGTGGACTTCCAACTGGACGAGATGCAAGCCATGCTGAAGGAACTCGCCCACGAGTTTGCCAGGGACGAGGTCCGTCCGCATGCAGAGCACTGGGATGAAACCGCTCACTACCCAAAGGAAACCATCCAGGCAGCTCATGAAATGGGATTGCTGAACCTTCACATCCCGGAAGCCTACGGCGGAGCCGGTTTGGGGACGTTCGAAGAGGCCATCGTCAACGAAGAGCTCGCATGGGGCGACCCGGGTTTTGCCACGGCAGCCTATGCCACGGCGCTCGCCAGCGCCCCCATCATCACCGGCGCCACCGACGACCAGAAAGAACACTGGCTCCGAAAGATTGCTGAGGACGGGGCCTTGGCTTCCTACGCCGTCACCGAACCCGGCGCTGGTTCCGATGTTGCTGCTTGTAAAACCACGGCCATCAGAGACGGCGATGAATACGTCATCAACGGCTCAAAAATGTGGATCACAGGCGCCGGCCATGCTGACTTTTTCTTCGTTCTGGCCAAAACCGACCCCGAGGCGGGTTATCGTGGCATGTCCGGTTTTGTGGTGGAAAAAGACGCACCCGGTTTTTCCCTCGGCAAGAAAGAGACCAACATGGGTCAGCGATGTTCAGACACCCGTTCCATCACCTTTGATGACGTTCGCGTGCCGGTTGACCATCTCATTGGCGGCTCGGAATCCGGCGGTTGGATGAACGCCATGAAGGCCTTCGACATGAGCCGACCCAACATCGCCGCTCACGCCACGGGGTTGGCTCGTGCAGCGTACGAACACGCCCTTCAGTACTCCAGCGAACGGCAGACGTTCGGTAAGCCACTCCACCAACATCAGGCCATTCAGTTCATGCTGGCCGACATGAAGACGAACATCGAGGCTGCACGCATGCTTACGTGGAAATCCGCCGCCGAGTACGATGCGGGTGTCCGCAACACCGAATCGGCGGCTCACGCCAAGCGGTTCGCTGCTGACATGGCGATGCAGGTTGCCACCGACGCCGTCCAGATTTACGGCGGCTACGGCTACTCGGAGGAATACCCCGTCGCTCGATTGATGCGAGGTGCCAAGGTGATGCAAATTTACGAGGGATCCTCTCAGGTCCAGCGGATGATCATCGGTCGCGAGATCACCAAAGGCCTTTGATCACGTTCGGCCTTTCCTGAGGTTGTCCTCAAACTGCCAGATTTGGTCCTCATCGTGATGCCAGGGACTTGCATCCTGAGGCGCTGCCGCCCGCTCTTGTCGCTCCATCCAGTCATCGTACTGTCGCTGTTCGATGCGTGCGGCTTCCTGTTCGTGGGCTGCGGTTTCAAACAGGTCGTTCAACGCCCAGAGTTCATCGGCTTCTGAGAGGTCCATGTGGTCCTCAAAATCTTCGTACATGTAGGCCTCCTCGTCGTTTTCGTCGTACACTTCTTCCTCCATGATGACCCCTTCCTCGCTAAATTGGTAAACGCCTTGGAGGGCGCTGCGAGGGGAAACGATGAATTGCGCCAGGAGGGGGATTCGCATCGCCGTGATTTTGTCGTTTTGCAGCGCCAACGCCAGGGCCGCGATTTGATCGCCGATGGGGAGCCCCCTCGAGCGCTGGGTGGGGTGCATGCACAACGACACCATGAACGGCGTGCGCTGGTCGAGGTCTTGCTTCCAGGCACCGGCTTCGATCGTCGTTCGCCAGTGCACTTCCTTGACCTCCCGGTATTCACCGTTGACGTCCACGTAGCCCTCAACGTGGTGGGCGTGGAGTTCAACCCTGTACCATCGTCGGGACGTTCCTCGAACGACCACCCTTGGCAAACCGGTTCGCTTCAAACTCAGGGTCATGGCATCCGAACCCTCTGCAATGGCTTGGAGAAAGGTCATGGATTTCACATGCGCATCGCGCGTTGCCTTTGGCCAGTGCCCGGGTGGGGTCCATGTTTTCATGAGCAACACCATCACCTAGCCTATATCAAGGTCCAACCGGCAAACATCCAAAACCAACGAGGGCAATCTTCCGTTCATGGAGACCACACCCGCCGCCGTGGTGCTTGCGGCGGGCAGGAGTCGGCGTCTCGGTCGGCCGAAAGCCCTGGTCGGTGTCAACGGGCGGCCTCTCGTCGCTTGGATTCACCAGCGCTTGCTGGCTGCCGGGTGCGAGGTGATGGTGGTGGTCAACCCGGACCTCGCCGACGACGTGAGGGCGGTGCTGCCCGGCGCGCTCATCGCCGTGAACGACAACCCCGACGCTGGTCGAACCCGGTCGCTCCAACTCGGCCTCCAAGCGCTCAGCGAACACCTCGGCCGTTCCCCTCAACGGCTGGTGATGGCCCCGGTGGACCGTCCAGGGTGGAACGAGGAGATGCTGGTGCCCCTTCTTTCCTCGTCTCAAAGCGCCGCCCTCGCTCACAACGGCCGGCGCGGCCACCCCGTGGTGTTGGATGCCCCAGCCATCGAGCGCGTCCTTGCCGCTCGACCGGACGCTTCCTTGCGAGCGCTGGTCGACTTCTCACCGGTTGAGGTCCATGCACCGTGGCTCCACCTCAACATCGATACCGAGGACGATGTGTCGGCGCTCAACGAGAACGAGGCCGCCCTTGCTACCTGTTTCCCACAAGGCGAAGGGATATGAGGGCCGCCCGTTGAGGCTCTGCCATGACCGCTCATGTCCTTCGTTGGGTCCTGGGCGAACTCGCTCAGCAACGACGTGTTGCGCTGGCAACCGTGCTGAACACATCAGGAAGTGTTCCGGGAAAAACCGGCGCTCGTTTGGCCATGTCATCGGCGGCCCACGATTGGGTCGGCACCGTGGGTGGAGCCGGGCTCGAACACCGCGTGCTTCAACGGTGCCGTGAAGTACTCGTTGAGTCCGACCGCCCCTTTGCCGAGGTGCTGACGTACGGACTGAACAAGGGTGCGAAGGGCTATGAGGTGACACCCCTTGATTCCCTGTGCGGCGGTCGGGTGTCGATCGCCGTTGAGGTGATGATACCCATGCCACACGTTCACATCATGGGCGGCGGGCATTGTGGTGAGGCGCTTGCCTCAACGCTCCACGGCCTCGGTTGGTCTTATTCCGTTCACGATACTCGTGATGAATACGTTTCTATAGAAAAATATCCGGATGCAGTGGAGCGCTCATCGGCCACGGTGGCGAACCTCCTTCAGGGAGAAACGGCTGCTTCCTTGAGTCGATTTTCCGACATTCTGTTGCTCGGCCATGACTGGGCTGAGGACCAAGAGCGCTTGCTTGGTCTTCTTCGGGCGTTGAACGAACCCGGTGTGCTGTTAAACGGCAGCGACCACCCTCGAATTGGCGTGATTGGAAGCCGCTCAAAATGGCAGGCGTTCGAAGCGACCTGTCGCGACGAGGGTCTACCCCAATCCTTGCTCGACCAGGTCATCTGCCCCATTGGGCTGAACATCGGCGCGCAGTCGCCGGAGGAGATCGCTGTGGCTGTTGCAGCGCAGATCATGTCGTTGCACAAGTCCGTGGACCCTTCGGAGCCCACGTGGCGTCAATCCTGAGGCTTGAACAGGTGCTCCCTGAAATAGCGGAGTTCATCAATGGATTCGAGGATGTCGTCAAGGGCCAAGTGGGCCCCCTTTTTTCTGAACCGAGGCACGTCCCTGTACCAGCGCTTAGCGAGGGCCTTGATGGTGGAGACGTCGACCATGCGGTAGTGGAGGTAATCGAGAAGTCGTGGCATTTCCTTGGCCATGAACTGCCGGTCGTTCCAAACACTGTTGCCGCACAGTGGAGCAGTGTTTTCGTCCACCCACTCCCGGAGAAACGCAAGCGTTGCCTCTTCTGCCTCAGCTGCACTGACGCCCTCGTTGCGAATGCGGTCGACGAGGCCGCTTTGGTGATGGTGCCTCGTGTTCCATTCGTCCATGCCCTCTAGGAGGGTTTCAGGGACCGATACAGCAAGGTTGGGGCCGGTTGCCAGCACGTTGAGGTCCCCGTCCGTCACCACGGTTGCGATTTCAATGATGGATTCTCGTTGAAGGTCGAGGCCGGTCATCTCAAGATCGATCCAAACCATGCGGTGGTGACGGTTGTCCATGGGCACCCTCCGATGTCGGAGGGACTTGATTCTTCGTTCACGGCCTAACGGGGTCAGGATCCGTTCTTGGAAGACTCAAACGTCAGCATGATTTGCCCGTTGGGGCCAAACGCCACGACCGGCGTGTAGCCTTCGTGAGGCGTGGCATCAAGCGAGGCGAGAATGTTGTTCACGGCGTCCTTTGGCAGTCGCACAGCGAACCCTTCGCCCGTGTCCAACAAACCGTCGTGCCCGCCAGGCTCTTCCTCTTCCTCAACGATCTTTTCAGCCACCTTTCCGTCCCAGGACAGGAAGCCTTCGCAGTGAGGGCAAATGAAATCGCCGACATCGCCTTCTTCCAACCCGAACGCTTCGCTGCAGTGGGGACAGAACACCTCGACCAAATCGTCTTCTTCCTCTTCTGCAACCTCGGCGACCGTGGCTTCGCTTTCAGCCGTCTCCTCAGCGCTCTCCTCGGCTTCCTCGGCCTCATCCTCGAGGTCGAGGATCTCCTCCTTGTCGTCGACAACCTCGACCTTGTCCTCCTGGACGTCCGGTGTCGCCTCTACCTTGGGTTGGGTTTGCGCCGGCACCAACGGCAGCCCCATGCTGGCCCCGGGGGTGTTTCGGGGTGCATCGTCGGCTGACTGGTAAATGCCGTCGTCATCGTTCAAGCGCTGCATGAACATGAATCCGAAGCCCAAGGCCACCATGCCGCTCATGACCGTGGCGATGCCGCTGAACAATTCGTTGTTCAGGGAATTTGCGAACAGGAAGGCGGTCAGGATGGAACCGTAGCCGCCCACGCCTCTTCGCCATCGCGCATCCGATTCTTCGCTGAACCCTTGGATGCCCAACACCACGAGGTAGACCGTGGTGAGNANGTAGGCCATGGATTCCAGATTCAGGCTGTTGAACATGATGAACAAACCGATGATGGAGTAGAGGACACCGCTGATGCCCAATCGGTCCATGTAGGCAAAGAAGGATTCGTCCGTTTCCCAGTCAAACGGTTCGTAGTCGTAAATGAGGTCGTCCTTGATGGACAACAACGTCAGCACGACGCCCTGAACGGCAAGGGTCAGACCCGTGATGGTCTGCCGTTGGTCATCATCACCGATTTCGGCCTGCGTCATCATGTTCACCACGCTGAACGTCAGCAGGATAGGCAGCGCAATCATGGAGTTGGGCTGACCTTCCTGGAGAGCGGACCGGCCGAGCAGGATCAACCCGATGATGGGACCGATGCCGTAGAAGACAGAATAACCTGCCACGAAGGCCAGCGCAGCGAGTTGCGTGGCCAACGCCGCAGTTGAATCCGCAGCGAGCTTTTCATCGTCGGTGGTGGGAGGCGTTCTGAACAAGACGCCGTAGTTGTGCATGATGGCCATGGTGGTCCCGGTGAAGCCCGTGAGCACACCGCTCCATCCCCAAGCGTCGGCCTCGTCCAGTGGCTGGAAGGTCGAACTCAAAGCAAATCCAATGTACAACGAAATGAACAGCGCACCCAACATGTAGGGAAGCACCTTGCTGTTGTCGGTGTACCAGAAGTACGGGATGAGGAACACGCAGCCGAGGGTCGGGGCCCAGTAGCCGTCGGGGATGGCTGAAAACAAACCAAAGATGAGCCAGACGCCCATGGCGAGCAACACCAGCGTGGACTCGGCTTCCTCGCTTTTGTTGGTCAGCGTGCCGGAGAGACCGAGACTCATCTGGGCGATGACGATCAACCCGACAAAGGCGGGATAGGGACCGTTGTGGTAGTCCACCATGTAGTCGGCGATGCTTTGGGGTGCGCTATCGAGGAGGGTTTGGAACACGCCGTGGGTGAACCAACCGTCGCCGAGGAAAATGTACACCAACGGGAGCAAGGCGAGGAACCAGTAGAATTGGTATTGCATGGTTCGCCACGTGACCAAGGTCAACAGCGGGATGAACAGAACCCCACCCGACGTGTCCATCATGGCGAGCAGAACCAGCATCGCGTAGGTGACGGCGTCGCTCGACCGGCTCAGGCCGTCCGTGTCCAAGCCGCGACCGGCGATGACGAAATTGACGATGAGCGGAGCGCTCACCAAAATGAGGTCCAGCAGCAAGGTGGCGGTGTTGATGCCCTCTCCGGTTCCCCAGACATCGGATGCAAGGGACAGGGAGAGCGGTGCTGCGATGAACACCAGCAGGGTCACGGCCGCTGCTCGTGAAGCAGAACTGATGGTGTCCATGGCGACGACTTCCCGGATGAGCATCCCCACGGGCAGCGCCATCAGGAGAATGTAGTACGGCTGGTCCGACCACGTGCTCGTGGTCACGTCGCTGATGGTGAAGGTGAACAACATCAACGACGTCAGCAAGCTGAACCTGGCAAGGGGCGTGAGCGTTGCATCAATGATGCGCTGGTCCTTGTCAACCAGGTCGGGGCTTTGGACCTCCCAGGAATTCGTTTCCATGTTGTAGGCCATCTCGCCTTCGCCACCCTGACCCAACCAGGCGTAGATGGAGCCGGCATCCAATTCGAGTTTCGCCGCCTTCGCAGCGAGGGCGTAAACTGCGAGACTGAGCACCAAGAATTGGGGTCGCAAACCCATGGCCACCAGGTCGTCGAAAGCGTCGGTTGGAGGGAGTTTCAAGTTGTCCAAGAGCGCCAACAGGAGGATGGTGATGGAGGTGAACGCCAGGGCCAACGTCAGGTCTTTGCGTTCTTTGAGGGTTGGCGTCTTCATTTGAGATGCCATGCCGAAGTTCATGATGCACATGTAGGCCACCAGCAGCCACGGCAGGAACCATTCGGGGTCGAGGACGGCCCTCGAGAGGATGACAGCGCCCAACATGGCCAAGCTGGTGCTGGTTTCGATGCGCTTGTGCCGGCGTCCAAATTCAGAAACAGCCACCAAAAAGATGGGGAGGAGGACGTGCAACCACGTTCCGCCGTAGGTGGCTTGAGCGCTGAGCCCCTCATCGATGCCGATCCAGTCGCTGAGCAGGTAGGAACCGCTGAACGCCAGCAACGTGATGTTGATCACCCAAGCGCGAGCAACCTTCGAGATGAACACCATGTATGGAATCATNATCATGCTCAACACCCACGGTATCGTTGAGGCCTCTTGTGGCAACACGACGAGGGCGACGGCCAGTCCAATGGGCATCCACGGCACGCGCTGCTGAAGCACCGCCGGGAAGTACGCCAGGAGGACGGTGATCCACAACGCCACGGGGATGTTGATGTAGGCGGCNAGTTCGGGATAATCGCCGGCCCTGAAGGGCCCGAGGATGAGATTGAATTCGGGAGCGGTTCGCGCCAGGGCGATGGCGACCACCACCATGCCGATGAGCACCACGGAGGCGCGTTCCATGACCTCTTTGCGGAGGTCAGGACGGGCAGCGTAGTAGCCTTGCAAACCGATGATGAACACCATCAAGGAAAGCGCACCGCCCGCACCATCGGCGGGTGCGTTGTCGTTCAACATCTCGTAAATGATGGGAACCACGCCGGCCGCCACAGCGACCACGACGAAGTTGAGGGCTCGGTTGGAACGCAGGGCCATCTCCATGGACACGAACGAAATCAAGACGATGGCGATACCAAGTTCCCAGCTGACTTCGTTTTGAGACCATCGAATCCAAGGCCCAACGCCGGCGATGAGAACGGCCATGGGGGCGTAGGTTGCGACGCCCCAGCCAAAACTCGTGTCCCCGCTGTATCGCTTCAGAAGGCGGTAGTGCCCGAAGGTGAGCAGCAAGCAGGTGATGGTTTGGGCGTAAATGCCGTTGGCGTTGGGNGACCAGTCGGTGTCGGTGTAGGCGGAGGGTTCTCCAAACCAATCCAACTCCATCGTTCCCGTGGCGTACCCCATCAAGAATCGCGTACCCCAAAGCACACCGACNGTTGAGAAGAAAAAGGCGATGCCGAGGAAGTAGTTTTGGATGTCTTGCAGACGGTACCCGTTTTTCTTGCTTTGCAGTTCAATGAGGCCGATGGAGACGGCGAAGGACAAGAGACCTCCNACAAAGAGAACAAGGAAATTTTGGTTGGTGGCTTCATCGTCGAAGGCGACGGCGAACACGCCGTACCAGATGGACAGGAAACCGATGCCCATCATCACGATCTGCGAGAGTTTCATCAGAAACAGGTCGTCTTTGTTGTAGGCTTGGTTGGGGCGGACCATCGTGATGGTGCCGGGGTCGGGAGCACTACCGGCGACGATGCCGCCTGCCATCGGGGAAGCGGTNACNTCNGGGGNGGTTGCTGGTCGGACGGGGACGGACTTTCTCCTTGGCGCTGCCATCGTAATCAGCCTGAGAAAACGGGGACGGGCACTTAACGGTTCACCCTGCGCGACGAGCAAGGTTTCAATTTCAGGAAACAACGCACCGTCGCCATCACCCTGTCGTCGTTCCAATGAGTTGAAATCCCTCCAGCGGCTGGGCCGTGTTGGAGAGATTCCCATGAAGCGTTCCCTACTGAGTGTGTTCTGCTTTTTCCTGATGCTCACGCCCGTTCTCGCAGCGGCCGTACCGGTCCATTCGACCAACGATTCAAGCGGCGGCGAAGCGTGGTGGGAGACCACCAACATGGACAAGAACGACAACAAGATTGCCGACATGGTGGAGAAATACCACGACCACCCTCTGTTTTTGGACGAGGCCAACACGCTGCCCCTCATCGTTGACTTTGACCACACCCCCACGCAACAGGACATTGCCATGCTCGAGCGAGAGGTCGGGTACGTCCACGAATGGGAACTTCCACTCATCGATGCCGTTGCCGGGCGAATCCCTCACACCATGATCTTGGAGACCACTTCGCTCCCGGGCGTCGTGATGCTGGAGCTCGACGGTGTTCTCCAGGTCCAAAACGGCGACATGGCCGTCATCCACCAGGTTGACCTTGCCCAGCAACAAACCGGGTACACCGGCGAGGGTGTCACCGTGGCCGTCATCGACACGGGTATCGACAGCCTTCACGTGGGCCTTGACGACCTCGACGACGACAACAGCACCATCGACCCAAAGGTCATCGCATTCTACGACCCCGTGAACAACCCTGACAAAACCAACGGTACTGAAATTCAAGCGTACGACGACCAAGGGCATGGAACCCACTGTGCAGGCACCGTTGCAGGCACGGGCGCCCCCACCTACGAACACCCCGGCATGGCCCCGCAAGCCAACCTCGTCGGCGTCAAAGTGCTGGACGCAGGCGGCTCCGGCAGTTTCTCCGTCGTCATGGCTGGCATGCAATGGACCGTTGAAAACCGATACAAATTCAACATCCGTGCCGCCTCGATGAGCCTTGGTGGACCGGGTCCAATCGAGTGGACCTCGGACGAAGAGGACAGCGTCAACCGCTACGCCAATGAAATGGTCCGTGCGGGTATCAGCATGCTCATCGCTGCCGGAAATTCAGCCGCCCCCGGCACCATCGGCACGCCAGGCGGGGCCGAGGACGTCATTACGGTCGGCGCACTCAACAAAAACACGGCCATCGCTGAGTACAGCAGCGAAGGGCCCACGGAAGAGGGACGTGTCAAACCCAACGTTGCCTTCGTTGGCTCCGACGTCATGTCAGCCCAGCACAACTCCGGCGACGGCTACGTGGCCTTCAGCGGGACCAGCATGGCCACGCCGGGCGTCGCAGGCACCGTTGCACTGATGCTTCAAGCCAACCCGGACCTTTCGCCGTTCGACGTCCGAAACATCCTCCAGGAAACCGCCACCTACCGTGAGTGCCACTACATGGGNGCTAACCAGCCGTGCGCCGAAGATCTGATTCCGAAGAACCGGCAAAACAACGTCTACGGCCACGGGCACGTGGAGGCGCTGGCTGCCGTCATGGAAGCGGCCCAGCGAGACTACCAGTTGGACACCTCGGTATCGGTCATCGTTGAGACGGCGGCCGGAAAGGACGATCGCATTCACCTGGCGCCGGGCGACGGCATCGAAATTGAACTCAATGGCTACGTGGACACGCTCCAGTGGCGGAGCAACCACCTGCGAGACGACTGGGCCAACCTCCAGAGCTTCAGCGAAGGCGACGACACCGCCACCTTGGACCTCTACACCATCGTCAACCAACTTGAACACCTTCCCGGCATCGACGTCGAGGGCAACCACACCCTTTCGCTCCGAGCCCTGATCGCCAACGAAAGCGGCGGCCATTCCGCCACATCCCTCGTCTCGGTCAACGTGATGCTCATGGACACGGCGAACGCCAAGTCCTTCTCAACGGCCCAGGAAAGTCTGTTCGGGGACCTCCCCGGCTGGGTGGCGCCCGCCATCCTTCTGATTCTCGTGCTGCTGGTGATCAGCGGCATGATCGTCCTGAACAAAACCGAGGGTGCCATCGAGGTTGAAACGATGGACTGGACGAAGAGCGACCAGGACATTGAAGCCGTCGTCGACGACGCTGCGCTCCTGGATTGAGCACGGTCTTCTACCGCTCATCGTCGGCACGGCCGGAGCAGAAGACGAGGCCGCAGACCCCCAATCATCAAAGGGTTCTTCCGCTACGGCAACACGGGGACGACCATGGTTGGCGAAGAGCATGTCTCGATGATTCCCGCTCCTGAGGGAAAGCGATGGGCTGCAACAGTGAACGGCCGCCCGTTCGAGGTCCTTGCGCCAAGCAACGCTGTCCTCCTCGACGTCCTTCGAGACAAGGTCGGTACGCTCGGTGTGAAGCGCGGTTGCGATCTCGGAACGTGCGGTTGCTGCACGGTGATGATCGACGGTGTACCGAAACTGTCCTGCCTCACCCTCGCCGGTCAGGTGCAGGGCGCGGACATCATCACCGTGGAAGGACTGTCCGACGGCGCCCATCTGGCCCCGATTCAAACCTGCTTTGCCACGTACGGGGGCTCGCAATGCGGTTTCTGCACGCCCGGTTTCCTGGTCGCCTCGCAAGCGCTCCTCAACGAAAACAACAACCCCACCCGGGACGAAATTGCCTGCGCCATTGAGGGGAATCTGTGCCGCTGCACGGGCTACCAGCAAATCATTGATTCCATCGAAGCCGCCGCCGCTCTCCACCGAGGTGAAGGCGAGGTCGCTGGGCCCGCCAGTGATCCTCACCCCGACCCCCACCCATCCGGTCCTGAGGAGCCCACGATGCCACCCGGCCATGCGAAGTGATCACCATGGGAAGTTATCGTCAACAACCGGGTGCCTCCTCCTCGGAGGTTCGCAAGGACGGCAAGCGCGTCGCTGGCAAGCAGGTGTTTCCACCGCCCGGCTCGGGCGGCAGTGAGCCAACGATGCGACCCCGAGACCTCGACTTCATTCCTGAAACCGTGGGCGGAAAGGAGCCGAAACCCGCCGGCGACCACATCCACGACCGAGACCGAACGGGGACGATTGTCGGGAAGTCCATCCCGCTCGTCGATTCAAACGCCAAGGTCACCGGTCAGGCATGGTACGGCGATGACGTTCGCCTCCCCGGCGAGCTGATCGGTAAAATCCTGCGATCCCCCCACCATTACGCCCGCATCAAATCCATCGACACGTCCCGTGTGGAAGCCCTCCCGGGTGTCATCGCCGTTTCCACGGGTCAAGACGCACCCAACCGGTTTGGAGTTCTGCCGGTGACCAAGGACGAGCATGCCATGGCCGTGGAGAAGGTTCGCCACGTCGGGGACTTGGTGGCGTGCGTCGCCGCGGTTGACGAAGCCACGGCCATCGAAGCCCTGTCCCTGTTCGACATCGAGTGGGAGGAACTTGAACCCGTCTTTGACCCCAAGAAGGGACTCGAGGACCATGACGAGCCGATCCACTGGCGAGGGAAGTACCACNTGGCCCGNACCAACGTGCAGAAGCGCGTGTTCCAGGAGTTTGGAGACCGCTCCCTCGTCAACTCCCCTCATGCATCTTCCCACGGGTCGTGGACGATGGCCGGGGTTCACCACGGATTCACCGAGCCCCACGCTGTCGTCGCTCATTGGGACCCGAACGGCCGACTTCAACTCTACACCCCTCAACAGGTCCCCCACTACACCCATCGGGCGCTGTCCACCGTCCTCGACGTGCCAATGCATCAAATCAACGTCGTTCGTACCTTCGTCGGCGGCGGATTCGGTGGAAAATCCGACCCGTTNCCNCACGAGATGTGCGCTGCCATNNTGGCTCGNAAGTCGGGCCGGCCGGTCCGCATCACCTTTGATCGAGAAGAGGTCTA
>PBOE01000023.1 GCA_002725275.1 Methanobacteriota archaeon
TTTTTTCCTCGCCCTCATCCTCTTTCCATCGCTGCTGTTCTTCGCAAACACGTACGAAGACGGTTGGGGCCGGGAAGTATCGATTGCTTGGCTGTTGATGATTCATCTCGGTTTAATTGTCATCAGCCCGTTCCTCTTGCGCCGGGAGGTAACCTATGGTTTTCTCATCTCGTTTACGTTTTCGATTTTCCTTGCCTTCTTTCTCCTTAGGTAGATGAGACCGTTTGGAAAAAGGTGAGGTTTGACTCAGATCATGGGTGTTCATGTTGAGAAGGTCACTCATCCCATGTTGGAAAGCGGCCCCTTCATGAATTCACGAAGCAACACGGTTGCGTAGCTTCCAGAGCCCAGGGTGAATCGGAATCGAACACAGGCGCCTTCAGGGTGCCAACGGTCCCCTTCACCGGGCCCCGCTTCCCAACGCTTGCCCAGCGTGCTGCCTTCAGCGATGGGCACGGTATCAACGGAGAATTCCTTGAACTCGGCCACAAGTCCTCGACGCGTGCCTTTGGTGGACAAGCGGGGCACGGCCTCAACGTTCCACGAGACGCTTCCCAGCCCTTCGCTGTCGATGGTGGCCTGTTCGAGTTGCCCGGGATGGCCGTCGCAGGTGGAAATCTCGCTGCCTGGGAGCGGTCCGGTGGTGGCGAGTCGGCCAAGGTCGCAGTTTCGTCCGATGCGGTTGAGCGTGCGTTCCTTGACGACGACGCACGAATTCACGTCCAGTTGGCTTTTCTCGTCAATGCGGCCGACGATATCGCCAACGACCGGTCGTGAAAGGGGCAACCCTTCCTCCAGTCGTCGCTGGAGCGACTTGTTGAACACGATGGACTGGAGGGCATGAACCGTCATCAGTTGCAAGTTGGTGGGGAGTTTTCTGAACGCACCGACGTGGTCGTCCGGCTTGGCAAGAAGGTGCTCGATCATTCTGCGTTCGAACCCCATCCACCGTGGCAGGGCCTCCAGCAGACCTTCGTCGATGCCGTGCTCTCGAATTTGTTGGCGAATCGCACGCGCTTCTTCTTCCTCGTTCGTACCTTCCATGGCGAGGTAAGTCATCACGGCCTGCTCCCAGTCACCGTTGACCACGTGCCGTCCGACGTGCGGCGTGACGGGGCGGCCTGAACCGAATCGTTGGGGTCCGATCCAGTTTGGAAATCGCTGGCCGCCCAACGACGCTTCCATGTCGTCTTGAATGCGCTTGACCTCTGCCATGGCCTCGTCGTCGGTCATCGGTGTGCCGTCGGGGTGGCAGCATCCACGGACGACGATGGTGAATCGGTTGCCACGGTGGTTGCCAAACCCAATTTTCTGGTGGGTTCGGCCCAAGACTTCAATCTCGACGTCGGGCAACTCGACGTCCGCTACTTTGTTCATGGGGGCGTCGATGACGAAGAGTTGGGAGGTGACAGCACGCTTGTCTTTGGTACCGGCGAAAAACACCCGGTTTCGTGGAATGCGAAGTTTGGCAGAGAGCTGGTTGCAGAAGCGGTTGGTTTCCCAGTTGGTCAGCGTGATCTTGGCCACGGTGAACCGTCCACGATTGTCGAGGTGAACCGGTGTGGCAATTTCCTCAACTCGGAAATCGGTCACTCGGGATTTGATGATGCCACCGATGCCGTCGTGAGCGGTGGCGTACCCCTGCAAGCCGATGGCTTGAGCGACGGGGTCGGACATGTGAACGACCTGAAAATCAGAGCGTTGCGTCGTCGAATTCTGCAGCCACGCCACCGATGATGTCGTTCAGAACCTTCTCCACACCGGCCTTGGAGGTGGTGCGAATGTAGAATTCGGGGTCGTCGAGTTCGGGGTGGCCAGGAAAGTAGTTGGCGTAGTCGACGTCCTTGTGGCCGTTGAGGCGCTCACGCAGGACTTGAAGGGCGGTGTGGCTTTCGCCGATGATACGCAGGCGGAGTTCGTTTTTCTCTTTCAAAAGGACGGTGACAGCCATGATAACCGACCTTGCGACCTGCCCTCTTGTTTTGAACCTTCTTGTCCAACGGTGCCGTTGTTTTGCGTTGAAGCAGCGCTGGTGTGACCACATCGCACCTGTTGGTTTTTATGCTCCATTGGCAAGGCTTGGCCATGGATAAGGCGGACCTCGAAGAACGCCTTGCGGGGGCGGCGCCGGCCTTCAGTCGCGCAGCCCCGGTCATCGTCGGTGTGTTCACGCTGCTCACCGTGGTGCTGGCGAGCCATCTCTACGTCTCCCCGCCCACGTTCCAGACCGACCTCAACGATTTCTCGCCCGAAACCGATGCCTCGGAAGCGCACGACCGCATCCACGCTCATTTTCCTGACGAAATGCGACCGCTGTTCGTCCACGTCACCATGGACAACCTCACCAACGTTCTGGACCTTGAGGCGCTGAAGGCGATGCAGGAGGATTTGACGCACTTCCAGACCGAGGCGGACAAGCGAGAAAACATGGTCCACGTTTGGACCACGGCCCCCGGTATCTTGCAGCTGGCCATCGACGAAGAGGGCGGCGGTGCGCCGCTCGCTTCGTTCGCCACCTGGTCAGACGTGCTCGACGCCCTGTTTGACGACAACGAAACCTGCGGCCTCACGGCCGACGACCAGCTTCTTTCTGCCGCCACCTACGCCTCCTCTGCGCTGCTGCACAACGACCTCGACTACGAACCGGTGTGCGAATACTTGAGCGATGGAACGGGCACCGTTGCACCCACGGCTTCCTCAACGCTGTGGGTGCTCGAGGTTGACCCCGACCTCGATGAAACGCCTCGAAGAATGCTCCAAGATCAACTTCGAGACGTGTTCTCCGACCGCTCGGCAAGTTCACCCCTGACCTACGAGGTGATTTCCAACGATTTGCTGGCCCACGACATCGACGAGGGTACCTTCGACAACCTCCTCCTTCTGGTCCTCCTCGCCTTTGCTGTTGTTGTCGTGATGCTCTCGATTGCGTTTCGATCGCTTTCCAGCGTGGCCTTCCCGCTCGTCGGCCTGACCAGCGCCCTGATTTGGACGTACGGCATCCTGAACGTCTCCGGTGCGCGGTTCACCGCACTGGAAGCGACGGTGGCGCCGCTGGTCCTGGGTCTTGGCATTGATTACGCCATTCACCTGCAGCGAGCCCAACGTTCCTTCAGGGACGACTATCCAACGGTGGCCGAATCGTGGTTGCGGGCATGCGGCCACCTCTCGATGCCCCTCTCGCTGGCCGTGGTGACCACGGTGGCCGCCTTCATGGCCAACGTCATCTCCCCCCTTCCGCCGCTGGCGGTGTTGGGGTACGCCCTGTCGCTGGGCGTCGTTTCCGCCTTCATCTCCTCGACCGTGTTCGTGGGTGCTCTCCACGTGGTCTTTTCCAAGAAATCACCCGGTGAGGCTCACCCCTCCCTCCGTTTCCCGGCTCTTTCGCAGCAGATCGTCCGTGTCCAGCAAAAACAACAAGTGGGCGTGATTTTGGTGACCGTTCTCATTTCGGGTTTGGCCGTGTACGGTGCCGCCTCTTTGGAAACCGACTTCGATCTGGCGGATTTCGTCAATGAGGACATGGACATCATGGGCGTGCGGGACGAGTTGACCGTCAGTTACGAAAGTGCGGGCTGGAAGGTCATCCACCTGTTGATGGAGCCTGCCCAAGGCGAGGAATCCATCCCGGGAGACCTGGACCTTCTCAGTGAATTACGGAATTTCCACTTTGACCTCAAGTCCAACAACGACGTTGTGGGGACCAACTTCCGAATTCCCTCCCCCACCTACGAGGGTCCCTACCCGCTGATTCGGGACGCCATCTTGCGCAATGAGAGCTTG
Source organism: Methanobacteriota archaeon (assembly GCA_002725275.1). Next base: position 3,781 of record PBOE01000023.1, read on the forward strand.
GGTGCCGACCACAACATGGAGGTCTTTGCCGGCGAAGTCTACCCCATCGAGCGTGCCGACCCCGTCAATTTGGGCGCGTTCTTCCTTGCTCTTTCCACCAACGAAAGCGTGGCCGACCCGCTGACGGGTGAAACGTGGAGCGAGCGCATCGGTCAAACGGTGCATTTGGATGGCGCGTCCATTGTTCACCTTCGCCACGAGATTCGCGTCGAAGCCTCGACGTCCGTTGAGTCCAGCCGTGTGGTGAACAATTTCGTTGGTATTTTGGGTTCCACCGAGGATTCCGGGACCCTGAAGTACCAACTCAAGGACCACGCCGTACTCCACGTCACCGGTGATTTGGTGATGCTCGAGACGGTGCTGAACGGTTTGACGACCACGCAAATCGAAAGCACCGCCATCTCCCTCATCGTCTCGTTCCTCGTCCTGTTCCTGCTCACCCGCCGCATCATGCCCGCCATCATCGTCCTGTTCCCCGTCGGTATCGCCTCCCTCTGGGTCGTGGGGTCGATGGCGCTCATCGGCCTCAAGTGGAACGTGCTGACCGTGATGGTCACGGCCCTGACGCTCGGCATCGGCATTGACTATTCCATCCACATGTGGCGCCGGTTTGAGGTTGAACTGAAGAAGCGCGGCGACCACTGGGGCGCCCTGAAGGAAGCGCTCGACACGACGGGCGTTGCGTTGATGCTCAGCGCCACCACCACCATGGCGGGTTTCGCCGTGTTGTTGTTCTCGCCCATGCCCATCATCCAGGACTTCGGTCTGATCACCGCCATCACCGTCCTGTTTTCACTGGTGCTGGCCCTGATGGTTCTCCCCGTTCTGGTGGAGTTGTCCGCCCGAGGCGAAGAATCAGCCAGCGAAGATGGCACGGGTTAATTCACGTCCAGCGCCTTGACAATGTCGTCCATCACCAGGCCTTGCTCGCGCGCCACCAAGGCGTAGGCCATCCAGGGTGTGATGAGTTGGAACGCGTTGATCTTCCGCTCTGCACGCCGTTGCAGTTCCTCTGCGTCGAGGCCGCTCTGTCTTGAAATGAAACTCGCCACGCGGCGCGTGAGCCTCGCTCTCGGGTCGTCGGCGATGGCGGGTTGTGGCGGTCGTCCGGCCCCCGGGGATGGCGTCGACCGTTCGGAGGCGGTGCTGGCTGCGGTGCGTTCGTGCTCAACGCCTTCCTCGCTCCCCGAGGCCTGAGCCGGGTTCAACAAGCGGGCGGGTCGAGGGAACCACCCGAAGGGCACATCGACCGCGCCGATCTCAACTGCGAGGCACAGGTTTTGCCCCTGAGCCTCCAACCAGCCAGCGGCCAAGAGGGCGTCCACGACTTGCTCGGCCTCGTGCGGACCAACCCACTCCATGTCAAAGGAAAACGCTCGCTCCACATCGGGACGGGCCAACCCATCGGTTCCGCGAAAGACGATGGTGAGGGCGCGTCGCACGTCGTCGGTCGCCTCACTCATGGGTGTTGCACGCAGGGAGCCTTCATGAAGGTAGGCATCGGTCATGGTCAGGGCAGTTTTGTGAAGGATTTGTCTTCGTTAAGTCGCCATCGTCCACAGGTCTCACCAACGTAGAACGTCCCCTCCGCCGTGTATTCGTAGGCGCCCCCGCCGGGCAGCTTCGAGTAGTCTTCCACGCGCTCCTCGACAACGCCGGGTTGCGGGTCTGGAACGCCAAGGGCCGCCATGTGCTGGGCAGCCATCTCCTGAGGCGTGGGTGACGCTCGGGATTTTGGCGGACCTCGGGGTGGCCCTCGACCGGGTGGTTTCCCTGGAGCAGCGGCGATCTTTCCGCCCGGTGGCCCCCGTTTCTTTGGCGGCGCCTGCTCCACTGGTGTCTCCTTGGTGGGGGCGACGGGCGACGGTGAAACCGTTTGGCCGGTCGCCTCGAGCGCTGCAACCACCTTCTCTTCGAGTTCAGGCGCTGCGTTGCGTCGTTTTAGCAAGACGAAGCCGCCCGCAAGGGCGAGCAGGGCAACCCCACCGAACGTGAGCACGGTGGCTCCAAAACCGCCCGAAGAACCCGATACGTCGGTGGACCAGACGTTGTTTGTTTCGTCAATTTCCCACACGAGGCCTTCCTGGTCGACCGTGATTTCCAAGGTCCAATCCCCTTCAGGGGCCGTGAAGGAGCGCTTCACGGACTTGGCGGTGTTGGCGTCCATGGAGTAGAAAACGGAGCGACCCACAAGGGTGCGTTCATCCCCCTGTACCAGTTCAATGGTCGCGTTGAACGGCGTGGGCAGCTGCTCACCGCCGTTGACGACGAAGAACGAGAGGCGAATCTTCTCGCCGGCCTCGAGCGTCCCGCTGAGTTCAACGTTCTCGAGGGCGAGGTCCGGGCCCACGTTGTTGAGAGGCGCTTCGAGCCACGGGTCGAGCTCTGAGTTGCCACTTGAGGACACCAACGACCATCCGGCATCGTCCATCCCTTCTGCCCAGCAGTTCAGGTCGGCTTGTTCCGAAAGGGTTGAAGGGTCGCCGAGTTCACTGAAATCAAACATGAAACTGAACATCGTTTTGCCGTCAAAGACCGTGGTCGAGTTTCGAACCAGACTGACGGGCTCCCAACTCTGGGCCAGCGAGCGAACCTGGCACGTCAGCGTCAACGCATCCGACCATGCTTGGTCCTCAGCGACGTTAACGCCGATTTCAACCGCCTCCAGCTTGTAGCGAGAAATGGTGTCCGTGATGGCCGACGGGAGAAGTTCAGGCGGGCTGTGATCGAGCTTGAACACGGGAAGGTCAACCATGCTGAGTACCTCCGTTTCCAACGGATCCCACAGCATGAGCGTCATCTCCTGAACCAGACCGGATTGGTCGGGGGTTGGAATGGACGCTTCAAGCGCACCGTCAACGATGGAAACGGTCTCGCCACCCCGCCAGGGTTCACCCTGAAGCAACCCGTCCCATCGAAGCCGGAGGTCGCCGGTGTACGGCGTCGCACTGGTCCGGTGGGTCACGGTGGCCGTGAGGTTCAGGCCGTCGCCTCCCATGACAACGGCGTCCGCCACGATGTTTTGCTGCACGGCCCCGGTGTTGTCCCGAAGTTGATTCACCTCGATGGTCATCTCACGCTCAAGCACCCATCGTTCGCTGAAGGATTCACGTTGTGTCCCGTCGTAATCGGTGATGATGACGTCCACGTCGCCCTGAGCGATCCCGGCCATCGTGAGGCTCCACTGCACGGTGGCCGTGAACTCAACGGTGAGGACACCTTCGTTCGTCTCGACCGTGCAACCGGATGGAAGCAACAGCAATCGCTCGTCAAGGGACGCACAGGTGTTGTCCACCGTGGTGTATTTCATGCCCAGTCGTTCGTCGTTCCCCAGTTCAACCCGGAGTTCACTCAGGTCGCCGAGGCCGTTGGCATCGGTGATGGCCACACGCCAGCCGATGTTCTGTGAGGGCTCCAGTCGCATCAGTTCATCCGTCAGCAGGTTGGTCGTGGCCTCAAAGGACACCAGTTCGCCTTTCGTGGGTGTTCTCGATTCCCACCTCGCATGGCCTTCTTCAGCCGTGGCACTGGGCAGGTTGAACCCGGCCACGTCCGTGCCTTCAAGGAGGACTCGACCCCACTGGTGGTCGTCATTGATGGTGTCGTTGACGGTGATGTTCACGGTCCAGAGGTTGCCGTTTTGATGGGTGTAGAACAGCGACGGTTGGTATTCAACCCGCTGCGGAATCCCGTCGGCCAACCCGCCGTTGGTGCCGTCATCTCGGGCCTCGAGCCACGAATAGGCGCTCATCGTTTCGTTGGTAAATCCGCCAACATCGTGGAACTGGAATGAAACGGTTCGGTAGGTGTCCTCGTTCGTGTAGGCATCAAGTTCGGGGCTCACGTCAAGGAGGGTGGGGCCTTCGCCGTTGAGGATGAAGGCCAGCGGTGTGTTGTCCACCACGAGGGTCCAATCTTCGCTGGTTCTCGCCTCAATCCACACGTACAATTCGCCCGACAGAGCCTCGGGTGCATTCAGGCGTGCGTGTTCCACCTGACCGGCGGGGAGGTCAAACCATTCTGAACTCTGGTTCGACCAGATGCGCTCACCGAAGGCGTCGTTGTCAAAGGTATGAAGGTCCATGTGGATACGAGATTGGATGGTTCCGCCGAGGAGACGCAAGCCGCTGTTGGTGAACCGGTGATCAATCGTCAGGTTCAGGGCGGTGTTCCCCGGCAGGACCTCACCCGCTTCAACGGTTTCATCGCCCTGGCTGGAAACATCGGCTGTGATCTGTTCAAGCACCACCGAGACCGACCGGTCGATGGTCGTCAGTTCAGGGTGAACATAGGACGCATTCCGTTCGGCGTGGGTGCTCGTCATGAACTTGAGATGGTCGGTGGGCAAGGTTCCACCAAGCGAGAAGGTCCAGTTGACCGTTTGCCCCTGGTCGGTCACGGGCCCGACGGTGGCCGTGGCTTGCTGGTTGAAGAGCAAGGACGACGGGTCGTCCACCGTCAGGGTGGAGGTCATCGTGTCCCACGTCAGGCGCAGCCAGTCCGAGCTCGAATCAAAACTACCGAAGGCATCGGTGGGGTGCAGTGCGAGAACGTAGGTGCCGTCTTGGGTGGTCCCTTGGTGGTGCGTGACGACGCTGACGGGCGCCGAAGTCGGTTGCATGGTGGCAGGCGGGGACGTCTCGAACGCAGCTGAATCAGCGCCGATGGATACGTTGACCAGGGTCGGCGTGACCCACTCCATGAGTCGCGTGGTGGCGTACTTGACCCGGTACTGCAGGAACGGCGTGTTTTCCAGCACCTCGGTGAGCGAGGTGTTGCCCGGGTCGATGTAGGTGTTGACCGGGACGGTGGTGGGGAGCCACGGCGCCGATGCGATGTTTTGCATGGAATCGGCCGTACGGTACTGCAGGCCGATGTCCGTTCCGGTGGGCTCGATGGCGGCAAACTTGAGCCACAGAAGGCTGGCTTCACCCTCCGGTGAGGAGCGCAGGTCGTAAATCGACGACGTCAGCAAGCCGTCGTGCGAGGTAGGGTTGACGTGGTATTCGTTTTCAGCCAGGTATTGAATGCTCCACGTGCTGAACCGGTTGTTACTGGTGTCGCCGGAGGCGTAGACCAGCGTGTCATTGGCCCGGACAAGGGTTGAATCGTACATGCCGATGGGAAGCGTTGCGTAGGTGTTCCACGTGTTGGTAAAGGGATCATAGCCGTAGGTCTTGTCGTTGGCCGAACCGCTCCATCCTGAGGATTCATACCCACCGTGGATGATGATTTCATCGTTGAACACCGCGGCGGCGTAAGCGGAAAATTTGTGGGTGGCGTTGGGCAGTTGCGTCCACGAGTCGGTCACGGGGTCGTAGGCTTCGGTCAGGTTGGTCTCCGTCTCCACCGTCGTGTTCGCCACCGAGTCAAAGAAAAGAGCAACGCCCCCGAAGGCGATGAGTTTTCCTCGGAACGCAACGAGTTCAAACGAGTGGCGCTGATGGTTCATGCTGGCCATTTGCGTCCACGTGTCGTTCACCGGGTCGTACCGGAGGAGGCGGTCGGTTGAATCGGAACGGTCCTCTGCTGATACACCGCCAGCGACGTAGATCTGACCGTTGAGGCTGGCCACGCCCGCCAAACCGACCGACTGGTTGCCCGGCATGCTGGTTCCATAGCTCCAGTTTCCGTCGGTGGCGTCGTAAACTTGGACCACGCCGGTGGCTTCAACGGCGGGCGATGAGAAGGGGTGATGGTCTCCGATGGCGTAGATGCGATCGCCCACCACGGTGCATTTGTGGTACTGTTGGGTTTCTTTCAGTTCTTCAGCCGCCGGCATCCATGTCTTGTTGGTGACGTCAAACACTTCGACGGTTTTGGTGTTCGCTTCGTCGCCGGTTTGTGAGGGATCAATGTCGATTCGACCGCCGATGAGAAAGACTTCGTGGGTGGAAGGCAAATAGGCTGAGCAGGCACCGGTTCGCATTTGGGTTAACCCGATGCCGGACGTGGCGGTCCATGACACGGGTGGCCGTTCCAATCCCGTCAGTCCCGTTGAGGCTGAGGTCGTGAGGTTGCTGTGGGTAAACCCGTTGCCGGTGGCGAATTGATCGATGAAGGCCACCGTCGGCTGAGGTGCCTCTGGTTCCTCAGCCAGCGGTTGGGCTTGGTCAGGGGCGTCGATCAGCGGCGCCCATGAAACGGCCACCATCACAAGGGTGACCAACACCGCTACCAATCGGTGGACCTTGACCATGTCCTACGCACGCCGACTGAGTTTGAATACCCTTCCAATCCTTGAACCAACCCTTGCATCGGGCTCAATTTCTGAGCCATTTTGCGTCGGGAATGTGCTTATGTAGAGCATCATCGATGACCGCTCGTGAACACCCCAGCATGGTTGGGAAGACGCACGGGCTGGGCCATGCTGCTCTTGCTCGTGTTGGTTTCATCGACGTTGGCTCCCGTTGCCGCAGACTCATCCGACGTCGTTTCATCCGAAGACCCCCCGCCCTCATCGGGAGGCGATTCATCCAACGACGATGAGAACACAAAAAGCACCCCCGTCGTTGCCATCAACTGCACGACCGTGCCGACGCAAGACATCGATTGGGCTCAGCGTGGCGATTCGCGCAACCCCGTACGGGCCTTGCCACAGGCTCGCCCCGACATGCCGTGGGGGGACGTTGTCACTCGCATGGAGTGTTGGCTCTACAACCCTCACTCGTACACCATCGTGGTCGCGGTCCAACCCTTGAACGACGTGGATGTGTTTGACCCTGCGGTGAGCGCTTGCGTCACTTGGAATTGCGTGACCAATTATTGGAATCCAGAATACACTTTGGAGGTGAAAGAAAACATCACCGTTGAGTGGGTCCTCTACGCTGAATCACTGGCCTGGGATGCACCTGCCGGTGAAACGTTGGCGGAAGTGGGCTTGAAGATCGTGAACTACGGCACCAACAGAACGCCCTGCCCAGAGTGCGAGGTCCGTGTCGTGAACACCACCCTTGATTTGGGTGCCTGGTGGCGCGTGACCTGGGGTGGCTACCTCGCCATGAATTCGACCTACTGTGCCGACCAGCAGCACCAAACGGAGCGCAATCGTGACTGTTTCCCTATGTCCACCCTTGTCCCGGGAAGCGGTTGGGTGGGGCATTTTACCCCTCATCCGCTCGGTGCATGCCCAGACTCATCCAGGTACGGCGACGTTCGGGTCGGCTCGAAGTTGATTCCAACGCAGGAAATCACGATTTGCGGACCGCCTTTGTTTGATGCTGATTACATCGAACTGTTCCAAGCCGGCAAGTTTCGTCAAGCACAGATGCTCGGAAACCGTGAAGGCGACACTCGACACGGCGACAGCATTGATTGGGCGTGGTACGAAAGTTACCACGATCGGGCGGTGGACGACNTGCCNGCGGANTACTGGTCGAGCCAGGAGTGCCCATCGGAATCGTTTGAGACCGTGATTTACCCCAGCNTCATTGGGAACCACGTTCCAGACGTGGAGTGGAAGGCTGAAATCCGCGCTCATCACTACGATTTCGACCTTGATGAATGGACCGTATTCACGCTGGCGGAACGATTCTACAACAGTTCGAATTACACCGGTTACAATGCCAACGAGTCTCGGTTTAACNTCGATGCCTNCTCGTTGNATGAGGGTGAATTNATCTGGTTTGACTGGGTCATCNACGAAAACGGAACGANGGTCGGNGGNGNTGTCATCGGNGAGTGCTTGACGCCNGNCGGCGTCGNNTACATGGAAGACCTCTTTTCCGATGCACAGGTCACGATGGGTCTCGCCGGGCTACCCATTCAACAGGTGATCAACAGATTGGCGTACATCATCGGCATCCCCGTCCACATCGTCATGGCCGCTCTGGCCGGTATGATCTACGGGGCCGTNCGGTTGGTTCANTGGACGAAGAAATGATGCCTTCCAAAGCACAGGTTGAGATCAATCAACGATGAAAAGCCAAGGAGGACGTGGATTGCTCACCAAGTGCTCGTCTTGTGGACAAGTGTTCAACATTGAACCCGAGCACCCACC
>PBOE01000024.1 GCA_002725275.1 Methanobacteriota archaeon
ACGTCGAGCCCGATGACGCCATTACCCTCACACCTGGCGTTGAATACGGGTTGTTGAGCGGCTACACCGGCCTCAATCAGTACTTCAAGGTGGAGGTACCCCAAGGGACCGAGCGATTGGTCGTGGACCTCAACGACGGGGCTGGCGAAGCATCGCTGTACATGCGCTTGGACCAGGCGCCCACGACGTCGACCTACGAGCATCACTCGACCGCACAGGGGTCCAGCGACCGGATTGCGTTTAACGACCCGACGCCCGGGTGGTGGTACATTTTGCTGACCACGAAATCTGCCTTTACCGGCGTGAACATCATCGCAGAATTTGAGGATCGATTCGTGTGGGATTACGACGGAACCCCCATCGAACTGTACAACGACGAACCGCTGGACGGCATCAGCGTCGCCAAAGGCGGTGAGGTGAATTTCTTCGCTGAACTTGAGGAACCGGGCAACATGCTGTGGCTGGAAACCTACGGGGGTTCAGGGAACATCATGCTCACGATCGAGGGGCGGCAGTATGAACTCGAGTTCACGGAAGGCGACGGTCGTCCCGGTCCAGGATTTGGCGTCGAAACCGTCCCCCGAGAGGTGGAAATGATGAGTTCCAAGGACGGAACGAATCACCAAATCAGCCTGGAGTTCCCGCTCAACGGACGCTTTGATATCACGATGGACGGCCTCTCTGACGCCGAAGAAATTTCAATTCTGGTGCGATGGGACGAGAGCGATTTCCCCGTTGAGCCGGTGGAACCAATCGAACCCGTGGACCCCGATGACGTTCTGACGTGCAGGGAACGAGCGGAGGAGGTCTTTGCAGACACGGACCTCAACGNCGACGGTCTGGTCGATCGTCGGGAACTCGACATGGCTGATATCCCAGCCGAGGACATCGCATCGGCTGATCTGAACGACGACGGTCTGCTCGAATACCGAGAAGTTCTCCANACCTTGTGCGATTGCGAGGTCGAATTGATGGAGGCCTTTGATGCGTTTTCCTCGGGTAGTGATTCGGCGTCGCTGAAGATTNTGGAGAGCCATGACTGGGCCAACGCCTACGATTTCAAATCCGTGAACGTGGACAAAGACGATGAAATTGATGACGAAGAATTGGANNTGCTGCTGGTGTTGTGTGAAACCACCTTTGACGCCTTTGACGGNGACGGCGACGGNGTGCCAGACGAAGAGGATGCGTTCCCTGATGATCCAAAGGAAACCAAGGACACGGACGGCGACGGTGTGGGTGACAACGCTGACATTGTNGCCAGCGTGTCCAACGACATCATTTACGCATCGGCTGGCGTCTTGTTGCTGGTGCTTGCTGGTCTCCTGCTCGGCTTCTTGCGCAGCGGCCGTGGCTCNGGCGAGGAGGACATGTGGGACGGGCAGGACTCGATGAGCGAGGCCATGTTCAGCGACCAGACNGACGAGGCNTACCAGAAGNAGGCCGTTGACATCCCCGGTGNCATCTCACTCCCTGAAACCTCGCTTATCGCCCCTGATGTTGGTGGTGAGCTGATGTCGGGCGCCGGCGGGAGCACCCTCGCTTCCCCACAACCACCGCCCGCCGAGTTGATGGGCATGGTCCTTGACGGGCTTGAGACGGTTGAGTACCCCACGGGCAGCGGGCAAATNTGGACTCGCTTCTCTCCCGACGACGACTGGCAGATGAAACCTTGAGTTGAGAAGGAATCATACGGGTGGAGCTCGAGGGCAGGTCGCCCCTGTAGTGTAGTGGATATCACCCCGGCCTCCGGAGCCAGGAACCCGCGTTCGAATCGCGGCAGGGGCGCTNANGGTTCAACAAACCCGTCCCATCGGCGCATGTATTCAACGAAAGTAGGGTTCAGCCCGGCGGACGTCAAATGCTCTGCGGAGAACGGTGGCCGTGCGGGTGGNTCAGCCCCATCTTGGAGGTGGATTGGCCAGTTGGGGTGAGCGATTCCGGCNCGTCCCACGCCNACGAAATCCCCGCCCTGCTCCATCGCCATNANGGCGTCATCCGCATCCCACACGCCCCCGGTGGTGATGAGNGGCAGGTGGTCGGGACAGGTTTGCCGGAACGCCGTGGTGTAGTGAATTTCTGCGCCGTTGAGGTGGCCCTTGGTTTGGATGTCCCAGCAGGAAACGTGGATGAAATCAAGGTCCAATTCCCCGCAAAGGTGCAAGGTTTCCAGTGAATCCTCGAGGCTCATGCCGCAGGCCTTCAGTTCGGGTGAGAGTCGAACGCCGACCAAGAACGATGAATCCGTTTGGCGTCGAACTTCCTCGACAATGGCTTGCAAGAAACGCGTTCGCTCGGACTGGCTACCGCCCCACTCGTCGGTCCGACGGTTGGTNCCGGCGCCGAGAAACTGAGCGATGAGGTAGCCGTGGGCNCCGTGGAGTTCGACACCGTCAAAACCTGCCAGTTCGCACCGTCTCGCAGCAGCGCCGAANCCNAGAATCGCTTCNTGGATGTCGCTTTCGGTCATGGCGACGCTCTCTCCGAGTCCCGCCCCCAGGGCGTTGGCCGAGGCTGAACGTGGCGTTCGACCTGTCAAGCGTTCAGGCGCTCGCATGCCACCGTGGAACAACTGAGCGAGGCTCAGCGCACCGTGGTTCCGGATGTTTTGTGCCATGGTGGTCAAACCCTCAAGATGGTGGTCGGACCAGGTGCCGAATTCACCTTCCCACCCCTGCCCGTGTTTGAGCACGTGGGTCGCGGCGGTGGTGATGATCCCAAATTGGCCTTGGCTTCGTTTTGTGAGCCATCGGATTTCATCCTCTGAAACCGTCCCGTCGTCGTGGCTTTGTTTGTTGGTCATGGCCGCCAAGACGGTTCGATTCCGGACGGTCACGTTCCCCCGCCGAAACGTGAACGGCTCGAGGGCGGGGTGCATGACTNNAGGCCACAGCCTTGCTCCATCATCCTTTCCCACCACAGCCCTCATGAATCTCACNGACATCGCCANCCACACGCAGACGTGATCTAGTGGTTATGATGGGAGGTTCCCAACCTCTCCACCCGGGTTCGAGTCCCGGCGTCTGCATGCCTATGGCCGCTTTTTCCNTTCCGAACCGGTCAACGCCAAGATGTTCCTGTGCATGCTGGGCAGCATCTCAAACATGATCAGTGCCAAGAGAAACATAGCGAAGAGACTCACAAATCGAGCCACGTAGCTGTGGCCAAACTCAAACACGCTGAGTCCCCAAAACGTCCATTCCGTGTACGTCATGTGCATCCATATCAGGCCGGCGTTNCGAAACACGTTGAGCACGTGNATGGTCGGCAGNATNAGAAGAAGCGCACGNACACGTCGCTTCCAGGACAGGTCGAGTACNGCGATGGCNCCAATGAAGAGCACCATGGATTGAATGGCCGTGCAGGCGAGGACGAAGTTGATGCCNATCGTCTCGCCGTTGGCGAGCAGCAATTCCGTNTGGAAAGCGTATTCACCGGTAAAGTCGGTGGCAAACCATCGGTTGCCCGTCCAATCTTCCCACGCCACCCGCTCGGCGGGGTCGTTGACCCAGGTCGTTCCCAACTGGATGTTGGTTCCCGTAGCAAAGCNAAGGAACAGCGCTGATTGCGATGCGACGAACCAAATCGCGAGGACACTGAGGTAAGGNACGTAGGAGATGAGAAGGTAAGGTCCGCCGGCGAAGGCGACGGTCCCTCTCGCCCAAACAATGGCCTCCCTTCGACGCCCNTCGGCGTGATGTTCCCACCATGCAGCCCAACAACTCAAGGGAAGGGTGAGGGCGGCCATCACGGTCAAGATGGGGTCATCNTGGTCGAGGTAAGTCCATGCTTGCGTGAAGAAATAGAAGCCGACCAAGACCCAGCCCGCTTGTGCTGGACGAACAGCACCTTGTTTGCGTCTCAACCATGACGCCGCAAGAAGAACCATCCCGATGGCTCCCAGCAAGGTGGCGGTCTCACGTTCGATGAGCACGTACAGCCCTAAAGGCCGGGTGGTATCAAGGTGTCCGAGGCAACAAACCCCATGAATCNAATCGACGAGGCCTCGTCATGATGGGACCGTACGTGCAGGTGCCCCATCCACCCGATGGCGAGCGAAATGGGGACTTTCCAATCGCTTTTTTGGACCGTGACGGCGTGATCAACCGTGGCAAACCCGGGTACGTCAACGGCCCGGACGAGGTTTATCTCCTCCCGGGCGCCGCTGAGGCGATCGCTGAACTCAACGCTGCNGGCTACGTNGTGTGCGTCGTCACCAACCAGTCGCCCATCGCCAGAGGTCTCTGGGGTCCAGCAACCTTGGAGNCCATTCACCGGGAAGTCCAAANCCNACTTCACGCCGTTGATNCACGTGCCACCGTTCATGCGTTCATCACCTGCCCGCACCGGCACGAGGACCGATGCCCGTGCAGAAAACCCGCTCCCGGCATGCTGTTTCTGGGACACGACGTGTTGCGCGGACCCGATGCCGGTGGAGCCCATTGGCAACCCGTCCGTTATCCCATCAAGCGTGTTCAGGTCGACTGGTGGGGGCCTCGGCCGGTCGCCGAGAACGGGATGGACATCATGGTCGGNGACCGAGGTTCCGACATGGGGGCAGGATGGGCGTTTGGAGCAAGGTTGTACCGGGTTCCCGCTGCCGTGGGGCTGACAGCCGTTGGCGACCGATGGATGAACNAAAAGGACGATGGTGATTCGTTCCAACCTTAGGTGATGGTATGGGTTGGCTTGGACTTGACGACACCGACTCACTTGCCGGCGGATGCACGACCGCTGTGTTCCACGCCCTCTTGGATGGCCTGCCAGACCACGTCCGNTACGACGACCCGCGGCTGGTACGGTTGTGGCCTTTTGCCGGACGCCGTACACGGGGAAATGCAGCGCTCGGTGTTGAGTTGCANACCGCTGATGTNCCNTCGCTTCTCGNCCACCTCGACCGCTGGTGGNCGTCGCACATTGCACCCCTCAAGGGCCGCATCGAACCGTCGACCATGTCCGACCGAAAGCAATCACCCGCAAGCCCCGGCATGGTGTGGTTTGAGCAACAACCGCCACACGCGTTTTACTTCAGCGCCGTTCGCTCCAACGTGGAGCTTGATGACNTACCCGAACCCGACCGTGCTTGGGGGGAACACGGGCGCATCGGGGCGACGGCGGCGCTGGCTTGGCCGGCCAAGGTCGCCACGTGGGAAGCCATCGCATGGCGACCACCATCGACCAACGACCAACCTCGGCGGGTTGACGGGCGGGCGCTTGAGGCAGTTGATGGCTGGCCTGGTACCTTTTTGTCGCGCGACCCCCGCAACGGCGCGGGTCTCATCGCACCACGTGGTCGCTCTCCGGTCTTGTTTGGCCTTCGTGCGACCACCAAGGCTTCGGCTGAGGAAGGTTGTCGACATCTNCTGGCTGCGAGCGNNACCGAACCTGCNTCCGGATGGCGAGTCTTCNGGTCCAATCANGCCAGCGGCGATCACCTCGATGAACCGTATCGGTTGACCGTNGAACGNGTTGAGGTCCACAANCAAAGNAAACACGCCGTCGTGTTCACGGACGGACCGAGTGTCAAAGCGTACGCTGAAGGCGGGCCAGTGAACGCCCTGGCTCGTTGGCTCGCACCGGGTGATGTTGTCTTGGTTTACGGGTTGGAACACGAGGGATTCGTCCACGCTGAACGATTGAAAGTGNATGCGTGGAAGCCGAGAGCGCAACAACGGCCGACGTGTGCAACATGCAAGGTCCGAATGAAAAGCATGGGGGCGGGCCAAGGTGTACGCTGTCCGCAATGCAAACAACGGGCTCCGGACACGTGGGAACCCGTGGCGGTCGCTCCGCCGTTTCCATCGTGGGTTGAACCTCCTGCGAGCGCAAGGCGACATTTGGCACGACCCCTGGCTTGGGATGAACAACCTTGAGTGGCCAGTTCGATGCAAAACGATGAAGAACAACCCGGTGATGCTTTGAGCATGGACCCGGCCTTGCAGCGGAGCATTGCTTACATTGTGATGGGGGTTACATTCCTTGTCATGGCCTACATCATGGGTCGACGAATGAAAGCCAACCGTGCGGCGATGCTCAAAGCGAATGCACCCAAAATTGCCGGTGAAGATGCGTTGGGTGGCGGTGCGCGAAACCCGCAACAATTCGACGAACCCGACGATGAAGCCCTCGAGGAAATGGCCAACCTGCTCGGGGAAGACGACTCAGACGACGAAGCCTGAGTCCTTGATGGTAAACGCCACCAACTCGCCGTTGCGGTCGAGGGTTCGCTGTGCGCCGGTTCTTCCGCGCCACAGCCGCCAAACGCTGAACCCTTTCTTGGCCATGGCGTCGGCCGCTCGCGCGACGATGGGGTCATCGTTTGAACCGCTGGCGTCAACGCTGCCCTTCGAAATCAAGAGGACGGTGATGTGTTCGGGGCAATCGGAGGCGACACGTTCGATGTGCTCTAACCGGTCGGCGGGTATTCGACCGCTTCCCGGGCACCAATCGTCCAGCACCACCAAACCAACACTGGGGAGCGAGGTCGCCGCTTCGAGCAGGGCATCAATGGCACGGTCAAAGCGTCCGCCAAAGTTCATGGCGTGAAACCGAGAACTCTCAACCAGCGATAGGTGCTGAAACAACTGGGAAAACCGGGCTGGGTCGGGCATTTCAACCGAAGCCCACAACACCCGGTGACCGCCGTTGATTACATCGGCTGCGAGGTGCAAACCCAACGAAGTCCCACCAATGCTGCCCTCCACCGCCAAGTGAATTCGGTCTCCCCTCAGGGCGAAGTCGTACCGCTCCATAAACCGAAATCATCGGCATCGGTGAATGAGGCTTGCGGCGGCTTGGCGGTTCGCAATGCCTATGACCTGAAGGCCCTTGGCAGAACCATGAGTGGCGAAGTACGCAAAGGCGAACGGATTCCAAGGCGAGACCCACCTGAATTTGAGGAAGCCAGCAGTTTTGTCGAAGCCATCACTCGGGACGGATTTTTGGGAACCGCTCTCGACGACAGGAACCAATACGGCCCCGTGGCCATGATGGTGCTGTTGCTCATCGTGGCCGCCGTCACCGGCACGGTGATTCGTATCCTCGGCTGAAGCGGACCTTTTCGCCCCCGGCCGACGGGAAACATCAAACACTCCGTGAGTTGGTTCATCCCCCATGAGTGAAGGTTCGGTGAACGTCGAGAGCAGGACCTCCTCACAGGACAAGCGCTGGACCATCATGGCTGCGCTGCTTGGAACCAACACGGCGTTGCTGTTGTTTCAGGGGATCGAACAGGCAAAGCAACCGGACAACGTCCGAGAAATTGCCCTGGCCATCATCGCTGCGGCTCTTCCGTTTCAAGCGATTTACTTCCTCATCTACACCTTTCTGCTCGAGCATGAGCAGCGATTGCCGCCTGAACGGATCAAAAAACTCGATTTGGCCTCGGCGTTGTGCCAGGTGATCTCCTATGCGTCGTTGGGCGGCGTGGCGCTGATGTGGTACAACACCTCCTCATGGGTTGGCCTGTCTTTCGGCGTCTCCTCCGTGTTCGCCATCGTGTTGATTCGCAACGTNATGGCTCCGGTGGAAGATGCCAGCAGTGATGNAGCGGACGGGCAAAACGCCTCCTCATGAACACGAGTGGGAAGGTTGATGAATCGAGCCGCNTACCTCGAAGCATGGCCTTTTGTCCACTTGATTACCGGTACGGCTGTGAAGATTTCAAACGCATCTGGTCCGAACTTGGGCGACACGAGCGCCAGTTGGAAGTTGAGCGGGCTTTGATTTGGGCCCACTGGCAACTNGGGCGGGTCTCNGAAGACGATTACAACGCCGTCGCCGCCATCGCNAACCCCGAGTCCGTCACCAAGGAACGCGTCAGCGAAATTGAAGCGGAAACACGGCACGATATCATGGCCCTCACCAAGGCCATGGCNGAGGCTGCCGGAGAGGCCGGTTGGTGCATCCACTTNGGTGCAACGTCCAACGACATCGTCGACACGGCCGTCGGTCTCCAGCTCAGAGANAGCATCGTTNTGTTGCGCCAACAGTTGTGCCATCTCATCTCGGTTTGTGCCGATGTCGCCGAGCGAGAGCGGGACACCGTCATGCTCGGTCGAACCCACGGTCAGGCCGCCGTACCCATCACCTTTGGTCTAAAAGCGGCGGTATGGCTGGATGAACTTCGCCGTCAACTGATTCGCCTCGACGAGGCCGCTCCTCGTGTCGCTGTCGGTAAATTCCTCGGCGCCGTTGGTACGGGTGCAGCGCAGGGCGAACACGCTCGGGAACTTCAGCGTCTCATTTTGACCCACCTCGGCTTGGGTGTACCTCTGGCCACCACCCAGGTGGTTGGACGGGACCGGTACGTCGAGTACATGTCCTGGTTGGCAAACATTGCGACGTCGTGCGAAAAGATCCTCCAGGAAATTCGAAACCTCCAACGGTCAGAACTGGCTGAAGCCGGAGAAGGCTTTGACGTGAAGAAGCAGGTAGGATCGTCCACCATGGCGCACAAGAAAAACCCCATCAAGTCTGAAAACGCCTCCGGCCTTGCCCGCATCGTTCGTTCGTTTATCATTCCAACGTACGAGAATGCGTTGCTGTGGCACGAGCGCGACCTGGCCAACTCCAGCAGCGAGCGCTTCACCTTGTCCCACGCGTCAACGCTCGCCGAGGACGTGATGGCAAAAACCGCCGACGTTCTGACCAACATGTGGGTGGACAAGGACCGCTGCCTGGCGAACATTCACTCGCAAAAGGGTCTCGTGATGGCCGAGAAGGTGATGATTGAGCTGGTCGACCACGGCGTCCCACGGGATGAAGCCCACGAGGTCTTGAGGGAGGCCTCGTTCACCGCCCTGGCAAACGATGAGGAACTCATCGATGTCTGCAGTCGCACACCGGCCATTTCTGCAGCTTTTTCCGCCGAGGAACTCGAAGCGATGTTTGACCCGATGAATCACGTTGGTGTCGCTGGTGAAATCGTCGACGAGTGCGTGGCACTGGCGCGAGAAGCCGTTCAATGAACGGCGTAGTGCCCCCGAACACCGTCCCAGTGGGTGGTACCTTTGACCTCCAGTCTGCCGTTCATGTGAGGTCCGCCCACGACAAGCGTTTCGTATTCGCCGCCTTCACCTTCCACGTAAAATCGGTGCTTCGCAGCAAGTTGAGCCAGTTCCTCGAAGCTCTCGGGTGTTAGGATGCGGCCCAACCATGCATCGGTCAGCCCCTCGGCTGAGACGCCGGTGATCATGATTTCAAAGCCCTGCTCAACCATACCTTTGACGTGGTCGTGGCCGGACTGGTGCCACAACGGTGTCCAACTGACCACGCCTAAGCGTTCCGCCATTCGCTCCAGCCTGGCTTTTTGATAGTCTGACCGAAGGGCGCCGGACACAAATCCGTCAATGTTGAGTTGGCTCAGTGCTTGTTCCAGGACCTCAATGTCCTGGGGCACTTCTCCGCTCGTGCTGACGTTCACCCATGGGACGCCTGCGAGGGCTGCCTGCCGCTCAACCACGTGCGTGCTGGGGACCTGAAACATCGGTGAATCTCCTCCCGTGATGGTCACGGTGACCAGGGCTTCAACCGTCCAGCCTCTGCACATCGCCCACCACCAAGCCGCAGCAGAATCCTTTCCACCGGAGGAAAGCACGGCGACTCGCATGGGTGGAGGACGGCTTCCCCCTTGATGAGGGTGTTCACCTCGCAGGGTTGATACGGGACGGCGTTGAGGGAATTTTACCTCGGCGACCTTCATACCGTTCAACCCGCATCCTCATAAAGTGTCAACCGAGCCAGCAAAACGAGGTCATCACATGCAGCCCAGTGGAAGAGGATACGATCACGGTATCACGACGTTTAGCCCCGATGGACGACTGTTTCAGGTTGAGTACGCCCGTGAATCGGTGAAGCGTGGAACAACCACCGCTGCGCTGAAGTTCAAAGACGGCGTGGTGTTGGTCTGCGACAAGCGCATCATCAGCCGCCTCATCATCCCCGAATCCATCGAGAAGATGTTCAAGATNGACGGTCATGTCGGCATCGCAACGTCCGGCTTGGTGGCCGATGCCCGCCAACTGGTGGCCCGAGCACGCGTNGAGGCACAAATCAACCGCATCACCTACGGAGCAACGGTCCCCGTTGACGTGCTCGTCAAGAAAATCTGCGACTTCAAGCAATCCTTCACCCAGTACGGCGGCTCACGTCCCTTCGGCACCGCCCTGCTCATCGGTGGCGTTGACGACAACGGCATCCATCTTTACGAAACCGACCCGTCCGGCGCCTACCAGTCCTATCACGCAGGCGCCATNGGGAGCGGTCGCAACACCGTCATTGAATTCTTNGAGGACAACTGGAAGGAGAACATGACCCTCAACGCTGCCATGAAACTCGGGCTCGAAGCCCTTCGCTCCGCCAACGACGCCGAGCTCAACCGTGAAGCCGTCGAAGTCACCGTGGTGGACTCCAACGGCTACCGCGTGTTGGACCGTGGCGAAGTCAACAAGCAAATCGACCGCCTCAAGCCGCTCGAAGATTGAGGGGTAGGTTGAAGCGTCGCTCCAATCTTCGGGCGAATGAGTGGTCCTATGGTCAGTCTGGATGATGCCGTGCTTGCTCGCCTTGAAAAGGGAGGGAAGCGATACGAGGTTCTCGTTGACCCTATGCTCGTTGACGTCTTCAAGGAAGATCCCGGGAGCGTTGACATCAACGATTTCCTGGCCATGGACGAAGTGTTTCACGATGCGCGCGGTGGCGAACGCCCCACCGAAGAGGCGATCGACAAGGTGTTTGGGACCCAAGACATCGTGGCCATCACGACGATGATCCTCGAGAAAGGTTCCATCCAACTGACCACGGCCCAACGAAAGCAGATGGTCGAAAACATGCGTCAGCAAATCATCCACCGCATCCACACGGCGGCCGTTGATCCCAAAACCAAGTCACCTCACCCCAAAACTCGAATTGAATTGGCGCTCGAAGAATCACGCTATTCCGTGGANCCCTTCAAACGGCTTGAGGAACAGGTAAAGGACGCCATATCGAAATTGAAACCCCTCATTCCATTGTCGTTTGAAACCGTGCGGCTTGCGTTCAAAGTACCGGGTTCTGCCTATGGTTCAGTGTCCCAACTTCTCCGTTCACGTCAGCAAAAAGAGGGTTGGCTTGAGGACGGNTCTTGGGCGTGTGTCATTGAATGCCCGGCTGGGATGAAGGGCGAAATCATCGGTCAGGTGATGCGGAGAAGTTCCGAGGCTGAAGTCAAAGAACTTGGTTCGTGAATGCCGTGGCCTTAGGGTGGCCTTTATCATGGGTCGGTGAGTGGCCGGGTCGGAGAGAAAAGAATGTCCCAAGGTCAAGTCGGCGCCGAGCAGCGCCTTGTGACCCCGGGAATGGCCGTTGGGCCATCCGCCGGGAAGCGAGCAGGCAGCGGAATCATCGCTGCCGAAGAATCCTTCGTAGCCACGCAACTTGGATGGCTACGTGAACGAAACAACACGGTTTCAGTTGATCCCATCAACGCTGCCTACATGCCCCGCTCCGGCGACCTCGTCGTCGGTGTTGTGGCCGAGGTGCGAAACAACTTGTGGTTCATGAACATCAACGGTTCGTTCCAGGGCTTGCTTCCCATGTCCCTCGCTCCGTGGAAGGTCGAATTTGGAGCAGCACGTCAACACATGGACGTCGGCGATGTCGTCCTGGCTCGTGTCCAGGAAGTCGACGAGTGCCACAACGTGGTCTTGACCATGAAGGGCGTTGGACTCCGTCGCCTCAACCAAGGTGCTGTTGAAGCAATTCCAGTTCAGCACATCGACCGAGTCCGAGGCGACAACAACGCCCTCCTTCAGCGGATGCGGGATGCTTCAGATTGCCGCATCATGGTCGGCGAAAACGGTCGAGCCTGGATTGACGGTTCGTCCGAAGGCATCGCATGGGCANGAAAAGCGCTCCAGCGACTTGTCAGCGAAGGCCATACGACGGCCTTCGAAACGATTCTCAACGAAATGGAAAACAAAACGAAAGGTGATGCATGATGGGTGGATATGGAGATGTACAATTGCTCAACGACGACGGCAGTCGTCTTGACGGACGGAANGTTGACGAAATGCGTGAGGTGACCATCGAAGCCGGTGTGTTGCCTGCTGCTGACGGCTCTGCCATGGTCACCCACGGTCTCAACGTGGCCGTCGCTGCGGTGTACGGTCCCATGGAGGCCCACCCCCGGAAAATCCAACGACAAGACCGAGCCGTCATCGACGTGCGCTACAACATGGCACCGTTCTCGACCTCGGACCGCATTCGCCCTGGATTTAACCGCCGCTCTCGNGAGATTTCCAAGGTCACGGCCGAAGCGCTCGAATCCGTTGTTTTGGTCGAACGCTATCCTCGCTCGAAAATTCGCGTTGAAATTGAAATCCTTGCGGCTGAAGCAGGCACCCGTTGCGCCGGCATCACCGCCGCTTCCGTCGCCTTGGCCGATGCCGGTATTCCCATGCGGGACATGCTGGTTGGCGTCGCATCCGGCAAGATCGAAGACACCGTTGTCCTCGACCTTGACAAGGCAGAGGACAATTACGGACAAGCTGACCTTCCCGTTGGCATTTTGCCCAACACGGGTGAAATCGCTTTCTTGCAAATGGACGGCGACCTCTCGCCAGCAGAATACGAACTCGCCATGGAATACAACTTCAAGGCCGCCAAGGAAATCCACGAGATCATGGTGGATGCCCTGCAACGCCGCTACAGCGGAGGTGAGGCCTGATGGTCGAACTTGTCCCGTCCCTGTTGCGACAAGAACTCGCTCGGCTCGCTGATGAAAGCGAACGCATCGACGGTCGTGGTCAGTGGGACACCCGGGAGGTTTCGCTTGAAACCAACTGCCTGTACAATGCTGAGGGATCGGCCAANGTCGTGATGGGCGGTACCGTCGTTTACGCCGGTGTAAAATTCGAACTTCGCACCCCGTGGCCCGACCGCCCAACCCAAGGTTCGCTCATGTGCGGTGCTGAACTTCGCCCCGTCGCTGGCCGGAAATACGAACCCGGCCCCCCCTCGCCCGAATCCATTGAGTTGGGTCGAGTGGTTGACCGTGGTATCCGAGAGTCCGGCTGCATCGACATGGAGAGCCTCTGCATCGTTCCCGGCGAGAAGGTCTGGGGCGTCATGATTGACATTCACGTTATGTCCGACCAAGGCAACATCTTCGATGCCTGCGGCTTGGCAGCCATCGCTGCGCTTCGCACTGCGGTGGTCCCGGCTGAGCGCTTTGACGTCGGTGAAGACCACACCTTGCAGGTGAACGGCACGCCGATCATGGCCTCGTTTACCCGTGTTGGCGGTCGTTTTGTTCTGGATGCCAACGACCANGAGGAACTGGGTGGCGACGAACGCATCCACATCACNTTGGGCGATGAGGGGCACCTCCACTCGCTACAGAAGGGGCTAAAAGGGGTGTTCACTCCCGCCGAGTTTGCCGAGATCTTTGATGTGGCACAACAGCGATGCGTGGAACTTCGAGAACTCGTGGCAAGCAAGGAGGGGAACTGATTGGCTAAGCGAACACAAAAAGCCGGCGCAACCGCACGATTTGGTGCACGATACGGTGTGTCCGTCCGTCGAAATGCTGGCGCGGCCATGGCCAAGCGATCCCGCAAGTACACGTGCCCTGTTTGCCAGTACCAAAAGGTCGAGCGGCAATCCGTCGGCATTTGGTCCTGCAAGAAGTGCGGCCACACCTTCGCCGGNGGAGCTTGGGAACCGTTTACCCGTGCTTCCGACGCCAACAACCGTATTCTCCGCCGCTCTGTTGACGGTGCGACGACCGCTGACATGGCCTTCATTGCACAAGAAGCCGCCATG
This sequence comes from Methanobacteriota archaeon, assembly GCA_002725275.1. The sequence continues at coordinate 13,804 of PBOE01000024.1, forward strand.
AACTACGAGCGGGAACTGGCCAACCGGCCCAGTTTGGACGAAGAAGAGTGAGCACACNCCGGTGGTGCCCATGTGGGATTTGACNCTTCAAGTGCGNTCCCGGACGGCCACGGACACCAAAGCACTCGCAGCGTGCCTCGCCACCGATTGCGAAACGACGTGGCTCGATGACAACTCGTTCATCATAGAGCTCCAAGAAGCGGCTTGCAAAGACCTCCGCGCCATGTGGAACACGAGGCTTCGAGGTCTCATTGCGACCGACTCGGTCCTGCAGGTGTTCGGAAAGCATTCTTGAACCCCGGTCCATGTGGCATCACCGGTGAGCCCATGGCCCAAATTGACCAACTCCAACTCGTCGTCGCTGAGGTCCAAGCCGCTCGTCAACAGGTGAGCAGCGTTCGTGCACAAGTTCAGGAACTTGAAGGCACCATCGCCGCTGTTGAATCACAACCTGAAGACATGGCCCTGCACCGCCAAATGGGGGGCGTTCTCATCGAGGTTGCCGACCGTGCCGCTTTGCTGGCCGATCTGAATGAAACCCTGGCGTCCCTCAAGGTCCATTTGGAACGTTTTTCCGAACGAGAAAAGCAGTTGATTCAAACCTACGACGAACTCAAACAATCCCTGCAGGGTGCTCAGGAATGAGGGACCCAGATGTCGGGGAAACGGAGGAACTCCTCCAACTCCACGCCTGGTTGGAAGAGCGAACATCCCTCGGACCGGTTGCGGTTGTATCGGGGAAAAACGGTGACATGGACACCGTAGGCTCGGCCATCGCTTTGGCCGCAACGCATCCCAACATGATGGCATGCGGGGTTCACGTCGGGCGAACTGCTCAACGCTATGTGGAGCGGCATCAGGCTCCTTTTCGAACGCTGAACGCCGGTGTTCCAGCGTGGCCTAAACGCCTTGCTGGTATCGTCGTGGTGGACGCTGCGGCGCCGGACCAGACCGGCTTGTCTCTCCCCGATGTTCCACTTTGCATCGTTGACCATCACGCCACGGATTCGTGGAACCTCGGCGATGGAGACCTTTGCTTGAAGTGGGACGTTCGGTCAACCACCGAGGTGGTCTCGATGTACCTTGAACACCATGTTCCAACGGCGATGACGCCGCCCGTTTGTGAATTTCTTCTCGCCGGCTTGGTCACCGACACCGGGCGTTTTCGACACGCCGACAGTCGTGCCTTTCGGACGGCTGCTCGCCTGATCGACCGTGGAAACGTTGACTATCAAGCCTTCATTCAAGCAATGGAAGACGCCCCAACTTCACCAAGCGACCGTGGAGCCATCCTGCGTGGACTGCAACGCGCCGAAACCACGGAGGCCGGGCCATGGACCGTCCTACGGACCACCTCCGGCACGCTGGAAGGTCGGGTGGCAACCCTGCTCAACGGGCTTGGTGCGGACGCCGTGGTGGTCACCCGCACTCGAGACGGCACCACCCGCCTCACGGTGAGAGCCCCACGTTCAAGCGTGCTCGCTGGCCTTCACATGGGTGAAATCATGGAGGATGTTGCACGGTCGCTCGGTGGTGAGGGTGGCGGTCATGATGGAGCCGCTGGATGGTCGGGCGAGGCCCATCCCGTCGCTGCTGAAACAGCCTTTATTGATGCCGTGGCTCGCGTCCCAAGAAACGAGGTGAAACCATGACCGTTATCGAACCGCCCAAGGGTCCGGGGAGCTTTGTTTCACGGTGGCGGACCGAAGGTCCTGTGGACAGCGATATCTTGGCCATGTGGAAAGAGGAACTGGACTGGCCTTCGTGGTTGTCGTTGGCGGAAGCTGCTCTGTTCATGGATGCACCCGAACTTTTGGACGCCATGGCGTCGCACCTCACGGCGGGTGAAGAAGCCGTCCTGGGGCTGATTCGGCGCCGATGGCTAGGCGACACCCATCTTGGTGAAGCGATTGAAAACGCTCTCACCGTGGTCAGGACGCCTGAAACCCGTGATTTAGCCCTCGAAGGGCGCCTGCGCATGGAGCGAGGCTTGGTTCGTTTTGAGGAGGGTGACGTCGAAGGCGCCGAAGAAGACCTCACGTGGGCCGAAACCCGCCTGAAATCCGTCGCCAAGGCCAGCAGAGACCACGACCTTTCCCTGCTGAACAAAGCGGCCTTCCACATGGCGCAAGGTGAGGCTCTGATGGCGCTCCAGGTGTACGGGGATATTTCCAGAAAAGCCGGGCACGCCCACGAAACCATCGCTATTTCCAGGCTCGGTGCAAGTCGGATTCGCAACGCTTTGGGCCATGTGTTTGATGCTGCACGCCACGCTTGGAACGCTCACAAACACGCCATGTTGGCCGTCCAACATCAAATGGCCATCGAAGCCGGTTCCCTTTTCCTCGACATCGCCAGTGGCCATCAGTCCGAGGATGCAAAACCGATGCACGTTCAGGTTGAAGAAGCGAAACCGCTGGATTTGGAACAAGACCCACCTGTTCTTACCGTCCACCCTGACGACATCAACGGGGTGTTCGACTGGTGTGTTGACCATCTGGAGACCGGCTGGGGTGGCCCGGACCGGCCGGCAGTTCGTGCCATGCTGACTCACGCTCATCGTTTGAAAAAATTGGAGCGATTCGACGATCTCATGCACCAACCCTCGCTGGTCGAAGACCCCATGTTAGCGGCGGTGGCTCAAGCTTGCGCCACGACACCCGAAGACACGGAGCGGTGGGGGAAACGTTTGGCGGAACTGACCATGCTCGGCGAATAACGAGGGCGCTTCGACTCAGGGCCCGGCAAAGATGGTGGCTAAGTCTTCAAATTCCTCAACGGTCCAGGCCTTCACCGGCGGAACTTCATCCCACCATTGAACGGCATGGACGCTGTCGTCCGATACGGTCCATGCCCGTCGGTCGTCCGCCGCGACCATCACGTGGGCCACCCAACCCTCGGGATAGTAGGTAGTGTTCCAGCGAACGAGGTGGCCGGTGAGTCCCGTCTCTTCCTTCAGTTCGCGGTGCAGGGCTTGTTCGGGTGTCTCACCCGATTCGAGGTGACCTCCCGGGATTTCCCATCCACGTTTTGGATGCTCGACAAACAACACTTCACCGCCTTCTCCCATCATGGTGCAGGGCTGCCCCTCTCGCGTCACCCACGCCAGCACGAATCGAGGTTGTTCGTTCGTCATGTGCTCACTTCATGACGGATTGGATGCGTTCAAGCCACGGTTCAGCCCAATCCTCTCCCGAGGCGAGAAGCCGGCGCGCCAAGAAGAAGGCGGATTGGACGTCGCCCTGGCTGAGAAGGGTTTCGAGTCGTAATTCATCGGGCCGCTGCTCGGGTTCTACTGTATCCTCTTCTGTGTTCAATGGAGCAGGTTCCGGGGTTGAAATTCGAGCCGTGAGGGCTCGCATGCCCTCCAAAAACGCCTCGCGGTGTTCAACGCTTGGCCCCGACCAGGGTTGCCGTTCCTTGCCGTCCATGCCTCCTTTGAGACGGTCCAAAAACCGGTCTCGCTCGTTCAGGTGGGGTCGGAGTTGTTGGACTTGGTCGTAGCACGACCACGCCTCATCCACTTCCTGCCTTCGCTCATGCAATCGCCCCATCTCAAGCCAAAGTTCGTGGTTGATGGGTCGATGTGCTAACAGGTGTCGCGCCAGCTCGATGAACACCTGTTCGTGTCCGGACGTGCGAATGCGTTCCAACCGTCGACCGTAGACGATGTTTGCTCGTTGATCACGAAAATCGAGACGACGACATCGCTCAGCGAACTCATCAAGACCCTGTTCGACCCCCTCGGATTCCAGTTGTTTCCACCAAGTATCAGGGTCGAGCGGGTCCCTGGCAAAGGCGGCTTCCAGGAGTTCTCTCCCCAATTTGAGGTAATCAATGCCCTTCAACTGGTCAAGATTCTCAGCATCCCTGCCCAGGACGATGAACACGTCTTCCAGCACGGCGTGCAGGCCATCTCCGTCCCCGTTGGCCACCTTAAGTTCCGCCAGGCATCGCCAATTTCGCTCATCGGTGAAATCATGCAGGATGGCCTGCCGTGCGTTCTGTTCGGCCCAACCCATGTTTTCTTTCGCACGAGCAGGGTCTGCTCTGGCGAGATTCGCAAATTTTTGTGCGGTTGAGCGGTAGCGATTTCCCAAGTTCCTGCGAGGGTGTTGCAGGAGGTCTTGGCTGTTGCTCATCCTGCTCCCTCACTGCACGGACATGAATCCTTCTCGGTCAACGCCGTGATCGATGGTTGCGTCGTAGCCGATCTTCGAGGTGCGTCCGTCGTCGTAGCGAGATGGGTCCAAGGAACTGCCCCGCTGGTCGCTCAAGATGACGGTGTCCTTGTCGGGTTGCCAGCGAGTCATCATCGCCCACTCGACGCGCACCGGGTCGGTGATGTCAATGTCTTCGTCAACCACGGTTACGATTTTCATGCTCTTGTGGCCGTCAAAGGCCGCTTTGATGGCTCGCATGCCGTCGTCGGGGTTGACTTTTCGAATTTTAAGAACGGCCCCCAACCATCCGCAGCCACCTTCGGTCATGTGAACGTCAAGGCATTCCACGACTTCGTTGACGGCGGCCTTGATGGTGGGTGCTCGAGGCAGGCCCATCAGGGTCTTGTGTTCGGCCTCCCCGGGAATCAGGGCGTGAAAGATGGGGTGGTTGCGGTGCATCAGGCCGTCGATTTCAATCACCGGTTCTTGTCGAACGTCGTCCACCGTTCCNGTGATGTCCACGTACGGCCCCTCATCGTCGTCNTCCAGCGTNATTCGTCCCCACCAAACGTATTCTGCGTCAGCGGGCACCTGGACGCCGTTGGGGGCTTCGACCAAGTTCAACGGTTTGCCGTACAACTTTTCGTGAAGCGCAGCGGCGATGGTCAATTCATCGATGTTTTCGTTGAACGACATCGCTGCAGCGAGCAGCACGACCGGGTCGGGGGCGTTGACGATGGCCACGCTCACTTCCCGCCCCTCGTTTCGAGCGTTGGTCACCATGGTCCGCAGGTGTCGCGGGACAAGCCGAACCACGAGGTGGTTTTCGTCCCGCAAAAACTGCCGATGGAAGGAAACATTTCGGATACCGTTGTCTTGAGCGATGATGATGCTGGCCGAAGAATATCGCCCACGGTCTTGAGGCCAGTGGTGGGGAATGGGAATGGTTCGGAGGTCGACCGTCTCGGGGACGTTTTCGAAACAGACAGCCTCCTCTGCAGACACCAACTTGGGCTCGCTCGGGTTGTTCATGGCCCATCCTAGCGTGTCGATGTATTCCTCGGGCTCAATGCCGATGGCTGCGCACAAACGATCCCGTGTCAACATGTTGACGGCGGCACGATGGCCGGGGCATTCGGATATGTTGTCGTACACGGTCATGGTATGACCGTTGGCTCGTGAATGTTCGAGCAACCCGTGAATCAGGCTGACTTCGGACGATTCCACGGTGGCTGCGCCGAGGTGGTCACGGAAGGCCATGCACCACCCAGTCGGGGGCGTTGTTTGAATGTTGTTCATGCTTGAAAGAGACGGTTGGTTTCCGCACGGAAATCAAACGACGCCGCCCATGGTTGGCCCGGTCAAAGGGATTTGATTAAATAGGGGCGGCAAGTCGGCGAAATGCTTCAATGAGGTGACCATGATGGGCAGAGGACTCTTCGCAGGTGCAAAGATGGCCAAAGACCGACAGAAATTCCGTTGGTCCGACCGCCGATACAAGAAGCGCATGCTCAAGTCCCGAGCCAAGCACGACCCGCTTGCAGGGTCCACTCAGGCCAAGGGCATTGTCGTCGAAAAGGTCGGTATTGAGGCCAAGCAACCCAACTCCGGCATTCGGAAAGCCGTCAAGATCTCCCTCATCAAGAACGGGAACAAATTGACCGCCTTCGCCCCCGGCGACGGTGCCATCAACTTCATCGACGAACACGATGAGGTCATGGTGGAAGGTATCGGCGGCCGCATGGGTCGTTCGTACGGTGATATTCCCGGCGTCCGATACAAGGTGATTCAAGTGAACGGCGTCTCGCTCGACGAGATGGTCCGTGGCCGAAAGGAGAAGCCCGTCCGCTGAGGTGTTGATGATGAGCGATGCAGAACCCGATGTTGTTGAAGTCAAGCCCATCGCCGGTATCGGCACCAAGGTGTTCGGTAAGTGGGACGCCTCTGAAGTGACGTGCCGAGACCCTGGTCTTGCTCCGTACATCAACCTCACCACCGTCGGCGTGCCTCACACCGGTGGTCGCCACGCCAACGCTTGGTTCGGGAAAGCCAAGCTCTCCGTGGTTGAGCGCTACATCAACAAACTCATGCGCACGGGTGCTTACACCGGCAAGAAAATGGGCGCCATGAAAGCCTTTGAAGGCGCCCTTGACCAAATCTTTGAACGCTCCGGAACCAACCCTCTGCAGGTCTTCGTTGACGCCATCTGCTCGGCAGCCCCCATGGAAGAGATCACACGAATCAAGTTCGGGGCCGTCTCTCAACCCAAGGCTGTTGACTCTTCGCCGTCCCGCCGCCTTGATCTCGCTCTCGCCAACCTGGCCAAGGGTGCCCAGCAAGGCACGCACAAGTCAAAGCGAACGCTCCAAAACTGCATCATCAACGAATTGATGAAGGCCAGCGAGGGCGACGTGACCTCATACGCTGTTGGCAAGAAGGAAGAACTTGAGCGCATCGCTGCTTCTGCACGCTGATTCGAAGTCCAACCGATGTTTTGGCGGGCGCAACGTTCATGTTGCTTCTGTTGAAGTTGGAGGCATGACTAAGAAAGTGTTCATCAAGTTTGNATCCGACCCCGCCCACGACCGAATCAAGTCCATTGTTGGCCTGGCTTGTGCCTCACAAGCGGTNAACGACGGCCATGACGTCAGTGTCTTTTTNGCAGCGGCGGGGACTCGTCTGCTTGATCCTAAATTTTTGAGCGATCTCGAGAGCGATCTGGGTCCTGATTCCACGATGGTTCATGGGTTCATGGACAACTTGCTGGCGGGAGCGGACCTCCACTGCTCGTTTGCTTCTGTGAAAACAACCCTCGGCCACGCCGAGGGTGACGGTGCCTTGTGCGTTCCCGACGACAAGATTGCATGGAGCGGACCCCCGGGTGTTCTTGCCCTTGCCACGGCCTCTGACGTGCAACTCGTGTATTGATTCACGCCACGCCTGCGAGGCACTTAAGAACCCCTTTTCAGTGGGCGATTCAACCAGAACACGGTGGTGACCATGGGACGCAAAGAAGACAACATCAAGAAGGCCACGGAAGTCATGCACGTTCTTCCTCAAATCAGGAACTTGTGCATCGCTGCACACATCGACCACGGCAAAACCACGCTTTCAGACAACCTGATCGCCGGTGCTGGAATGATGTCCAACGAACTCGCAGGTGCTGCACGCGTTCTGGACTTCGACGAGCAAGAATCGGCCCGTGGCATCACCATCAACGCCGCATCAGCCTCGATGGTGCACGCTGTTGAAGGCACAGACTACCTCATCAACCTCATTGACACGCCAGGCCACGTTGACTTCGGTGGCGACGTTACTCGTGCCATGCGTGCCGTTGACGGTTGCTTCATTCTCGCCTGCGCTGTTGAAGGCCCCATGCCTCAGACCGAAACNGTCGTTCGCCAAGCCCTGAAAGAGAAGGTCAAGCCCGTTCTCTTCATCAACAAGGTCGACCGACTGATCAACGAACTTCAGGTCACGCCCGAAGACATGATGGCACGGTTCACGGAGACCATCAAAAAGGTCAACAAGCTCATCAAGCAGTTCGCCCCTGAAGGCATGGGCAAGGCCTGGCAGGTCTCCGTCCAAGACGGAACGGTCGCCTTCGGCTCCGCCTACCACAACTGGGGCATCACCGTCCCTTACATGGCCAAGTCCGGTATTTCCTTCAAGGANATTTTCGAGTACTGCAACAACGAAGACCAGAAAACCCTCGCCCAGAAAGCACCCGTTCACGAAGTGCTTCTCGACATGGCGGTGACGAAGCTTCCAGGTCCCATTGACGCCCAGAAGTACCGCATTCCCAACATCTGGACGGGCGACCTTGAGTCGGACATCGGTCAAGCCATGATCAACTGCGACCCTGAGGCTGAACTCGCCATGATGGTCACGAAGATTTGGATGGACCCGCACGCCGGCGAAGTCGCTGTGGGTCGTGTGTACTCTGGTGCCATCAACCAGGGTGAATCGGTCTATGCCATCGGCGCAGCCAAACCCGAGCGTGTTCAGCAAGTGGCCATGATGGTCGGTGGTGACCGTATCACGGTGCCGAAGGTCGTGGCTGGTAATATCGCCGCTGTCACCGGAATTCGATCTGCTGCGGCGGGNGTCACCCTCTCCCGGGACAAGGACTTCACGCCCTTTGAGGCCATTCGTCACTACTCNGACCCGGTCGTCACGGTCGCTGTGGAGCCCAAGAGCATGAAGGACCTGCCCAAATTCATTGACGCNCTGCGCTCGCTCGCCAAGGCCGATGCNTCGCTTCAGGTGACCACCAACCAAGAGACCGGTGAAGCCCTTCTTGCCGGCATGGGTGAACTCCATTTGGAAATCACCGTGTACCGCATTGAAGAAGAGCAGAACATCAAGGTCAAGGTTAGCCCGCCCATCGTTGTCTACCGAGAAGGCATCCANGGCTCCAACCGAGGCAACTCCTTCGANGGGAAGTCCCCCAACCGACACAACCGCTTCATGTTCGAAATCGAAGCCCTCCCTGCAGAGGTCGTGGCTGCGCTTCGAGCAGGCGAGCTCGGGGACGGCCCGGTTCGCAGCAGCGACGCTAAGGAAGTCGGCAACAAGTTCGGCGAATACGGCATGGACAAAGACACCATGCGCAAAATCTACGCCATCAACGGCACGAATGTTCTCGTGAACGACACGAAGGGTATTCAGAACCTCCACGAAACCCGCGAACTCATCATTGAAGCGTTCAACGAAGTTTGCGTGAAAGGTCCGATTGCGGACGAGCCGGTTCAAGGCATGTACGTCCGTCTGGTTGACGCCAAGCTGCACGAAGACGCCATCCACCGCGGCCCCGCCCAAACCATCCCTGCTGTCCGAAACGGCATCAAGGGTGCCATGATGCGAGCCAAGACCGTGCTTCTCGAACCGATGCAGAAGGCCTTCATTTCCGTGCCCAACGACTGGCTGGGCCAAGTCACCCGTGAAGTCACCACCCGGCGCGGTATCATCGAGGACATGCCCTCAGAAGGGGCGGTCACCACCGTCGTTGGCGTGATTCCCATCGCAGAAACATTCGGATTCTCCAACGATATCCGTGCCGCTTCGCAGGGTCGAGCCGTCTGGAACACCGAGAACCTCGGTTTCGAAATCCTCCCACCGCAACTCTTTGACAAGGTCGTTGGTGAGATTCGACAGCGCAAGGGCTTGAAGCCCGAGCCCAACCCCGAATCGTACTACGCTGACTGAGGNCAACGCATGCACGGGGTCGTCATCGGACTCCACGTGAATCCCGAGGGGGGCGTTCCAAAACACCCGGTGCCCACGCTGGAGGTTNGACGAAACGGGTGTGTCGGCGACAAGCAAAACGACCGCAAGCACCACGGAGGACCGCANAAAGCGGTGTGTTTGCTTGAGCAACATGTTCTCGAGCACCTGCANCGNATGGGCCATCCCATCGCTCCCGGCACGACCGGTGAAAACATCCTCGTTGATGGCACTGCACCGGGTCAATTCATGGTTGGCGCCCGTTTGACCATCGGTGAGGTTGAATTAACCATCACCGGGGATGCACCCCCNTGCAAGACGATTCGTGCATCGTTTGCTGAAGGAACCTTCAACGAATTGAGTNATCGGAAAACCCCGGGACAAACGCGCTGGTATGCCAGAGTGGACCAGACGGGCACCGTGCGAATGGGCGATGCGCTGGTGTTCCTCAGTGAAGCCGAGCCAACTGGAAGTCCGTGAGTTCCCTGAGNGCACGCAAGGCGGGGTTCTCGCCGAGTGCATCCAAGCAGCCATGGGCCTCTTGATGGAAGTCCTCAGCCATGCTTTTGGCGTAATCCACCGAACCGAGTTCAGCCAGAGCGGCCAAACCGTCAGCGAGTGCTTCTGGNTCAACGGTCTCACCCTTGCCCAGTACGGCCAACAGGCGGTCTTTGACGGGACCGTCGGGTTGACGAAGGGCATGGATGATCATGAGGGTCCGCTTTCCTTGAGCGATGTCAGACCCCGCTGGTTTCCCCAAGGTTTCCGAATCGGAGAGAACATCGATGACGTCGTCCATCAGTTGGAAACACATCCCGAGGGCCTTGCCCCAAGACGCCATGCATTCGATGGTGGCTTCATCTGCTCCGGAAATTCTCGCACCAATTTCCGCACAGATCCAAAACATGACGGCGGTTTTCCCCTCGATCATCTCCAAGTAATCCGCTTCTGAAACCTCAAGACGGTCTTCGAATTCAATGTCGAGTTGTTGCCCCTCGCTCACCCTTCGCACCATCCATGCGATACGGTTTACCAGGGGTGCCACGTCCGCCGGTTCGAGGTTCTCCGCTTGGACCAAGCGCTCAAAGGCGATGGCCAGCATCGCATCCCCTGCGTTAATGGCGGTCGGCATGCCGTATTCAACGTGGACGGCGTTTCGCCCTCTTCGCAGTTCATCGTCATCCATGATGTCGTCGTGAACCAAGGTAAAATTGTGAACGGTCTCGATGGCAGCACCGATGTCAAGAAGGCCGGCGTGCGTGTCCCCCACGGCCTTGCCGACCAACCACGGGAGGGTGGCTCGCATGCGCTTTCCGCCACCTTCGATGAGGTGCATCATGGCATGACCGAGGCGCTCATGACGTGAGGCACGCAGGCTGGCTTCAATGCGAGATTCGATGAGCGGCTTGACTTCCATGATGGAGGTTAACAAGTCTGCACCTTTTGCACCTGGTAGCATGTTGGTGACGTCGCCCATGTCGTGAATTTGCTCATCCGCAAGTTCTGCAAGTGCTTGTTGGTCGTTGAACGACGCCCACCACGTGGGCTGCATGATGCGAGCGGCGATGCAGCGGAACCATGGGGCAATGGCCTGTTCTGGCGGTCGCTCTTCGATGAGCATGGCCTCCAGTTCGTCGTGGTTGACCCACATGACGTTGGCCACTTCGTTGGGGTTGGGGTTGATTTCGAGGTCAGCACACATCACCAAGATGTGATCCACTTCCCGTTCGATCCATTCATGGTTCATGCGCGCAGCATAGCGCATCTTCGTCATGAACACCATGTCGTCGGTGGAGACGGTCGATGGGTCAATCCCGAGTTCTTGCTCCAGCTTCCGGACGGCCGCACGCTTGACGCCCATGGCATTCTCTGTTTCCATCTCTTCCTGACTGTGCAACGGGTGAGAGCAACATGCGTTGGCCCACACGTTGGGAAAAGTCACTTTGTCAGCGGAACGCTGCTGCAACAACATCTCTCCTTTCGAATTGAACAAAAGGACACTGAAGGCTCGATGGTAATGGCCGGCGCCTTGATGGGTTTCCAATTTCGACATCGGTCCAATGACCGTGTCGTCCTCGGCCACACAAATGACGGCCTCGGCCATGAGGGTCGCTTGCTCAGCATTGGAGGATTGCAGGGCGTTCATGGCGTCCTGGTTGAGTTCGACATGAGGGACATCATCAATTCCGTACCCTGACATGTGTTCACCGGCTTATTGCAGTCGCGGAGGCTACATGAAGAGTTCTCTGTGCCATCAAGGCGACAAAACCGTGCCTCGGACGTCCAGACCAAGGCAGGCGTCTCTCACGCGCCCGTCGTGCTCTCCGCTCACGAGGTGGACCTCAACACCGCTTTCAGCGGCCTGGAAACCTCGGGCCACTTTCAGCCCGATGCCGCCGGTCACGTCCATGGCCTCGTGGTGCGTCCCGTCAAACACATCGCTTCGTTGGAGGACGGGCAACAAGAGCTGCTCGTCGTTGACGCCCGTCGGTGGCGAGGAAAGCACGCCCTCAACGCCACCCATGGCAAACACCAAGCGTTTGACGTTAGGCAGTTCGGTCGCCAGTCGAAGAACCAAATCATCACCTGAGAGAATGCCAAAGTCAGCCGGACCATCGCACTCAACGACATCACCGTGGGTCACCATCACGATTCCACGGGGCGCTGCTGCAAACATCTCGACGCTGCCCTCAAAGGTCGGCCCGGTGTTTCTGGCCCATTGATGCGGATGGAGAACGACCGCAGAGATGTCGTACTTCGTAAGGGCGTTCAGGACGTGCTGGTTCAGTTCAATCATGTCTTTTCGCACCGCCATGACCGCCTCATCTTGCGTCATCTCCACGGGAACCTCGCCATCAGGGAGGCGCCCGTCTGCCAGCCGGTACGCCTTGGCCTTGAGGTGTCCAAAGGAACCCGCCCCGTGGACCAACACGACGTCAAGTCCGGCTGTGATGCAACTTTCGAGCTGATCAGCGAGGTGGTCCAACACGTCGGTTCGGACGGTTTTCATCCGGTCTTTCTGGGTGATGAGGCCGCCGCCCCATTTGATGACGACCCGCTCACGCATGGACCGACCAAGGGCTGCCGAATCATGAGGCTACCGTCTGTTGACGATGGCAAGGTTTCATGAGGCACCGGCATTGTGTAAAGACCATGGCCGAGGAACCAACCCTTGAGGCATTCATGCGTCATTTGCAGGTGTGCGTTGAGGAAGCTCGAACCATCGCTGACCGTACTGAACGGGAGCAGCGGTTGTGGCAACTCGAGGCGTCCCTGCAAGAGGCCATCATTTACAAAAACAGGGTGGAAGAACTCCAACGCCACGGCATCGACCCGATTCGACTGGTCGAAGCGGAGTCATCGCTCTCCCAACCTCCAGCGCCCAAAAAGGTGGAAGCCTTGCTCTCTGGTCAGGATCACTGCAAAACATGCAAGGCCGTTCTTGAACCGGATCTACCTTTCTGTCCTGCTTGCGGAGCAGAGCAGTAAGCGGCTCACTCCTCTTCTTCGAGTTCCCACTGCTCGATGATCTCAAGGATCATCGGGTCGTCTTCATCGACCTTGTAGAGGTATTCGCCGGGTACTTCATCGGTCAAGAAAACGGTGGTCCCGGCTCGGTAAATCGTGTGACCGTCGGCGATGGCGCGGACCGTGTCAATTTCCAGAATCGTAGGGCGGTCAATCCGAACGTGTCCCGCCTCCATGGCGTTGTGGATGGATCTGGACAGGTGAACGTTCTTTCGGTCGCCGGCAGTCAGGCCAAATTCGAGCAGGCTTTCGAGTTCGGCTGCTTCGCAGGGGTAGTACAGGACCTCGGGGATGTCATCGGTTGGAAGGTCGAGGTCCAACTCAATGGAGTGGCCGTAGGTTGCTCGAATCATGCCGTTTTCAATTTGGTAACGGCCTTTTTCATCGGCGTTCGCAATGGCTTCGAAGTGCCATCCTCGCAACCAATGGTAGTGGCGTCGTTGGTTGCCGATCGCTTCTGAAAGTTCACGCGTGTTGACCCAACCGTTGATGTCCATGTCCACGTTGAATTTCTCGGGGGCGTGGCGAAGGACGAGGGCGAGGATTCGACCAAGGGAGTTGGCTTCTCGGTCGCTCATGATGAATTTGCCTTCATCGTTGCAAACGGGGCAGTTGGTACCTGAGAAATGTCCGTGACTTCTGCATTGGCGTAGCATGAAGTCCATGCGGGTGCGACCTGTTCAAGAACCCTACGGGAGATTGGGGCTCCGAATCTCTGGACCGCCTTCAGAATCGAGCGTGGGTATGAAATGCCTCGACTTGCTCCCCGAATCATGGTCGATGTCGCCGTTGTCGGTGCAGGGCAAACCAAGTACGGTCATCATGCGGCGGGTCTCAAAGGCATGTGGGCTGAAGCCGCCTCCAAGGCGTTTGCCAGCATTGATGGGGACTTTGAACCGTCGGCCATCGATGAAGCGTTCATTGGAAGCATTGCGTTTGGCGGAGCACAACTCGGCAACACCGCNGCCNTGNTNACNGANCATTCNGNCATGGACGGCNTNNCTGTNCGCCGGGTNGAAAANGCCTGTGCATCCTCNGGNTTTGCTNTNCGTGATGCNTGGATGGCCATNAANAGCGGNCANGCNGANNTNGTNGTNGCNGGTGGNATNGAGAAAATGAACGANNTGACNNCNGANCGAAANCGGTATTGGCTCGGGGTGTCGGGTGATACGGAGTGGGAACGACTGGCTGGTTTGACCTTCCCGGGCACCTACGCGTTGATGGCCCGTCGTTATTTCCACGAGTTCGATGCCACCCACGATGACCTCGTTCACGTGAGCGTGAAGAACCACCTTCACGGGTCGATGAATCCCGTCGCTCACATCCAAAAAGAAGTGAGTTTTGAGAAAGCCGCCGGTGGNTTCATGGTCGCTGACCCGCTCACGCTCTACGANTGTTGCCCGACCTCCGACGGTGCNTCTTGCGTGGTCCTNGCGGCCGACCATGTCGCTCGAAAACTCACCGATGCTCCGGTCTGGGTCAGGGGCTCAGGCGCGGCCTCGGATCATTTGGCGCTTCANGACCGCCCGAGTATCACTCAACTCAGGGCCACCCAGATGGCCGCTTCCAAAGCCTACGGCATGGCCGGCCTCCGTGCGCAGGACATCGACATGGCCGAGGTTCACGACTGTTTCACCATCGCTGAGGTTCTTGCAACGGAAGATCTTGGGTTTGCCGCCCGNGGTGAAGGTGGCCTGTTCGCTCGAAACGCTGAAGGACGCTTGAATGAAGGTCAGACGACCATCAATTCCAGCGGCGGTCTCAAGTCCAAAGGACACCCGCTCGGCGCCACCGGAACGGGGCAAGTGGTTGAGGTGTTCAAGCAACTCCGGGGTCAAGCGGAGACGAAACGGCAGGTTCGTGATGCAGAAACGGCTCTCACCCACAACGTGGGTGGCTCTGGTGCTACGTGCGCCGTTCACGTCTNCGGGAGGGACCGCTGATGACGGCCCAAGTCTGGATGGGTTATTTGGTCGACGCACGGGAAGATTTCACCGTNATCCAATCTCCCTTTGTCCTCAACGGTTCGAGGGTCTACGGAGCGGACAGTGACGCTACCACCCTGGCGGTGGCTGGTATGCTTCACCGACTGCAATCAGAATCCGTTTCTTCGGTAGCTGCGCCAGACGGTATTGACACCGTGAGTTTCGCCGGGGCGACCGGCGTACCACATCATTCTGAGGACGCGACCGATGAGGCACCCTGGGATTTGCTGGTGGGTGATGAAGCCACGGTGGTGTTGGCTCGTCAAGGCGCTANCGTTGAGTTGACGGCGCTGGACGTTGAAATCGACGTTGACGCTGATTTTCATCAAGCCATGGAAGCCGCATGGGCCGCAGAGCAGTCGACCTTTCATGTCAGCCAAGGCGCTTACGTGTCAAGGGCCCAGTACGAAGAAGCGGCTTCCTCCAGACTCTCCCTTCAGGGTCAGGCGTCCGTGGACACCGTGGTCTGGCCTCCCCGATACACGTACATGGTGCACGGGAACGAAGCACAACCTCGCCGTCTCCAACGCACGGGCAAGGTGCTATCNTGGACCACCCTTTCTGCGGCCGGTGCACCCTCGGAATTTTCACTACGTGCACCCCTCCTCGGTGGGATTAGCACGGTGTTTCTCCAGCTCGATGACGGGCCAAAAGGCGTGTTTTTGGCGGTGGATGATGAAACACCAGCGTTCGGTATGGACGTTCCCATGGAACTCGTTTTCCGCCGACTTTACGCTCAAGAGGGGTTCATCCGATACGGCTTGAAAGCACGGACCATAACGGACTAACAAAGCATTCATAGAAAGCAAAGTCCACCAACCCAACATGGCAGGCTTTGGCGGGTTGCGAAAAGGCAGAGAGGAGGCCCGTGACAACCTCGCNTACACCGAAGGTGGCGACTGTCCGCGATGCGGTGGTGGCGCCCAAGATTCGAGCATGGCCGGTTACCTGCAATGCTCTTCTTGCGGTCATGAATGGGCCGACCCCAACCACAAGGAAACGAGGAAGCGACCTGCACCTCCGACGCACCGTCGGGACGCCGAGATGATCGAGCAATTCAAGCAAGAGATGGCTTCGGGTGAACTGGCCAACGTGTTGGGGATCAACAAGAACCTCTCAGGTGAGCAAGAGCAGTCGTTGAAGCGACTGGAGGACAAGTGGATGAGTGGCATGCAAGGCCACTACAACGCCGCAGCGGAGGAACGCAAACCGTTGATGATCAGTTTTGATGACGATGACAACATCCTCTCGACCGAGGTGGCCGCCATCACCATCGTCTCGAACGGGTTTGACGGNGGCGAGGAAATTCGGCTTGAATACCCCGGCCGNGGTACCGAATTTTATGCCTACAACGAACGGAGCCCCACGGGGTGGAAGCGCGGACCCAACGCGGAATCCACTGCCCGTTCCATCGCCAGCGTCATCAATCGTTCCTCCCGTCTGGTTTACGCCAACCTCGAAGGGACTCGAATTTCCTTTGAACTGCGCGACGAATCCTTGAACGCAGCCTCCTTCGTGATTTTTGTTGACGACCCTGGTGGTACCGACATCGTGGCCGAAAAAGGCGGTGTGGTCTTGGATCACCGGGACTTCTCCACCATCCAAGATTATCGGAACGTCGTGGAAATGGTGCTTGAGGACGGTATCATTTCACCCAGCGAAGACCAACTCCTCTGGGCCATGCGAGAACAATTGAACATCGACGAGGCCTATCACATCCAGATGGTGATGGACATCTGCGGTGAAAACACCCTCAAGGAATGCACCTCGTGCGGGGGCATGGCTGAACTTTATCCCGAGCACGCTGCATGGTATTGCCACGCTTGCGAAGCGTGGTGTTGAAGATGAAATGGTCTCCCTTAGCATCCTTCTATAGAACCCCAGAATCATGGCTCGCAGAATGCCTGCAATCATGAATGTGGGCACTCTTCATAAAGTGAAGCGGTATCCGAAAGACGGTTACGCCTATGGCAAAAGACGTGTTGTATATTGGAATTGACTTGGGAACCTTCCGTTCGGTGATGGTCTCCTCCGACAGTCATGAAGTGGAAGAATTGACGGTCATTGGAACACCCAAAGACCCCATCGCTCGCAACTTCCTGAAGCGAGACGTCCTGTTTGGCAACGAGGCCCTGAAGAATCGCTTGGCTCTGAACCTTTACCGCCCGCTTGAGCTCGGTGTCATCAAGGACACGCCCGAGGACCGAGAGTTCATCGCTCACTTCATCACCCATCTCATCGGCCTTTCTGACCCGGAGGATTACGACCGTGTCGTGGCCGTGATCGGTGCACCTGCTGAGGCCAGCCACGTCGACAAGACCGCCATTTTTGATGCTGCTGCCGGATCGGTCAACTCCGCCATGATCATCTCTGAACCGTTTGCTGTGGCCTATGCGCTCGACATGATCACCCACACCCTCGTCATTGACATTGGCGCCGGAACCACTGACTTGTGCCGCGTCTACGGCACCATCCCTGGCCCCGGCGACCAAATGCACACCGGCTACGCAGGTGACTACGTCGACAACGCCCTCATCAAGGAGATTCAATCCAAGTACAACGGCGCACAAATCACCAAAGACATGGCCCGTCGATGGAAGGAGCAGTTCTCCTTTGTTTCCACGGCAGCCCCTGACGAACCCGTGCTGGTGGACTTTTCGATTGAAGGGAAAGCCATGACCTTGGACATCACGGACTGCATGCAAGCGGCCTGCGAATCCATCGTTGACCCCATTGTTGAGAACGTCAAGAAACTCATCGCTGGTTCAAATCCAGAATACCACGACGAGTTCCGCAAGAACATGGTCCTCGCCGGCGGCGGTTCCTCCATCAAGGGTCTCGGCGCCCTCATTGAGCGCCGTCTTTCTGACATGGGCGACGTCAACGTCCACGTGGTGGATGACCCGGTTCGATTGGGTGCCATGGGCGGTCTCCGTCTGGCCATGGAAGTTCCCGAAGACATGTGGAAGAACCTGACGCTCGCCTCCCGCTGAGGAATCAGGCCTGAATTTGGCCGCTGTTGGCGGCATCGATTTGGTAGAAACCATCTTTGACCCTGCGCAAGCATCCTCCATCATGCCAAAAGTTAGCACCGGGGATAACGCACCAGCCCTCGTTTTACCAGCCATTGACGGTAGCACGTTTGACATGCAATCCGTTCGTGGAAAGAAAGTGATTCTCACGTTTTTCCGATTTTCGACCTGCCCGCTGTGCAACATGCGGATACGAAAGATCAAACAGCGGTGGAATGAATTTTCACAGGACACCGTCATGGTTGGCGTGTTTGATGCGACCATCGCCGACCTTACGAAACGCATGAAAAAACACGATGTCCCGTTCACCATCGTGGCCGACGAATCCTATGCTGCGTTCGAATCCAACGGCGTCACGAAATCGTTTGTCAAGTTCATGTGGGGAGCTGCCAAATCTCCCCTTACGCTGCTTCAAGCAACTTTGAGGGGGTACGTCCCGTTGACGATGTCCATCGGAAAACTATCGACCATACCCGTTGACATGCTCATTGATGAGAACGGTCGTGTGGTCGACGCTCACTACTGCAAGGACACGGCGGACCACATGTCGCTTGACCGAATGATCGCTTTCTCAAACGGAACGCTCTGATTGGACAACAACGTTGCTTCCTGTGCTCATGCGTTTCCGGCTTTCTCAACCTCGGCCCAATCACGCATGAAGCCTTCCAGGCCGCGGTCGGTCAAGGGGTGGCTCATCAGCTGGCGAAAGGTCTTCGCCGGCATGGTAGCGGTGTGCGCACCCAGTTGGATGCACTGGAGAACGTGCGTCGGGTGGCGGACCGATGCTGCGAGAACTTTGGTGTCAAGGTCGTAATTGGCCCAGGTGTTCATGATTTCAGCAATGAGTTCCATGCCGTCGTGGCCGGTGTCGTCAATTCGCCCGATAAACGGTGATACGTACGTGGCACCGGCTTTGGCAGCCATGAGCGCTTGAGAGGCCGAGAAGATGAGGGTGACGTTGGTGTCGATGCCTTCCTCCGTGAGAATCTTCGTTGCAGCAAGCCCTTCGGGCGTGCACGGAATTTTGATGATCACGTTTTCCGGAAGTTCTGCCTTGAGCGCTCGCCCTTGGTCCCCCATCCCCGCCGTGTCCATGGCGGTCACCTCGGCCGAAATTGGGCCGGAGCAGATGCCCGCGATTTCTCGAACCACTTCTTTGAAGTCCCGGCCCGACTTCTTGATGAGCGACGGGTTGGTCGTTACACCGTCAAGAATGCCCCAGGCGGCAATTTCTCGGATTTCATCGACGTCGGCTGTATCCAGGAAGAACTCCATGATGCCTGTTCGACGAAGAGATTCTATGAACTCTCCCCTGCGGAGAAGAACGGCTGGAAATCACTTGCGTGCAACGGCCCGTTTGGCAGCCTCGCCGATGTAGGGTGCCGAAATTTGCATGACGTCAAGCATTTCATCGGCTTGCCCTGATTCACCGAACCGGTCCTGCACACCGACCCGTTCCAACGGAGCGTAATGGTTTGAAGTCAGGTGTTCAGCCACGGCACCGCCCAGCCCGCCGATGACGCTGTGGTCCTCAGCGGTAACAATGGCCCCGCAGTCCGCCACAAGTTGGTCAATCAAATCGCCGTCGAGCGGTTTGAGGGTGTGCATGTCCACCACGGTGGCTTCAATGCCTTCCGCCGCCAAGGTTTCGGCGGCTTTGAGCGATTCCGACACCATGACGCCGCATGCTACGATGGCGACGTCGGCTCCCTCTCTGAGAACGACGCCCTTGCCGATTTCGATTTCACTCTCACGTCCTTCGTACAGCACCGGTGTTTTGTTTCGGGCCGTGCGCGTGTAGGAGGGGGAACCGCTGGCAGCGAGTTGGACGGTTAACAACCTGGTTGATACAACATCGCTTGGGTGAAGCACGATCACGTTTGGCAGCGTGCGATAAATGGCCAAGTCCTCAATGGATTGAGCGGAGGAGCCGTCCGTCCCGGTGTGGGTCCCGCCGTGACTCCCACAAACATGAACGGCCAAGTTTGGCCGAGCAACACCGTTCCTCATTTGCTCGAAGGCTCGCTCGGTGAAGATGGCGAACGTGCTCGCAAACGGTATGTAGCCCGAGGCGGCCAACCCTGCACCGACAAGCAGCATGTTTTGTTCGCCGATACCGCAGGAAACGGTTCGCTCAGGATGGGCTTTCCGAAAGTGGAGCGATTTGGTGGATTTTCCGAGATCCGCCTCGAGCACGACAACTTTTGGATTGTCTGCCAGCTCAAGCAGTGCTTCGCCGTAGCCGTCTCGGGTTGCGGCCATCTTCGTCATGCGACCACCTCGCCGAGTTCAGCCATGGCCTGTGCGTATTGTTCATCGTTGGGCGCTGCGCCGTGGAAGGCTGGGTTGTCCGCCATGAACGAAACACCGTGTCCTTTGACGGTGTGGGCGATCAGGATGGAGGGGCCGTCGTTGGTCGACGAGAGGAAATTGAGCCCGTCAACGACCTCGTCCATGTTGTGGCCGTCGATCTCTTTGACGTTCCATCCAAAAGCCTTCCATTTTGCGGGGATGTCAAACATTCGCATCTGGGCCTCACAGAAGTCGTCGTTCTGGATTCGATTGCGGTCAAGAATGACATTGAGGTTGCCCAATTCGTGATGCGTGGCGGCCATGGCAGCCTCCCAGACGCTGCCTTCTTGGATTTCCCCGTCGCCCAGCATAACGTAGACTTGACGTTCGCTGCCGGCCAGCCTGCCAGCGATGGCGGAACCCATGCCGAACGAAAGCCCCATACCCAGGGAACCGGCAGAGAAATCCACGCCTGGGCACCACTTCATGTCCACGTGGCCCTGGCAGACGCCTCCAAGGACCCGGTAGGACTCAAGGTCTTCAACGGTGATGAACCCCATCTCCGCCAAAATAGCGTACATGCCGGGTGAGGCGTGGCCCTTGGACAGGATGAACCGGTCCCGGTCGACC
>PBOE01000025.1 GCA_002725275.1 Methanobacteriota archaeon
CAATTCGCCCGATAAACGGTGATACGTACGTGGCGCCGGCTTTGGCAGCCATGAGCGCTTGAGAGGCCGAGAAGATGAGGGTGACGTTGGTGTCGATGCCTTCCTCCGTGAGAATCTTCGTTGCAGCAAGCCCTTCGGGCGTGCACGGAATTTTGATGATCACGTTTTCCGGAAGTTCTGCCTTGAGCGCTCGCCCTTGGTCCACCATCCCCGCCGTGTCCATGGCGGTCACCTCGGCCGAAATTGGGCCGGAGCAGATGCCCGCGATTTCTCGAACCACTTCTTTGAAGTCCCGGCCCGACTTCTTGATGAGCGACGGGTTGGTCGTTACACCGTCAAGAATGCCCCAGGCGGCAATTTCTCGAATTTCATCGACGTCGGCTGTATCCAGGAAGAACTCCATGATGGCTGTTCGACGAAGAGATTCTATGAACTCTCCCCTGCGGAGAAGAACGGCTGGAAATCACTTGCGTGCAACGGCCCGTTTGGCAGCCTCACCGATGTAGGGTGCCGAAATTTGCATGACGTCAAGCATTTCATCGGCTTGCCCTGATTCACCGAACCGGTCCTGCACACCGACCCGTTCCAACGGAGCGTAATGGTTTGAAGTCAGGTGTTCAGCCACGGCACCGCCCAGCCCGCCGATGACGCTGTGGTCCTCAGCGGTAACAATGGCCCCGCAGTCCGCCACAAGTTGGTCAATCAAATCGCCGTCGAGCGGTTTGAGGGTGTGCATGTCCACCACGGTGGCTTCAATGCCTTCCGCCGCCAGGGTTTCGGCGGCTTTGAGCGATTCCGACACCATGACGCCGCATGCTACGATAGCGACGTCGGCTCCCTCTCTGAGAACGACGCCCTTGCCGATTTCGATTTCACTCTCACGTCCTTCGTACAGCACCGGTGTTTTGTTTCGGGCCGTGCGCGTGTAGGAGGGGGAACCGCTGGCAGCGAGTTGGACGGTTAACAACCTGGTTGATACAACATCGCTTGGGTGAAGCACGATCACGTTTGGCAGCGTGCGATAAATGGCCAAGTCCTCAATGGATTGAGCGGAGGAGCCGTCCGTCCCGGTGTGGGTCCCGCCGTGACTCCCACAAACGTGAACGGCCAAGTTTGGCCGAGCAACACCGTTCCGCATTTGCTCGAAGGCTCGCTCGGTGAAGATGGCGAACGTGCTCGCAAACGGTATGTAGCCCGAGGCGGCCAACCCTGCACCGACAAGCAGCATGTTTTGTTCGCCGATACCGCAGGAAACGGTTCGCTCAGGATGGGCTTTCCGAAAGTGGAGCGATTTGGTNGATTTNCCNAGNTCNGCNTCNANNACNACAACNTTNGGNTTGNNTGCNAGCTCNAGCANNGCNTCNCCNTANCCGTCNCGGGTNGCNGCCATCTTNGTCATGCGACCACCTCGCCGAGTTCAGCCATGGCCTGTGCGTATTGTTCATCGTTGGGCGCTGCGCCGTGGAAGGCTGGGTTGTCCGCCATGAACGAAACACCGTGTCCTTTGACGGTGTGGGCGATCAGGATGGAGGGGCCGTCGTTGGTCGACGAGAGGAAATTGAGNCCGTCAACGACCTCGTCCATGTTGTGGCCGTCGATCTCTTTGACGTTCCATCCAAAAGCCTTCCATTTTGCGGGGATGTCAAACATTCGCATCTGGGCCTCACAGAAGTCGTCGTTCTGGATTCGATTGCGGTCAAGAATGACATTGAGGTTGCCCAATTCGTGATGCGTGGCGGCCATGGCNGCCTCCCAGACGCTGCCTTCTTGGATTTCCCCGTCGCCCAGCATAACGTAGACTTGACGTTCGCTGCCGGCCAGCCTGCCAGCGATGGCGGAACCCATGCCGAACGAAAGCCCCATACCCAGGGAACCGGCAGAGAAATCCACGCCTGGGCACCACTTCATGTCCACGTGGCCCTGGCAGACGCCTCCAAGGACCCGGTAGGACTCAAGGTCTTCAACGGTGATGAACCCCATCTCCGCCAAAATAGCGTACATGCCGGGTGAGGCGTGGCCCTTGGACAGGATGAACCGGTCCCGGTCGTCCCAGTCCGGTTCATCTGGACGGACTCGGAGCGTTGTTTTGTAAAGGCCGACGAGAAGGTCGATTTCCGAGAGCGAACCTCCCGGATGACCGGCTTGCGCACGATGGACCATGTNCACGATGTGGACTCGACATTTTCGTGCAAGTTCTCGTAATTCGTCCGTCGTTGTCATGGNCTCACCAGCAGGNGNAGGCCTGTGTGGATGGCCTTTGATGGTTGTGCAGGNGGNCGTTGAGGTTCAGAGGCGCTATGGCTGCTTTTTCGGCTGAAGTGCATCCAAGGCGTTCCGCACGGCTTCTGCGGTGATCATCACAGCATCGCCCGCTAAACTACCGCCTTTGGGCAGGGCTCGAGACGCCAGCCATATGAACACGCCAACGAACCATGCGAAGAACGCAAGCGATAACATGTCGTTGAGCGTCGAGATTCCAAAGATCGCAGCAAGGTCAATTTTTGCGACGATAAGCACAGCGATGAACACCCCCATGATGGACTCACCGGCGATGAATCCCGCCCCGATGAGCACGCCACGACTTTCGACTTCTTTGGCCGCCTTCACCGCTTGTTCAGATGGCTTTTCTCGTAGCACGCCGTCCACGCGCAGGTGAGCACTTCTCAACATGATGTGCGAAATGACACCGCCAACCATGATGGGGACGGACAGGCCGAGCGGGAGATATATCCCAATGGCGACGCTCATGACGGGCATCTGCAATCGTATCAGCGCCACCGCAATCGCCGCCCCCAAGACCACCATTTGGATGTTCAAATCGCCGCCGAAGGCACCCTGGACGATGGCGCCGATGAGTTCAGCTTGCGGAGCAAAAAGGGCTTTGGAACACGTTGGGTCGGAGGGCAGCGGGTTCAACTGGCAGGCTGTTTGTGAAATTCGAAACGCATCGTGAAGCAGCGAAAGAACAGGGCCGATGACCACCGCACCTGTCAGCACACCGACGATCTCCGCCACCTGCTGTCGTTTTGGTGTTGCGCCCAGCATGTGGCCGGTTTTGAGGTCCTGCATCACGTCGCCAGCGATGGCTGCGCTCGAAGCCACAATGGCAGCGATGAGCAGGGTCGCAAACATGAGGTCGGGTTTGGCCATGCCCAGCATAAGGTCGCCGATCACGTACACCAAGCCCACGGTGAACAGCAGCGTGGCAATGGTCATCCCTGAAACGGGTGAGTTGGAGGAACCCACAACACCGGCAATGTAACCAGCGACAGCGGCGAAAAAGAAGGCAACGAACGCCAAGAACAAGGCGCCAGCCAAGGCGAGAATGGGTGATTCCATTGCCCACCAATAGAAGAAGAACGTTGCGAACACCAAAACGCCGCACACGGTGAACACCCTGTTCATTGGAATGTCTTGTTCGGTACGGAGCAACACTTGATTCTGGTCGTCGTTTTTGATGAAGGCCTTGGACAGACCGGTGATGATGGTCTTTCGCATGGTCCAGAGCGTGTAGATTCCACCGACCACCATGGCGCCGACCCCGACGTAGCGAACTTGGGTCGACCAGATGGTGTAGAAGCCGTCCACAAGGGAACCGCCCGCGGGCCAGCCGTAGATCAAGCCGTACATGGGCACGAGAAGGCCAAAGCCCAGGACGCCTCCAAAGAAGATAAAGGATGCAATTCGGATGCCGACAATGTAGCCCACCGAGAGCAGGGCCACCGACAAATCCATGCCCGCATAGAGGCGAGTGGAAACAAACGATACAGCGCTTTCAACCGTGTGGTGCGTCACTTCGAAGCCTTTGACCATGAGGCCGTAGAGGCCGCCGATGCCCAAGGCGTACACGATGGCGAGCGCACCGTCGCCGCCCTCTTCTCCAGCCACCAGCACTTCACGGCACGCAACACCTTCCGGATAGGGCAGGGCCTCTTCGACGATGAACAACCTCCTCAGGGCGATGGTGAACATGGTGCCAAGCAACCCCCCCAGGGTGGCGATGATGAGCGTCTCCATCCACTGAATGTTGGTCCATATGTTCATGACCAGCAGGGCTGGTACGGTGAAGATCACACCCGCAGCCAGTGATTCACCGGCCGAGGCCATCGTTTGCACGGCGTTGTTCTCAAGAATGGAGACGTCTTTGAACATGGAACGCAGGATGATCATGGACATCACCGCAGCGGGAATGCTGGCTGAGACGGTCATGCCTGCATACAGACCCAAGTAGGCGTTTGCCGCTGTCATGAGCACGCCGAGGACGATGCCGACAATGATGACCCGTGCCGTTAATTCCATGGGGCTTTCATGAGCGGGAATGTACGGCTCCTGCGTTCCGCTCATGGCCTTTCCAATCCGTACCAGTAGGTATAGGCTACGATGATTCCGCTTTGTCCCACCGATTCAATGCGCATGGGATAATAGCCGTCATAATAATAGGTGGTAGTGCAGGCCACTGACTAATCAATACTCTATTGAGGGGCCGGTGTGGTGATTGGAAGAGTTCTGGCACAACCTCACCATCGAGGACAGTCTGGTCGCTCAGCAATCAACCGAACACGGTATCAGCGTTGATGAGGTGGTTGAGCGAAGGAAGCGATACGGGAGCAACAAGCTGAACGAACCCGAGAAAACCTCGGCCTTTCTCCGGTTTCTTTCCCAGTACAACGACCCGCTGAACTATCTGTTGATCGGTGCCGCTATCGTTGCGTTTGCTATTAATCCAGACCATCCAGGAGATGCGATTTTCATCTTCATTGTCCTGACCGCCAACGCGTTCTTCGGATACTGGCAGGAAAACCAAGCGGAACAAGCCATGGATTCGCTTAAACAAATGTCGATCTCAAACTGCGTAGTCATCCGGGGCGATTACGAGAGCGAAGTTCCCACGTCTGAATTGGTTCCGGGTGACGTTGTTCGCTTGGAACAGGGCTTGAACGTCCCGGCAGACGTCAGGATGATTTGGTCGCAGCAGTGCAAAGTGGACGAATCGGCGCTGACGGGTGAGTCCCTGACCATCCGGAAATCAACCGATGCGCTTCCTGCTGAGACCGTTTTAGCCGACCGAAACAACATGGCCTTCATGGGCACGACGATTTCCTCGGGACGCGGTTTGGGGCTGGTGGTAGCGACAGGGATGCAGACCGAACTCGGAAAAATTGCGAGCAACATCGCCGACGCACAAACCCCGAAAACGCCGCTTGAACTCAAACTGGAGAGCCTTGGAAAATTCCTCGGGTTCATCGCCCTCATCGTGGCCATCCTTCTGGTCTCACTCAACCTCGTGGTCTCCTACGGAAAACCCGGCGTCGACCTGAAAGAAGTGGTCGTCCAGCAGTTCATTGTCGCCATCGCCATCTTTGTAGCCATCGTGCCTGAAGGCCTGCCCATCATTTTGGTCATCACCCTTTCCTTGGGGATGCGGAACATGGCGCGCCACAAAGCCATCATTCGCCGCATGAAAGCGGTCGAAACCCTCGGGTCAACCACGGTGATTTGCTCCGATAAAACCGGGACGCTCACCAAGAACCAAATGACGGTGCGGCAAATTCAAACCCTCGATCGAGCCTTTGACGTAACCGGTGAAGGATTTGAGCCCAACGGTACACTGGTCCGCAACGGAGTGGAACTTACGGATGACGACCTTCAAAGCCGCCAAGCGGATTTGGGTTTCCGATTGCTGGGCGCATGTCTCTCGCTTTGCCACAATTCAAACATCGTGAAATCCGAAGGACACTGGCAGGCCATCGGCGATCCAACGGATTCCGCTTGTGCCGTTGCAGGCTGGAAAATCAACGGCGATGTCAAGAAATTCTCGCACCGCCATCCACGGTTGAATGAGTTCTTTTTTGATTCCGTGCGGAAAAGGATGAGCGTCGTTCACGAATACGAAGGTGAACGCTGGATCTTCGCCAAAGGTAGCGCAGGAGGTTTCCGAGACATCGCGACCACCAAAATTGTCGACAACGAATACGTACCACTCTCGGACGATGACCGCGCTCAAATTTCAGCCATGAACGACGACATGGGTTCGCAAGCCATGCGCGTCATTGCCCTTCTGGCTCGAAAAGTGAACGCCAATGAAGACATCGACGACATTGATTCCGTTGAATCAGATTTGGTGTTCTTGGGGCTCATCGGTATCATGGACCCACCTCGTCCTGAGGTCAAGGCTGCGATTGAGACTTGCCTGCGTGCGGGCATCAAGGTGAAAATGATCACCGGTGATCAGCAGATGACGGCCGCCGCCATCGGTGCTGAATTAAACATCACGTCCGCTTCGGGCGCATCCTTGGACGGGAAAGAACTCGCATCACTGAGCGATGAAGAACTCATGGAGGCTTCAGGGGAAGTCGCCATTTACTCCCGCGTGACACCCGACCAGAAGATGAGAATCGTTTCCTCGCTGCAGGAACAAGGGGAAATCGTCGCCATGACGGGGGACGGTGTCAACGATGCGCCTGCGCTTTCGGGCGCCAACATTGGCATTGCCATGGGCATCGCTGGCACGGACGTTGCCAAGGATGCCGCTGACATGGTGTTGCAGGACGATAACTTTGCCAACATTGTCCACGCCGTGGAAGAAGGAAGGAAGATCTACCAAAACATTCGCAACTTTGTCCGCTATCAGGTGTCGACCAACGTCGCAGCGGTTTCCTTGTTGGTGCTCGCAACCTTGTTTTTCGGGCCCGAGGCTTTGCCGCTCACGGCCACGCAGATTCTGGTCATCAACATTCTGATGGACGGGCCCCCTGCAGTCGCGCTCGGTGTCGAGAAAAAACACGGGAGCGTCATGGACCGGCCGCCGCGTCCGGTGGACGAAGGTCTCCCCAACGGCCGAGACATTTCCCTGATCTTTTACTTGGGCGCTGTGATGGTCGTGGGATCGCTGATGGTCTTCTGGCTGGCAGGCGGGAGCTTGGCCGGTGCTGAACCCTGCACGTTGCGCACCACCGAAACCAGTACGACGGCATTCGACATGGAGGCGTGTCTCGCTGGCGAACAAGCCGCCATCGATGACTGGCAATCCTACGCCGACGGCCACTTCCAGCACGCCCAAACCATGACGTTCGCTGTGTTCATCGTGTACCAGTTGTTCAACGTCATGAACTGCAGATCCAACGAGGAGAGCGTGTTTGAATTGGGCTTGTTCTCGAACCCCGCCATCAATTACGCCTTGCTTATTTCATCGGGTCTCTTGTTGTTCTTTGTTCAACTTGCAGAGGTATCGATTCCGGTGCTGGGCATAGAAATCGGTTCCCTCTTGCGGACCAATCCGTTGACTCAGAACGACTGGACGGTGGTTGTCCTGATCGCATCGAGCGTGTTTATCATTGAAGAGTTCCGGAAACTCATCGTCAAATCACGCATCTTTGCTGTTCGGCGGCGTTGACGGCGTTAAGCACATCTTCTTGAGGTGAGCAGACGCCGCACCAACATGCAGGCCACCGTATACCCTGCGCCGCTCGCGGGTGAACACCACGATTGGCTTGACCGTCTCCACAGCGAGCTTGGTCTTCATGCCTGGTCGCCTGTTATGGCCCCCATCGCAGAAAAGCTCGGGAAGAACATACCGCTGAGCGTCGAAGACGGGTTGGTCCTGTATCATCACCCCGACCTCCATGAAGTGGGTGCCTTGGCCAACATCGTGAGAAAGGCGAGGTTTGGCCTCAAGACGTTTTTCAATTCCAACGTGCACATCAACCAAACCAACATCTGCGTCCTGGCCTGCCGCTTCTGTGCGTTTCGTCGGGGGCCCAAGGCACACGACGCATACGCCATGTCCGTGGATGAATACGTCGCTGACTTGAGTCGATACGCCCACGCAGTGGACGAAGTTCACTCCGTGGGTGGACTGCATCCAGACTGGGGCATCGAGCACTACGAGGCACTGTTTGCTCGAGTCACCAACGAACACCCGCACGTGTCCATCAAAGCCCTGACGGCCGTTGAGATCAAACACCTCTCGCAGCGTTCATCCATTCCGACCAAAGAAGTGCTTCGTCGCCTCAAAAACGCCGGCCTGACCTCGCTTCCAGGTGGTGGTGCAGAAATCCTTGATGACGATGTTCGCGCCGTTATCTGCAACGGCAAGGAAAGTTCTGCTGAATACCTCCAGATTCACCGTGAGGCTCACGAAGTTGGGCTGCCATCGAACTGTACGATGTTGTTTGGAACGATTGAATCTCTTGAACAACGCCTTCAGCACATGGTCTTGCTGCGCGAACTCAATGAACAAACCCGCGGCTTTCAGTGCTTTGTCCCGTATCCGTTCCTTCCTGATTCCACCCGCCTTCCAGAGGCTCAGCTGGCCAGTGGCACCGAGGTCCTCCGGACCGTGGCTGTTTCAAGGCTGATGCTCAACAACATTCCACACATCAAAGCCTATCGAATGAACATCGGTGACCATCTTGCGGAATTGGCCCTGCAGTACGGAGCCGATGACATCGATGGGACCGTCCAAAAAGAATCCATCATGCACCTTGCCGGTTCAACAGCACCGCTGGACCACGACCGATCAAAACTGGCTCGTCTCATCACCGACGCAGGGTGCGAGCCCGTTCAGAGAAACACGGTGTACAGCAACTTTGAACCTTACACGCCTCCTGAGGTCAAGCCAAAACGTCGCCTTCAGATGGCGTCCGAATGAGGAAGGACCATGGAGAGGACGTGGACCTCGACCTTGGGCAGGGTGGCCTTCATCAATTGCGACCCGCTCTATCACGACATCTCATCCGACTGGAACATTTTGGCAGCGCCTCCATCATGGTTGACCGGCCACGTGCTACGACGCGACTGCATCCTCGCACCCATTCCTGCGGCCGATTACGCCAAGCATGAATCAGATTTGGTGCTCCTGCCTGACATTGGCATTGGTAGTCAAGGTGAGGTTGGCAGCGTGTTGTTGTTCGGTGCCGTACCGATTGAATCGATGAAGACGATTGCTCTGCCCAGCGATTCTGCGACGTCCGTCGCTTTGCTGAAGCATCTCTTGGCGAAGAGGGGCCACGACATGAACTACGTCTCCACGGGCCCCGACTACGACTCCATGATGGCCATGGCAGACGGTGCCCTGCTCATCGGTGATCGTGCCCTCGATGCGGCAAGGGAATTCCCCGAGATGGTACAGATGGATTTGGGCACGGCTTGGATGGAGGAAGAGGGGCTCCCCATGATTTTCGGTGTGTTTGTCGCCCGGCGAGACACGCCCACGGCGTTGGTTCAACGAGCGCATGCAGCCCTGCTGGCGAACCTGGTGCAGTTTGAAACCGACCAAACAAAACGGGAGCGCGTCATTGAATGGTCCATGGAAAAGTCAGGCCTCACCCATGAGCGACTCGACCAGTATTACGGAGAAGTGTTCAACCGATTGAACGCCCACCATCTCAACGGACTCTTTCGCTTTCTTGAACAGGCATGTGGAATGGAGAACGAACCTCAATTTGCGTGGCTGGCAGATGCCGTTGTATAAGAAATTCAACGGATGGTTCATGAAGGGCGTGCAGGTGGCTGAATCATGACTGAACTTCCGGTGGATGAAGACGGAAATAAAATCGTAAGAATCGGTCATAGCCCGGACCCCGATGATGCGTTCATGTTCCACGCCATGACCACCAACGCCTTCCCAACGCCCGGGTACAATTTTGTTCACGAACTCCAGGACATCGAAACACTCAACCATCGAGCCATGAATCAAGACCTCGAAGTTTCGGCGGTCTCCATTCATGCCTACCCCGACATCGCCGAGCATTACGCTTTGATGAATTGCGGTGCGTCCATGGGCGAAGGCTACGGTCCCATGATCGTTTGCAAAGCCGGTGTCTCGGAAGCCGACGCACGAAGCAACACCATCGCCGTTCCCGGATTGAAAACCAGCGCTTACCTCGGCTTGCGCCTCGCTTGGGGCGATTGTGATGTGGCTGTGGTCCCGTTTGACGAAATCATACCTCGCATTCTCGACGGCACGTACCTCAGTGGTCTGATCATCCACGAAGGTCAATTGACCTACGTTGACCATGACCTCGACGTGCTCATCGACCTCGGGAAGTGGTGGAACGCACGGACAAACAACTGGCCCATGCCCTTGGGCGGAAACGTTGTGCGTCGTGATTTGGGAGAAGACGTCATGCAAGACATCACCAAGTACACCAAGATGAGCATCGAATACGCGCTCGCCTCTCCCGACGAGGCCCTTGAGTTTGCCAAGGCATGGGGCCGAGGTATTGACGACGAAACCAACCGAGAATTTGTCGGCATGTACGTGAACGACCGGACCATCGACTACAAAGAAGAAGGCCGTGCTTCCATTCGACAGTTCATCAAAGAAGGCCAAGCCATCGGCATGATTCGGGACGATTTTGACACGACAACGATGCGGTTCATTGGAGAACCATGAGGGAGCGCAATGGAAGCCGAAGGCCGCATACCAAAGGTGAGCCAATACGGCTCGGTCGACCCGGCCCCCCCTGCACAAGAGGCGTTGGTCGCCGACCTCACCGCTCGCTTGTGCGATGAAGACGAACCCATGTTTCAACGGATGCGGGCCGTGTTCGCTCTGCGCAACCTTCGCACCGATGAAGCGTGCTTGGCGCTCTGCGAAGGGTTCGCCAGTTCGAGCGCACTCCTTCGCCACGAGATCGCCTACGTTTTGGGACAGATGCAAAACACGGTAGCGCTGCCAACACTGATTCAACGCCTTGAGGACGATGAAGAGCACGTCATGGTCCGTCACGAAGCCGCTGAAGCCATGGGCGCCATCGGCGACCGGTCCGTGATTCCATCGCTGGAAAAATTCAGCAAAGATTCTCAACCTGAAGTGGCTGAATCTTGCATTGTCGCATTGGATTTACTGGCTTGGGTCGCCGGAGCCGAATTCCATGACACCGAGTGTTGAGTTACCTCAAGTTCAAAGACTGGACCACCTACCCCACGACAGGAAGGACGCACATGCCTCACGACCATATCCAACTTGCCCAAGCTCCCAACGGTGAACTCGGGCCCCGATGCCACCACTGCGGCATGCGCCTCACGTTCGGCAACGCCATGGTCGTCGACAAGTACTACATGTGTTGGGAGCACTACGTTGAAACCACCGGTGCAGACACGGCAACGGAAGTTTCAGACGCCGATGAGCGTTTCTGGATGAAGCAGGACTGAAACGGCTTTCTTCAAGAACCCTCAACCGCTGGTGTCGATTGAGGGCGAACCATGGCAACCGGTTGGGCGAGGTTTGCACATCGGTTTGGCCAATACTATCAACACGCTACGCTTTGGTCGCCTCCACGCATCAAAACACGTGAATGGATGTTTATTCCGTTCGGGGGGGCACCTCCCCTCCGACACAAATCGTTCTCCGGGATCGGTCAAGTGCAATCTTTTCTTGCCCAGCGAGCCATGCATTCCTGCTTTTACTCAACGGCTTACTGGCGCCGCCCTTACGAATTGAAAATGGCTGATAAGTTGTGGCAGGGAGCAGATTTGATCTTTGACCTTGATGGCGACCACCTGCCGGGTGTCACCGACCGAGATTTTCCCGGTATGTTGTCCGTGATTCAAGATCAGGCATGGGCTCTATGGAACGATTTCCTCGAGCCCGAGTTTGGATTCAATGAAGACCACCTTCAGGTCACCTTTTCCGGGCACCGCGGTTTCCATCTTCACTATCGGGACCCCTCCCTGTTTCATTTGGATTCCGAAGCCCGGCGCGAACTCGTTTCACACATCCGCGGCGAAGGCGTTGACGTACAGGGCGGTCTTGCAAGGTACCACGACCAACACGCCAAAGGTTGGACTCAACGTATCCGCGAGGGCATGGACGCCATGATTCTCACCCTTCGTGATATTCATCGTGGCGTCGAAGGAAGCGCCGGAGAACTCCGTCGATTGGAAACCGAACTTCAGGCCATGCAAGACCGAGAGGGTGCGACCTCTCAACGTTCGGCAGCGGCCATTCGACGTCTTGCTGAATTGATGGACCACGATTCCCGAGTCGCCCGTCTCAAAGAGGGAAAATTCGAACTCCTTGGAAATTACCAGGCGTTGTTTTTGAATTTGCTCAAAGCTGATGCATCGGTGGTGTTGGGTTCGGCAGGCGAGACGGACGAAGTGGTCACCATAGACACGCGACGCCAGATTCGTTGGCCGACCTCCCTCCACGGCAAATCCGGGATGCGCGTCAGCGAATTTCCTCTCGCTCGGTTGGATCCTGACGGTTCGAATCCTTACAATCCATTGAACGAAGCCTTTGTGCTCGGGCTTGATGACTCGATCGAGGTCGAATGGCTGGTTGATGATGCCGTTGCCCAGTTCGGTGACCGTCGGTTGGAAAGCGCCACCGGCAAGCGAATTCAAGTGCACGAGTCCGGCGCGACCTTCTTGGTCTTGAAGGGCTGGGCGACGATGGTGTGAGGCAGGATGGACGAACGGACAACCCGTGAATTTCAGGACCAAAGTGCGGTAAGGTTCAAGGGTGGTTTCCCATCCCTTGGGACGAGGTGAGTCCGTTGGGTCTGCGCAGAGGAAAGAAATCCAAGAAGTCGGATGCCTCGCTCCCCATGCCCGATTTGCCACCACCTGGTGGTCTTCCTGCCCCGTTGCCCTTGCCACCGGGCGGACCAGCGCTTCCACCTCTTCCCGGTGCACCAACCCCCGTTGATGCGCCCGTTCCTGCCCCGCTGCCAGCTCCTCTCCCCGTCCCTGAGGCCACCCCTGCGGCCAACGTCGCACCTCTGCCCCCTCCCACCAACGATCCCGGCACCACGCTGTCAGGCATCACGGAAGAGAAAGGGTACAACGAACTCTGGGCGAAGCGCTCCGAAAAACCACTTCAGCAGATTTACGGGCACATTGATCGAATCAGCAACAAAGAAGCCGGCTCCCTNCTCGATCGNTACGCTGACCGCTTCGGCCATTCGCTTGACCGTGAAATCATTGTGATGAGAAAAGCGGCCGTTGAGGAAAAAGTGGCTGAAATCCGAGATGCTCCCACCGTTGAACTCATCGANGACGAGCCAACCGAGCCCGTAAGTGAACTCCAGCAAGTCGAGGACGAACTGCGAGCGCTCAAACCACTTTACCAAGAAGCGAAATCATTGGGCGACAAGGAAACGCTTGCCGAGCTGACACCCACCCTCCAAGCCTTGATGGCTCGCAGGAAGGCGTTGAAATCTGGCGATGCNNCAACCGAGGAACCGGCCGTCGCTGAAACGTCCTCGGACGAAAGCGACGACTTGTTCTCCACGTTNGTNGGCATTGTCGACACCTTGCTGGGCGACCACCTGCCAGAATCCATCGTCAACGACTTCGTGGCAAGCGAGGACTTTGAAACATACAGAGAAGTCTTGGGCTCGCCTGAAACGACTGACGAAGAGACCCGAGGGGCATTTTATCGCATGGTGGACGACCAATTGGGGAACATGTCGTCGGAATCCATTTCTGCTTTTGTCGAATCGGCAGATTTCGACATCTACCGGGCAATCGGAGAGCGCTACAAGGATGAGTGAAAATCATGGGACTACTGGACAAAGCAGCCGCTTCAGGAAGCGAAGACCCAAAGCCGAAAGCCAAAGCGGTCGCTAAAGCCAAGCCGGTGGCGAAAGCCAAGGCCAAGGCGAAGCCTGTCAAGGCGCAACGAGCAGCCAAGGTCAAGAAAGAGCGTGCACCACGAGCACGACCGATGGAACTCTCGGACGATTACGAGCTCGCCACCAAGATGAACCGCAGAATTTCCTCACTNGTCAACTTCTTCATCAATTTCGGTGTGTTGTTTGCGGCGTTGTTCATCGCCTCGGCAGACACCAGCATCGTGACAACGATCCTGTTCGCCATCAGCGGAGGCATCATNATCCTCAATGCAATTTTCATCCCGATGAAATTCAGTCGCAACTTGGGTCAGTTCGTCTCCCGAACCAAGTACGTCCGCGGTGATGGTACCAACCCGCTGTTTTTGCACGGCATTTTGGTCAACACGGCCGGGTTGTTGTCCCTCGTAGGTCTGATCATGGTTGCCACCCAATTCCAAAACCTGTCGGAAGCCGACAACACCGGNGCCATNATTTCGTTTTCTTTGGGAACCATCTTCATGATTCTGTGGTTTGTGGACCGCTACCTGCGAAACGGCAGCGCCATGGGCCAGGGTCTCTACGATCTCGCCTTCCGCGCATACCTTGTGAAGTACATCCCAAGTGATGACGAGAAAGCCTCAGGCATTTGGGCCCGTCTTGAAAACATGGGCAACTTCGGTGATCAGCTCGTCAAACGCCAAGAAGAGCGCAAAGCGAGGAAGGAATCCAAGAAGGCCGAAACTGATGATGGTGAAGCCGACGACGAGTCCGAATCGCCAGACGATTGACCACCGTATTGAGGTGGTCGAATGCTCCGTTGGGCGCGTCAGCGCAATCACGTTCTCCCGTTGACCGTCGCCGTAGGCGGTACGTCGATTGCGTTGACCATCGCGCATCAACTGCACTGGTCGATGGCGGTCGTTGTGTTGCTGGTGACGATGTTTCTGGTCTACCTTGAACTGCTCACCCAATGGTCGTTTCGAGCGCCAACCAAACGGAAACCGGCGTTGGAACTCACGGGTTGGAAACGGCTTGACATCACGGTGGAAGGCTACCGGCTGGCTCACTACCTCAAAGCAGGCAAGCCGAACAAACCGGTTGCATGGCTTTGCCACGGATGGACCTCAGGGGCCATCAGAATGGTCGACAGGGCNAAGCCGTTTGTGGACCGGGGCTGGAACGTGGTGCTGTGGGATTTGCCAAGCCACGGCGCATCCGACCGACTGTCGAAGTGGAGCGCAGAGCAAACAACGACCCTCATGATTCAATCCATGAATTGGCTCGCAAAGGATCGACCAGCATGGTTTGCCAACGGCGTGTGCTACTACGGCCACAGCATCGGCGGTTTCATCGGCCTTCGGACCAGTCGGCGCCGTTCGGAGTTGACCTCCGATGTCAACATCCTCGGCTGGGTGTTTGAGTCGCCCATGACAGGTTACACGGAAATCCATGCAGAAACCTGTAATCTGCTTCGCATCCCGCACCGATTGCGTCCATGGGTCCTGGCAAAAACGATTCGTCATTTCAACGCCATCAACAGCGCTGTCGGGGGTGTATCCTCCCTCTCTGATGCTGACATGCCGGCATGGGGGGTCCCTCGCGAATCAACGCTGTTGGTGCAAGCCTCCCCTGACAATCGTCTTGGGGAGCGGCATCACGAACGGCTCACGCAAATCATGGAGAAGCCCGAGCACGCAGGGTTGCTTACCGCTCATTATCTCTCAGATTTGTCCCATTCGGGCTCCCACAAATCTCCATCGAGGGATGCGGTTTTGAGCGCCTGGTTGGACGAGTGTCTGATTCACTCATCTTCCGTTTGAGCTGCTTGCTCCCTTGCCAACTCACGCATGTCCTCGACCTCATCGAGTTCATCCACGATTTCCTTTCCAAGCAAGGTTTCCATGACGTCTTCCATGGTGAGGATGCCTGAAGTCCCACCGAATTCATCACGGACGAGTGCGAATTGTTGTTTGTTGGTCAAAAACACGTCCAAGGCTTGCTCAATGGTGGCGTCTTGTTCCAGTTTGAGGATTGGCTTCATGATGTCCTTGAGCGTCAATGTCCATTCGTCTCGGCTGGCTGCCATCAGGATCTCAGAACGTATGACCAAGCCGCGAACGTTGTCNATGGTCTCTTCATAAACCGGAATTCGTGAAAATCGAAGGATGGTGTTGTCGTCAAGCACTTCTTTGATGGTCTTCTTCATATCAAAGGCCGAAACCACGGTCCGAGGCGTCATCTCCTCGTGGACCATCACTTCGCGGAGGCCAAGCAAATTGTGAATGATCGTCTCTTCATTTTCCTCAAGCGCACCCTCAATTTCCCCCAAGTCCGCCATCGCCGCAACATCGTCACGGGTGACCATGGCATTTTTCGAGGTGGGCAGGATGGACTTCAGAATTTGAATCGGGCCGATGAGGAAGAAAAGTGATTTTGTAAACCAGGTCAACAAATATGCCGTTGGTGTGGACAATCGTTTCCAATACGCCGCACCCAACGTCTTGGGAATGATTTCAGAGAGAAAGAGCACGGCGAGGGTCAAAATGGCCGAGGCGGCCGTGAGAACTTCAACGCCCCAAATCTGTTGCACTTGCGAGCCAACACCGGCTGCCCCCATGGTGTGAGCGATGGTGTTCAGCGTCAGAATGGCTGTGAGCGGTCGAACCGAATCGTCATCTTTGAGATGAGTCCACATGTCGGCCGTGCGCTTTCCCTCGTTTTGGAGAATGTTGACGTAGGTCTGCGGCGTTGACAACACCACAGCTTCCAAGATGGAACACATGAATGACACGCCTAAGGCGAGCGTGATGTAGAAAATGAGGAGACCCATGTCTCCTTCGCCGGTGGCGCTGACAGCAACGGCTGCTGCCGAAAACAAGTCGCTGGTCATGTTGTTTCGGAGACCCCTGCCCTTACGGGCGTAGTCTTTCCGACGGTCGGAGGGTTCTTCAAAATGACGCATCCGCTCGGCAACACCTNGGATAAGTTTTCATCAATGGGTGAACCTCAAGAAGCCACGACCGCTGGGTGAAGCAGGAGGGCCGCCATGTCAGGTGAACATGTCTTGATTTGCGTTGCATGGCCGTACGCCAACGGTCCGCTTCATCTTGGCCACGTCGCTGGCTGTTATCTGCCGCCTGACATTCAATATCGGTTTGAGCGCGCCATGGGAAACCGCGTGCTGATGGTGTCCGGTTCTGACGAGCACGGTACACCGATTACGGTAACGGCTGAGTCTCAAGGCGTCTCGCCCCAAGCCATCGTCGACAAGTACCACGACATCAACATGAAGGCGCTCCTGGACCTTGGGTGCAGTTGGTCCAACAGCATTGATGCTCGCGGGCCAGAATTCGGTGGGGCTCTGTTTAATCGGACCAGCGATAAACAACACAAGCGCATGGTGCAAGACAATTTCAACGCCCTTGAAGCTGGAGGCTTTTTTGAACGAAAGACCACCGAACAGTACTACGAAGTTCACGCCGATGGGTCCGGTCGTTTTTTGCCCGACCGCTACGTTGAGGGGACCTGCCCTGCTTGCGGTGAAGACGGTGCAAGAGGTGATCAGTGCGATGCCTGCGGTGCCACCTACGAAGCCGTTGAACTCAAGAACCCCGTTTCGAAGATGAACCCGGACGCAAGCGTCGAAATCCGAGAAACCGACCACTTGTTCTACCGCCTTGACCTCTTTCAAGCAGCGCTTGAAACACACGCCCAGCAACAGCAATCGGTGTGGAAGGCGAACGTCAAGGCGATGACCAAACAGTGGTTGGACATGGGTCTGCGACCAAGGGCGGTGACTCGTGATTTGTCGTGGGGTATACCGGTTCCCCTTGATGGTGGAGAGTGGGACGGTAAATGCATTTACGTCTGGTTTGAGGCCGTCCAAGGTTATTCGACGTGCGCGAGAATATGGTCGCAAAACCACGCATCGGAACTNCCGGACGGTGAAGCGACATGGAAACGTTGGTGGTGCGTCGACGAAAACGGAACGCATCCGAGGCACCTCTATTTCCTCGGGAAAGACAACATTCCGTTTCACACGGTGATCTGGCCGGCCCTCATCTTGGGAATGAATCACGTAAACAACGGTTTGACCGCTGACGATCCTGTTGTGCTTCCTGGTCCGGGTGACTTCGCCTTGGAACACAACGTCCCTGCCATGGAATACTTGATGCTGGCGGGCGGCCAATTTTCTAAATCAAGGAAACATGCTGTATGGCTTCCCTCGTTTTTGGAAAGGTACGACCCCGATACACTTCGATATTACCTGAGCATCAACATGCCGGAAAACCATGACACGGACTTCAATTGGCCTGATTTCGTTGAACGAGTCAACAGCGAACTTATTGCTGCGTACGGAAATTTTGTCCATCGTGTTCTCACGTTGGGATCGCGATTGCCCCGAGAAGGCGGGGCGTCTCCCTTTGCGGCCTACGACGGTCATGCGAGCGTCCGCGACCATCAGCGGCANCTCGAGCAAGCGCTTGAGGACATCACAACCTCCCTCCAGCGCCACCGCTACAAGGAAGCTCTCCGTGGTGTCATGACCGTGGCCCAGTTCGGCAATCAAATTCTCCAGGGGGCAGCCCCTTGGAAACATCTGAAAGAACAAGGCGAAGGTTCTGAGGAAAGTTTGGCCACCCTCGCGTTCTGTTGGCGAATTGCTCGGTTCCTTGCCATCACCACCCAGCCGTTCTTGCCCGGTAGTGCGCAGCGATTGTGGATCTCCTTGGGCTACGGAGATGAAGTGTCCGACAGGTTGTGGCACGAGGCCGTTGATTGGGAGGCACCCTTCGCATGGCTTGACGAACCACCTCAACCGCTGTTCCAACGCTTGGACCTGGAGGCTATCTTGGAGGCTGAACAGAGCCTCGTTGAAGAAGGCCCCGAGGACGATGCTGTTCACGGCGTGAAAGGTGGAAAGAAGAAAGGAGGAAAAAAGATGGAAAACGAAATTGAAGGCGTGACGTACTTGGAATTTGACACGTTCATGAAAGTGAACCTTCGCGTGGGCCGAATCACCAGCGTTGATGATCATCCCAATGCCGACAAACTGTACGTCGTGAAACTTGACGACGGGACCGGCGTCGAACGAACCATCTGTGCAGGACTCAAAGCGTTCTATCAACCGGATGAAATGGAGGGGAAACTCGTCGTGTTCGTTGAAAATCTCAAACCTCGGCCTCTGCGAGGCGTGACGTCAGAAGGGATGATGCTCGCCGCTGACGACGGCGAAGGTCATGTTCGATTGATCACGGTTGATGGCGACATCAGTNCGGGAAGCCAGGTTCGCTGATCAACCGTTCATGCGNGCTCGAACCTCATCCATNACGGCTCTTGACGCAATTCTGGTGCGCTCACCGACGATTTGGCTTTGCGTCTTGAGCGAGGCGGCCATGTCATCCGGCAACCCATCCAGATTGATGTCGACGTTGAACAACGCGCCCTTTGCTGCAGCGCTCGCCAACAATCCAGCAACGCCCACGTCGGTCACTGCGTTGGCATTTCCGTCGCGAGCGAGNTGGGGAAGCGCCTCCAGCAATCCCAGTGCNAACCGTGCGGTNTCGAACGGGACCTCCGCTGCGGTTAACGTCGCCGTTCGAATTGCCTTGGTGCGTATATCCTTCTCTTCATCGCTGTTTTTTGGCATGGCGTAGCCTTCCATCACTCGGTCGAAGGCGTTGCTGTCTTCAGTGGCCAATTCCATGGCACGATTCATCATGGGTGTCGCCATCTCGTGAACGTCCTGTGCGATGGCCCATCCAGCCTCCCACTTTTCTTTTCCAAGGGTTAAGTCACACACCATGGACGCTAAGGCTGCCGCTTGGCCAAGCGCCACTGCGGCCGCTGTGCCACCTCCCGGCGTGGGTGCCGATGATGCGAGTGCGGCTTGAAANTCATTCAGCGTCATTTTCGACCAGTTCATTGAATCACCTCTCGGTCAAGCGCCCATTCGATGATGTGTTCATCGGGAACGAATCGGTGGTGATGGTTCAGTCCCAACCCTTTGACAGCGGCAGCCACCTTCGCTCGCTCATCGTCCGCTTCAGGAGCGAAAAATTCCCCTGCAGCAATCATGGCTTGAAGGGGAACCAGGCCAACAATTTCACTTCCGCAAAGCGACGTGGCGTGGTCGTTGGCCAAACTCTCGCATGTCTTAAACGCCAGATGGAGGGGGCAGTCCTCGACGTTCATGAGGTTCATGGAGACCTGCGAGATACCCAGTTCTTCAACCGGTACACCCATCCCTTGAACACCTTTCAACATACCATGACTCCTGATCNTACCGCCTTGTTCAGATTTCAGCAAGCGGCCGCTGGTTCTGACGATGGAACCAATTTTTCGAGCAACCCGCGCATCTTTTTCATCAACGTTGACGTTGTAGGCCACAAGAATGGGCCTCGCGCCAACCGTGATACCACCGCAGCGTGCGACGGTTTCCGTCCATGCCATCGCCCCTGCATCTGGTAATCGTGTATCGTCATCGTGGACGGTATCCGTGCCCTTGAGTCGTGCCTCAAGCCCTTCGTATTCGCCCTTCCGCAACCGAGAGAGCACGGTTCGTTCATCGCACGACGCTGCGGCACCGTACAGGAACAAGGGTATGTCTCCGCGCTCGGCCAAGCGGGCGACAACCGTTCTGGCCATGTCCGCGCACGCTTCCATGGATACGTCCCGTAGCGGTATGAACGGGCAGACATCGACCACACCCAATCGAGGGTGTTCACCGCTGTGTTGACGCATGTCCAACATGGCCACACTGGCTTCAATCAGTGCAATGGCTCCTTCAACCACCGCCTCAGGCGGTCCTGCAAACGTGATGACGGTTCGGTGGTAGTCTGCGTCCGGTTCGACACCCAACACCGTGCACCCATCGGTCAATCGAACTGCGTCCACAATGGCTTCAATCGTCGCCAAATCACGACCTTCGGAGATGTTGGGCACGCACTCAACCAACGGTGAAGTCATGGACGCATCCTGCGCCTCGGGTCCTTGAATGTTCGGCGCTTTGCTCAAGAATAGAGGGCTTCCGGCGACGTGGAAGANGTGCCCTGCGAGCGTTTCTTGTCAAGCCTTGTTATGGCGTCCATCATGTCCTTTTGCAAGACGGCGGATCGACCGTCGCGAATGGCGATCATCCCTGCTTCAACGCACGTGGCTTTGAGTTCAGCTCCTGAGTAGCCTTTGGTNCGCTCCACAATNCGGCCGACTGCCACTTTCTTGGTGTTCATCGATGCGAGGTGCACCTTGAGGATGGCTTTTCTGGAATCATCATCGGGGATTGGGATTTCAATGACCCGGTCAAATCGGCCGGGTCGAAGGAGTGCGTCGTCCAAGATGTCCGGCCGGTTGGTTGCAGCGATGATCTTGACATCGTGCAGCGCGTCAAATCCATCCAGTTCAGCCAACAACTGCATGAGGGTNCGCTGAACTTCTCGGTCGCCGCTGGTTGACCCGTCGAGCCGTTTNGCGCCGATGGCGTCAATTTCATCCAGGAAAATGACGCTGGGTGCCTTTTCTTTGGCGAGAGAAAACAACTCACGGACCATACGACCTCCTTCGCCAATGTATTTCTGGGCCAGTTCACTGCCCACCATTCGAATGAACGTCGCATTGGTCTGATTNGCCACCGCTTTCGCCAGCAGGGTCTTCCCGCAGCCTGGTGGCCCTACCAACAANACGCCCTTGGGCGGTACAATCCCAACNTTTTCGAACAGCTCGGGTTTGACCAGGGGGAGTTCGATGGCTTCCCGAACGGATTCGACTTGTTCATCCAATCCGGCGACGTCCTCGTAGCTGATGGTTGGTTTCTCCACCATTTCGGCGCCACTGACCATGGGATCCCAGGCTTCGTGGAGCAGTTCGACCACCGAGAGGCTGTCTTGATTGAGGGCGACGCGCACGCCGGGCTTGAGTTTCTCAGGATCCAACCGCTGATTGAGTGATACCTGAAACACCGTCCCGTTAGATGAACGCACGATGGCCCGCTCATGGTCCAAAACATCCTGAATGTGCCCGACGATGAGCGGGGGCATCTTGAGGAGATTGACGTTTTCGTCCAGTCGCTCGATTCGCTTTCTCAACGTCCGCATCTCTGCCTCGAGCGTGGTTCGTTCGTTGATGAGTTGTTGGGTCTCATCCCGCAGGGCGGCATAGTCTTCTTCGAGGCTGCGAAGATCGTCCTCTGACGAGTTGGGCAGCGTGCCATCGTTTCGGTCAACGTCCGTACCCATGTTCCTCGGTGGTTCCTCGCGGCGACGATTTAAAAAAAATGTTGCATTGATACTCAGTACATCCCCTTGTCAAAGGGTTCAAAGAGCGTAACGAAGAGGTAGGTACGATGGGCGAATGTGAACTCTGTGGCGCCGTCAAGGTCGGCGTCAAGCGTGTACGCACAGGGAAAACCGAGGTTGCTGCCTGCACCCGGTGCATTGACAAAATGAACCTCGCCCCCAAAACGGAGGCTCCCGGCATTCAACGAGCCCGGTCGTTCGCATCTGCACCGTCTCCAAAGAAAAGAAAGAACGACATCATGTCGAGGTCGTCCAAAGAACTGGCAGACGACTTTCACAAGCGAATAGCCCAAGCCCGAGGGGCTCGAAATTGGAGCCAACAGCAACTGGCAAAAAAAATGGCGGAAACGGTCAACATCATCAAGTCGGCTGAATCGGGGAAGCGGCCCACGGACAATGTTATTCGAAAGTTCGAGCGGGTTCTTTCGATTGATTTGATGGTCGAGCGATCGGCCAACGAAAACCGTCACATCAATGCTGGACCCTCACGAGGCATGACGTTCGGAGACTACCTCAACGATTTGAGGTGAACATGTGGATTCCATTCCAGTTCATGCGTTGTGGTTAGCCCAGGACGACCCCAAGAAAAACACCGCAGTTCTCGCTTCGAAGCGAGGGGATTTAACCCTCCACAAAAACGTACGATCGCTACCCAAGCGCGGCGTGATTCTCGAACCGCTTTGCGGAAAGGTGTTTGGCCCTGAGGACCACGAATTGCTTACGCAGCGAGGGGGTGCACTGGTCGGTCTTGATTGCAGTTGGGCTCACATCGAGACCTCGGTCGAATCGGTCATGAAACGGACACGCCTGCAACCGCGCATGCTTCCACTCCTGCTGGCGGCCAACCCCGTCAATTGGGGAAGACCCGGGCGCCTCACGACGGCCGAAGCGCTGGCGACGGTGCTCTATTTGGTTGGACGGCGGGAACAGGCGGCTGACGTGCTGGGTGCGTTTCGATGGGGTGGGCGGTTTTTTGANCTGAACCAAGAGCCNTTGGACGCCTATGCAAGTGCCACATCCAGCCAGCAGTTGGTTGATCTTCAGTTTGATTTTTTTGACATTGAACGGCCCACGGAGGGCGATGAACCATGANAGATGTCCGACACATCGCTGTTCAGAAATTTGTCGACGGTCATGCGANGTTGCACGAGGAAGCGGTGGCGGTTGAAACACTGATTCATCTTCGATACAATGGAACGACACTGGTCAGCCTACTCGGTTCGCCTGAACACGCAGACGAACTCGGCGTCGGCCATTTACTCACCGAATACAACGTGCCGCGAGCGGCCATTTCAGATGTATCGTTTACGGATATTGAGGGGACCGTCGTCGTCGAAGTCTNGGGGGCAGACATCGAATTGCGTTCACCGCGCACCGATATCGTGACAACATCATGCGGTGCGTGCGACCAGGACGACCTTCACGAGCTCACCCAACGGTTGTCCAGCGTGTCTCCACCCGAGGATCTGCTGGCCATTGAAGACATCACCGGAGCACTGAAACAATTGAGGGAGCATCAACAGGGCTTCCAAGCCACCGGCGGCATGCACGCGGCCGCCCTGGTGAACCTCGCGGAGAACGAATACGTTGTTCGCGAGGACATCGGAAGACACAACGCCGTNGACAAAGNCTACGGCGCT
Organism: Methanobacteriota archaeon; assembly: GCA_002725275.1. Next base: position 23,497 of record PBOE01000025.1, read on the forward strand.
TGGTGTTCGTCCCGGAATCATCGTCCCGTTGCCCTTCTCTTGTCGGGGCGATGCGGTTGGGACATCGTCGCCAAAGCAGCGTCCATGAACACGCCAGTGGTGGCCTCGTTTGGAGCGGCTTCCAGTCTTGCCATCGACACGGCACGGGCCTCGGGCATCACCCTTGTCTCGTTTGTGAAGGATGACAAGTCCATCGTAATTGGTCCCGTTGAGGGTCGATTTCATCGCAAGCATTGAGAAGGGCAGGACCGCACGTCCTTCCGGGGGGGGTTGGACATGCGCAAGCCATCACGAGCACGAACCCCTGATGANACCCAGCCATTGAAGCTCAAGAAGCCCAAAACCAAGGCCGCCGGGATTCCTGCCGTCACCTCTTCAGCCCTTCATGGATTGAAAAAGATGGGNGCCCTGAAAACCGTGAAGACCCTGAGCATGGTGAACCAAACCGAGGGGTTCGACTGTCCGGGGTGCGCCTGGCCCGACCCGGAGCACCGCACGACCTTCGAATTTTGTGAAAACGGTGCCAAAGCCGTCGCTGACGAAGCCATGAAGGCGAACGTCACNCCTCAGTTCTTCGCTGAGAACAGCGTGCAAGAACTGTCGGAANTGAGTGATTACGAACTCAACATGCAGGGGCGCTTGTCGTCTCCCGTGGTGTTGAGGGAAGGCGAATCTCACTACGCTCCNATCNCGTGGGAGGNNGCCTTTGCCATGATTGCGGATGCGCTTAACGCAACATCCACGCCCGACCGGTCTGTCTTCTACACCTCCGGACGCACCAGCAATGAAGCGGCGTTCCTCTACCAGGCCTTTGTTCGCGCCTACGGTACCAACAACCTCCCCGATTGTTCGAACATGTGCCATGAGTCAAGCGGCAAAGGCCTGGTTCAGACGGTTGGTATAGGAAAGGGAACGGTCAACCTCCAAGATTTCGACAAGGCCGAAGTCATCTTGGTGATTGGACAAAATCCAGGGACCAACCACCCGCGCATGCTGACGGCTCTTCGCGATGCCAAAGATGCCGGCGCCACCATCGTTCACGTTAATCCGCTTTCAGAAGCGGGCCTGACTCGGTTCAAGCACCCGCAGGAGTACATGAAGGGCCGACTTCGGTCGACCACGCTCGCCGACCATCACCTTCAGGTCAGAATCGGTGGTGATGCTGCTCTGCTGAAGGGACTGATCAAATGTCAACTTGAAGCGGGTGCCGTTGATGCCGATTTCGTTGAACAGAAGACCGTTGACTTTGAGGCAATGGCCGAATCGGCTCGGTCCACACCGTGGGAAAAAATCGTTCAGGATTCGGGGATTTCCAAGTCTGACATTCTTGAAGTGGGCGCCCTCCTTGCGACTTCGAAGGCCACCATCGCTTGCTGGGCCATNGGCTTGACACAGCACAGGAACGGTGTCGCNGTCATCCAGGAAGTCGTCAATTTGTTGNTGATGAACGGTCACATCGGGCGACCCGGCGCCGGCCTCTGCCCCGTACGTGGCCACTCCAACGTCCAAGGCGATCGGACCGTTGGTATTTGGGAGGCGCCACCGCAGGCCTTCCTGGAGAAAATGGAAGAGGGACTTGGTTTCTCCCTGCCCAAAGAACACGGATACGATGTTGTTCGGACCATCCAAGCAATGCTGGACGGGCTGGTGGATGTGTTTGTCTGCATGGGTGGGAATTTCTTATCGGCGACGCCTGACACGGACCTCACGGCCAACGCCATCCGAAAGGTCGGGTTAACCGTTCAAATCTCCACGAAGCTCAATCGTTCCCATCTTGTCACGGGTCAAACGGCCCTGATTCTCCCCTGCCTCGGCCGAACCGAACTCGACGTTCAAGCCTCGGGTGAACAATTCGTCACCGTCGAAAATTCGATGGGTGTTGTCCATCGTTCCATGGGTGGTTTGATTCCCGCCTCGGACGACTTACGCAGCGAGTCTTGGATCGTTGCACAACTGGCCAATCAAACGCTTGGCAACCAACACCTCGACTGGTGCGGTTTGGTCGAAGATTACGATCGAATCCGAGACCTCATGGAAGCGTCGCTCCACGGGTTTGAAGATTACAACCTCCGCGTCAGAGGTGAATTTGGATTTTCACTACCCAACCCTCCTCGGGATCGCCAGGCGTTTGACACTCCCACCGGGCGAGCGCACTTCACCGTCCACCCGTTGCCGGATGTTGAAATTCCAGACGACCATTTCGTGTTGATGACGCTCCGCAGTCATGATCAATACAACACCACCATTTACGGCCTCCACGACCGATACCGTGGCGTTCACGGACACCGCCGTGTCGTGTTCATGAACGCTGAGGACATGGTTGAGCGCGGTTGGAAAACGCGGCAGAGCGTCAACATCACCAGTCATTTCAACGGAGAAGAGCGGACGGCAAAGGACTGGTTGTTGGTGCCTTACGATATCCCCAGGGGAAACTTAGCAGCGTATTTCCCAGAGGCAAACTGCTTGGTGCCGCTTCACTCAACGGCTGACGTATCAAACACACCCACCTCCAAATGGGTCGTCTGCACCCTTGAGGCATCCGGTGAATCCATTTCGGGTGAGGAAGAATGACCTCCCGCACGTACGGGCAATTGATTCGAGAGAATCGTGATTTTCGGAAGCTATGGATTGCAGCCGTGATTTCGATGCTGGGTGAATGGTTCAACACCATCGCTTTGTTTTTTCTGATTTTGGAATACACGGGGAGCGAATTCCTGCTTGGCATGTTGTTCACGGTCCGAATGGCAGGGTTTGCCATGCTCCAACCCTTCATCGGATTGCTGGCTGACCGCTACAATCGAAAAATGCTCATGGTCGTGTCCAACCTTCTCCAGGCGGTGTTCGCGCTCTGCTTCCTCCTGGTGAACGATTCGAGCGACATCGTATGGATGATCGGCCTCTCAGGTTTGATGATGGTCTTGCACGGCGTCTACATGACCGCTGAGCGGGCTGCATTGCCCAACGTGGTCGCTGAGGAGGACCTTGCGACCGCCAACGCTTTGGACGCCGCATCGTGGTCAACAGCACTCTGCATGGGCGCCATGTTGGGTGGCGTGGTGGTGTCCATTTGGGGCACAAACGCCGCGTTCATCATTGATTCTGTGACGTTTTTGGTCGGTACCTTGTTTTTGATCAACTTGACGATCCCGCAAACCATCGACGAATCCATGAAGGGGCCGTGGTTGTCCACCGGCATTCGGAACATCAAATCCGGTTGGGCTCGCATTCGCAGCCAACCTGCACTGTTTCGCATTGTTTTTGCCAAGGCCTCGTGGAACGTAGCGGGCGGAGGTTTGGCGGGGGTCTACCTGGTCTTGATGGGGGCGGATGTTCAGGGCTTCGGAGCGGCTTTTGGGTTTGGTCTGTTCTTTTTCGCCCGAGGTGTTGGCACTGGATTAGGTCCCATCCTTGCACGCGCTTTTCTCAGGGACGAAGAAGCGTGGCCAAGACTCGTAGGGTATCTCATCGTTTTGTCTGGCCTCATCTACTTCCTTGTTGGATTGAGCGTGCCCCACGCCTTGTGGATCACCGTGGTCTTGGTCATTTTGGCCCACAGCGCAAGCGGCGCCAACTGGGTCCTCTCAACCGTCATGATGCAACAATGGGTCGAGGATGAGGTGCGTGGGCGCGTGTTTTCAACCGACATGCTCATTCTTTCAATCGCATTTTCAACCTCAACCAGCGTGGCCGGCTACCTGATGGAAAACACCGACCTTGGCATTCAGAACGGCATCATGTTGTTCGCCAGCGTGATGGTGTTCTGTGGAATTGTGTTTTCCATGTGGCAACCCGGAAACCCGTCGTCTCAAACCGCTCATTCAGGCTGAAGGCATCGCTCATGTGTGCATTCTGGTGGCGTGAAATAGAGACGGTCCTCTGGAACGAACGTGTCCAGTTGGAGGGTGGATGATGCGCCCTCTTCGACGAACACCACCGATGATGTGCTGGCAGGGAGGTAATCTTCACCCGTCGACTGTAAACTTAGCCGCAAGACGTGCCCTGCTGGTACTTCTGCGTCCATGGCAAAGAACTCCATCTTCGCGTTGATGGACTCGACGATGGGCGTCCATGTTTGAATCTCATCCCCACCGGCATGATACCGCAGGTCCATGATGGCATGACCCAGGTGGATGCAATTGCTTTGGTTGTCGCAATCTTCGAGCAGGGCGTAGAGTTGCCCGCCGAGGCTTGCTGTTGTCACCTCGACATGAACTCGAGGCATCCCTGCGATGTAGAGGTCTTCTGTGAGCGGCTCGGTCTCCCACACCGGCCCAGATGATGCATCGGGCAGAACGGTGGTGGTTCCGGCGATGTTGGTCATGTCCGTTCCCAATTCCAACACCAGTTCAACAGCATCGGCGGGCGGGTAACGGTCCTCAATTCGCCAGGATCCTTGGTTGGACTGAATCTCAATCCATTGGCCGGGCTGTTCTCCGATCCCCTTGAGGTAATAGTCAAACCACTCGAGCATGTCTTGCATCCAGTCAAACCGAATCATTTCTGGGAACGCTTCGCCGCCACGACCGCCCAAGTCGGACCGGTCGTCCAATTGAACCGGACGGTCGGGGTAGTCGTGATCCCACTGACCAAACAAACCTCTGGCCTCTATTCCAGCATCGATCAGACGGTTGATGGTTGGTACCGCCATGTGGGGGTCAACGTTCCAATCGTGCATGCCCTGGATAAGGTAAACGCTGCCCTTGTAATTCTCAAGAACCCGGTCGAGGAAGTAGCGCTCAGCCCAGTAGTCCCCGGCGACCTCGGAGCCAAACATGTAGGCGCTGACGCCGGTTCCCGGGCCGATGATGTAGTCCGGGCACATGTTCTGGTAGTCCTCTTCGTCGCCGTCAATACCGTACGACCCGTAGACACCGTTGTGCATGATGGGTGCCCGCGCTTCAGAAGAACCGTTTTTCCACATGAGTTCTTTCACGCCAATAAGACCCGAAATCGGGACGATGGTCTTCAAGTAATCATGCTCGGCCCCAAACATGGCCGCTTGCCAAGGTGTGCTGCCGTCGTAGGATTTACCGATCAGCGCTACGGCGCCATTGGACCATGGTTGTTCTGCCAGCCATCGCACGGCAGCATCGTTCCCGAGCTGTTCAGCGTTACCCATCAAATCCATGCAGTGATTGCTCCGTCCGGTGCCTGAGACTGAGATTTGGGCAAAAGCATAGCCGTGTGGTAGAATTTGGTCAATGAACATCTGTCCCAACCAACTACCGGGAACTTCAATCGAAGGGGTCTCGACGCTGGCTTCTTGGAAATAAGGACCACTTTCAGCGATCACCGGCACTTGCATTCCTTCAGGCACATCGGGCAGCCAGACGGCGAGGCTGATGAGTCCGTTCGGCGCAGCTCCACCCTCTTCGAGAGGGAGCGTGTATTCCACAAAATGATGGGTCGAATTCCACTCGTTATCGGTTGGCAGGAGCGAGTACGGTCCAACCTCCAACGCCACGCCAAACTCACCGTCCGTTTCGTATGGAAGGGTGTAACGCTCCCAAACTGGCACACGCACGCCTTGTTGCTGTTCCTCTTCCACCACCAAGTTGACAAACGCCTCTCCAAAGAAGGCCGAGAGCATCAAAAAAACCAGCGACAGCGCCATCGTCGCCCCCAAAACGACATTGAATTCTTTGGTGGCTGATGCGGTTGATGATTTGACTTCGTCGTCCAGTGAACCGACAATGATGTTCAACTGGTCCACGTTCGTTTCGGTTGATGTCTCAACCAAATCAGCCATCACGACCTCATCGTCCGACATGGTGCTCCGCCTCGGGGTTGGTACGGCTGTTCTTGAACATACGCCCGTGGTGCTTTTCGTGCTTTCAAAGAACAAGCCTCAAAGACATCCATACCGAGGTGGAATCATGGATGAGGATGTGCGGCGCATGCAAGCAGCCGTCCTCGAAGGCATTCCGGTGGCCTTGCCGGAGCATCCGGGTATCGATTTGTCGGTTGACCACGCACCCAACCGACGGCAAATTCTCTCCGCGGAAGAAAAATTGTTGGCCCTTGAAAACGCCCTTCGCTACATTCCACCGCAACACCATGAGACGCTGGCTGATGAATTCATGGACGAACTCAACACCTACGGGCGCATCATCATGCGGCGCTACCGACCCACCAGCCACCCCATGAAGGCTTACCCGCTGGATGCTTATCCCTGCGCTTCACGGCAGGCGGCGTCCATCATGCTGATGATTCACAACAACCTTGACCCGGCCGTTGCGCAATTCCCCCACGAGTTGATCACGTACGGTGGAAACGGCTCGGTGTTCCAAAATTGGTGCCAGTACCGTTTGGTCATGAAGTACCTCTGTGAGATGACCGACCAGCAGACACTGGTCATGTATTCGGGCCACCCTTTGGGTCTGTTCCCCTCTGGTCCAACGGCGCCTCGGGTGGTGGTAACGAACGGCATGGTTATCCCGAATTATTCGAGTCAAGACGACTACGAACGTATGAATGCGCTCGGCGTGACACAGTACGGACAAATGACCGCTGGTTCCTACATGTACATCGGCCCTCAAGGCATTGTCCACGGTACCACCATCACCTTGCTGAACGCCGCCAGGCTTCACCTCGGGTTGAGCGATGAATCGAATCTTTCCGGTATCACCTTCATCACCAGCGGCCTTGGTGGCATGTCGGGTGCCCAAGCCAAAGCCGCCACAATAGCAGGGGCTGCCTGCATCATCGCAGAGACGAATGCCCATGCCGCTCACAAGCGCCACAACCAAGGTTGGTTAACCACGGTAACCGACGACATTGACGACGCTATTGACCAAATGGTCCGGGCCGCTGGCGAAGGAGAAGCGATTTCAATCGGCTTGATTGGGAACATCGTCGAATTATGGGAACGGTGTGTAGAGCGAGAGGTACAGGTGGATTTGGGAAGCGATCAAACCAGCCTGCATAACCCGTATCAGGGTGGTTATTTCCCAGCAGATCGAACCTACGAGGAGAGCGCCACGATGCTGTCCGAAGACCCGGCCCGATTTCGGTCGGAGGTACAGTCCACCCTCCGACGCCACGCTGCCGCCATCAACACCATGGCAGAACGCGGGATGTACTTTTGGGATTATGGCAACGCTTTCCTCTTGGAGGCCTCACGTGTTGGTGCCGATGTGGTCAACGATGACGGGACTTTTCGTTATCCCTCCTACGTTGAGGACATCATGGGCCCGCTGTGTTTTGACTACGGGTTTGGCCCGTACCGTTGGGTTTGCACGAGCGGCGACCCTGCCGATTTGAAGCGGACCGATGAAATTGCAGCGGATGTCCTTCGGAGCATGCGGGACGGCGCTCCCGAAGACGTGCGACAGCAAATCAACGACAACCTGCGCTGGATTGAGCAAGCAGGGTCAAATCAACTCGTCGTAGGAAGCCAAGCCCGTATCCTCTATGCTGACGATGTAGGCCGACGAAACATTGCACTCGCGATGAATCGAGCCATCGCTTCTGGAGAATTGCAGGGGCCGGTGGTGTTGGGTCGAGACCACCACGATGTATCAGGCACCGACAGCCCCTACAGAGAAACGGCCAACATCCGGGATGGCTCAATGTTCACCGCTGACATGGCCGTCCACAACGCCATCGGTGATGCTTTCCGCGGCGCCACATGGGTGAGTCTCCACAACGGTGGTGGCGTGGGCTGGGGCGAAGTGATCAACGGTGGTTTTGGATTGCTGTTGGACGGCACGGCCGAAGCCGAGGAGAAACTCTCATCCATGCTCCATTGGGACGTCAACAACGGCGTCGCTCGACGGGCATGGGCGCGAAACCCTGGTGCTCGTTCTGCCGTGGTACGCGCCATGGAGGCCGAAGACGGGTTGAACGTCACCCTTCCGCACCTCGTCGATTCCTCTGTGCTCGACCGGTTCCGAGGTGATGCGCCGTGAGCCAACGCCCCGTGGTGTATGCTGACGGACGAACGCTTTCCGCACAGGAAGTGGTCATGGTGGCCAAAGGCCAAGCGGACGTCGCAGTGTCCGATGACGCATGGCCCGGTATTCATGCAGCACGACAGGTCGTTGAGCGAATTGTGTCCACGGGCGACACCGTTTACGGCATCAACACGGGCTTTGGTGCACTTGTCCGCGAACGAATTTCAACCGACGACTTGGCCCAACTTCAGATCAATCTCATCCGTTCCCACGCAACGGGTGTTGGTGATCTCATGACGGTGGAAGCCGTTCGTGCCATGATGATGGTCCGGCTGAACTCGTTGTGCAAAGGGCATTCTGGGATTCATCCCGATTGCATTCGACAATTGGTGCTCTACCTGAACCACAACGTTCACCCTGCTGTTCCACGAATCGGAAGCTTGGGAGCGAGCGGGGATCTTGCACCGCTCTCTCATCTCGCCCTCACGCTCATCGGTGAAGGCGAAGTTCTTGTCGATGGCAAAGTAGAATCAACCGCTGACTTCCTGTTCAGCAACGGTTTGGTCCCCGTCGAACTCACGGCCAAGGACGGGCTGTCGTTGATCAACGGCACAAGTCAAATGACGGCTTATGCGGTGCTCGCTCAACAAGAACTGGCTAGCGTCTTGTTGCTGGCCGATGTCATCTTGGCCATGTCCATGGACGCTCGGTCGTGCAGCCTAACGCCGTCCAGACCTGAGGTTCACGACGCACGCCCCCATCCGGGACAACAACGGGTCGCTGAACGCCTTCGTACGTTGCTCAGCGGTTCGGAAATACTCCAAGACCACGCTTCGTGCGATCGGGTTCAAGACCCCTATTCTTTCCGTTGCGCCCCCCAAGTCCACGGTGCCGTTTACGAATCGTTTCAGCGGCTTGGCGATATGCTCGCAAGGGAAATTAACAGCGCCACCGACAACCCGCTGATTTTTCCCGAACCCAACCGGCCCGGCGAGCACGAGGTTGTTTCTCAAGGCAATTTCCACGGTGAAATTGTCGCCCTGACATGCGATGCCATGAGCTTAGCCATGTTTGAACTTGGTTCGATCTCTGAACGTCGGATGGACCAGATGCTCGATCCCGCTCGAAGCGAGATGCCAGCGTTTCTCGCGAAAGATTCGGGGCTTGAATCGGGGTTGATGATCGTTCAATACGTTGCAGGAGCGGCGCTTGCCGAGCTCCACGGTCAGGCGACGCCTCGGTCAGCGTTCTCGACCACGACCTCTGCGGGGCAGGAGGATCACGTCAGCATGGGGGCGACGGCGGCGTGGAATCTGCACGTCGGTGTACGTCGCTTGAGCGAAATCCTGGCGTGTGAAGCCCTCATCGCCGCAGAAGCCCTCGAACATGCAAACCTACGGTCATCACCTCACGTTCGCGCCATGCATGACCTCGTGAGGACCGTCGCCTCAGCCTTGGTCGGCGACCGCTCGACATCCGCAGAATTGATGCAGATTGCAGACGAACTCCGCCAACCAGGATGGCTGGCCCGATTGGAAGCAGAACACGGACGCTTACCTCGCTGAGATAAGGTGTTCAAGGTCTTGGACGTTCTGTTCGACGTCCAACAGCGACATCATCCGATAGTTGAACATNTCACGTTCGGTGACGGTGAGTGCGCTTTCATGTGTTTCAAGCAAGCGTAGGGCATCGATGGCCCTCACGATGTCAAGTTCAACTGACCTGTACACGGAAAATGCATCATCCATGTTGGTCAGCGATAAGGCAGGTTCGAGCGCGGACAAGTCAAACCCCATGCGTTTCCATTGAAGCATGCGCCGTGCGAGAACGGCCGATGTGAATCCAAGTCGAGGTAAACTCACCAAATGCGTGATGACGGCGTCGGACGATTGACTGTCATCGGAGGATGGCATCAACTCAACCTTATCGCCGCCATCCCCCGTCATGTCGTGTTCAACACTGCGGTGGTCAGCCNAATCGGAGGCGGTTGGCTCTGCCACGGTCATGAGCGGTGCGATGCCGGTTAACCGCCTCCAAAACGAGGACTCAACGGTCAACGGATCGAGAGGAAAGATNACCTCCAGGTCTTGATGGCGCACGAGGCCGTCCAGCCGCTGCAGCCACGCCAGTGTAGCAGGAACCGTCGAACGCGATGCAATCCAGTCAAGCCCCTCAACGATGATGAGTTCTGTATCACCGCTCAATTGTGAGGTGAGGTGTTGTTCAATTGAGGTGGCATCAGGAGAAACCGATCGTGGACTTTCGTGTTCGGATATCCACCACATCTCGGCAGTGTTGGTCGCTANGTACCGCAGCAGTTGGCGCAAAGGCAGCCGACTGTAACATATGACATGGCCTGCCGTGCCGTCAATCCGGTCGGCCAAAGCACCGTACGTGGTGGTCGGCGTGGTTGATTCAAGCGTGAACAAGCCAACCATTGCCTTACCTCATCTGTACCACGCTCGATGCAGGTTCTAAGGAATTCCGCCTTCAACAAGGTGCAAGCCATCAATCATTATATTGCCCTTCTTCGTGGAAATAAGTGGTGGAACCATGACAGACGAAGAAAATCAATCGGTTGCCATGGCTGAGTGCGGTGCCTGTCGTGCCGTTATCCCCATTGATTCGACAGAATGTCCCGAGTGCGCAACAAAATTTTCAGGTGTATCCGAAGATGCACTAGGGGAGTGCGGTGCCTGTCAAGCACTGGTCCCTCTCGACTCGACACGTTGCCCCGAATGTGGTGTTCTCTTCGTAGCGGACGATGTCGTTGACATCCTTCGCCAGTGGGTTGCAGACACCGGTATCAACATCCGGAAGTTGTTCGACAAGTTTGATGAAAATGATGACGGTACCATTGATTCAGATGAACTCAAGCGTGGTTTACTCAGCTTGAACCTCGCCGACCTTCCGCCTTCACAGGTTGACCGCCTCGTCGCCGAAATCGATGCTGACGGAAACGGCGTCATCGATCTTGATGAGTTTGATGCCATCCTGATGGGGTCGGCCGCTGACCAAGAGGAGGCGCCCGAAGCCGTAGAAACCGACGAAGCGGCCGAAGATGATACATCCGACCTTGAAGGCGAAGACGATACCCAAGAGGCTGACGAAGAATCAACTGATGCAGAGAGCGATGTCGTGGAAGATGATGCTTCGGCCGAGGAAGAGGCTGAAGAGGATGCCGAGGAAGATGAAAGCGCTGCCGAGGAAGACGAAGATGAANTCNGTGAAAAAGAAGATGAGGCACACGGCATNGACGATGAAGCATTTGACATTGATGAGGAAGAGGATTCATCTGAAGCCGANGCGGAAGAAGAGCCTCATCGTCCGNTGGCTGCGCTGTCNGCGCTTGCGGACCTGATGGATGAACATGACATCTCAGCGCANCGCTTGTTCAATGAACTCGATGCAGACGGCAACGGTGTCGTATCCATCAGCGAACTGAAAAGCACGATTGCAGAAAAGTACGGCGATGATCTCGACCTTGAGCAAGTGAACGCCATCATGGATGGGGCTGACGTCGACGGCGACGGCACCATCGACATCACCGAGTTCATCGGTTCGCTGGAAGATTACGAAACCATGGAAGAACTGGTGGAGGAGAAAATCTTCCCGTCGCCGTGGCAGAAGCGCATGATGTCGAAATCGTGGAACGATACGGTGTGGCCCATTCTCCACGTTGCGTTCGGCATCATGGTTGCGCTCTTTATCGCCAACGGGATGTTTGGATTTGTCGATGGAACCGGTGGCAACGTCGCCTACATTCCCAACGATTCTGGCCTGATACCGAGTGGGAACATCGTTGAGGGTGACATCTACCCGTGCGACGAAAAATTCCAAATGGACGGTTGCCGGAACTCGCTCACACCCCTAGCAGGTGCGAACGGTTCCCTTTCCATGCCAACCGGTTTCTACTGGGATGGCATTATGCTGATTGCTCTCTCGGTCATCGGAATGGCGACCACCTTGTTCCTGCACCTCGTGAAAGCTCCTGAATGGCGGGCGCGGGCGAAAGCCATGAAAGAGTTTGAATCGGACAAAGCCGAAGCAGCAGAATCGANCGAAGAATCCAGCGATGAGACNGCCGAAGATGAAGCGCCTGCGGACGAAGACGAAACCGAANNTGANGAAGNCTACGAAGAGGACGATGAACTCGAGGATGACGTCGACGAAAACACCGATGGCGAAGACATTGATGACGGTGCCGAGGAAGAAGGGATCGACATCGGTTCACACATTGGATTGGTGTTTGACGATGAAGAGGTCTTTGGCGTCATCGTAGAATTTGATGACGAGGAGGAAACGGTGACCATCGAAGAGGATGGCACCGGCGACCTTGTGACCGGCTATCAGGAAGACATGTTCCTTGAGTGAGCACATGAAAAAATCCGACCCACTCGAACGGCTGAACGGNCTGGCCGTCTGCCCTGTATGCGGTTGTTTTGATCGAAAAGGAATGTACCGTTGTTCGGANTGCGGAACCTTTCATGCGGGCGGTATCATGGAGGAACGGGAAGCTCCACCTCCAAGCGAACAGCGAGAATTGGAGGCAGCAGCGACACCGCTCGACCCGTCCGTTTATTCCCTGGGNCCGAACGCTTCCATACCCGAAGAGTCATTCGACGAATCCGACGATGTGCGATCGTGGGAAGGCGGATCCACCGATTTCACCTTTGATGAGGACGATGACCCGCCGGTCGCGCACATCACCTTGCCTGAACCCGAAGACATTGCATCCGGTGAAGATTAATTAAACGTCATTCAAACGGTGCTTAATAAGAACAAGCATCACGCCGCTATTGGCCGATGTTCATTGGTGGGCTCGGAGAGAATCGAACTCTCGATCTTTGCCATGTCAAGGCAACGTCATAAACCCCTAGACCACGAGCCCTAGGTAGGTTAACCCACCTGACATTTCTATTAAATGAATTCGGTAGGCTGCCGTGATGTTCATCACGCGATGATCTTGGAAATCTTCCCCGTGCATCCAGGTTGGGAACAAAATCCGGCCATCCGCGTGCGGCCGTTGGCCATGGCAATTTTTTCACCGTTCTTGATGGGCCCGTACGTTTTGCACTTCATGCAATAACCTTGAATCTCTGCCATGGTGCTCAAAGTTGGCGAGCAGGTTCGAATATTGAACGCTTCTGTTGAATATTCACCAATTTTCCTTTTTTTGACCCTCAAAGGAGGGGTTCAAAGGTAGAAAACACCATGAAAATGCAAATGGTGGAGGCCAACAAACGGGAAAACGCTGTACTGCGCCACACCATCCAGAAAAGCGGAGTGCCTGAGGTTGTTCAGTATCCGGCCGTTGTCGCATAACTCACATTATG
>PBOE01000026.1 GCA_002725275.1 Methanobacteriota archaeon
AGTGGCTCTCCCGCAAGCGAGGGTCCTTCGCCGAACGCCTCGTGGCCTTCGCCGCCGTTGAAGGGATCTTCTTCTCCGGCTCCTTCTGTGCCATCTTCTGGCTCAAGAAGCGAGGCTTGATGCCCGGCTTGACCTTCTCGAACGAGCTCATCTCCCGCGACGAAGGCCTTCACTGCGACTTCGCCTGCCTGCTCCACAACAAGCTGTTGCGAGGCGCCGGTGAGAACGTCATCCGCCGCATCATCGCTGAGGCCGTGGACATTGAGATTGAATTCGTCACCAAGGCGCTGCCCGTGAACCTCATCGGCATGAACGCCGACCTCATGACGCAATACATTCAATTCGTCGCTGACCGTCTCCTGGTGCAGCTCAACTGTTCCAAGATCTACAACGTCGGCAACCCGTTCCCGTGGATGGAAATGATCTCCATGCAGGGCAAAACCAACTTCTTCGAGAAGCGGGTGGCCGAGTACCAGAAAGCGGGCGTCATGGACAGTGCTTCCCTCGGAAGTGTCCAACAGCGATTTTCCGTGGACGAAGACTTTTGAACCGTACGCGTCCAAAGAAAGATATCACGCACTCAAATGAACACCGGAGGAGGATTGAATCATGGCCATGCAAGTTGTCAACAGGAAGGGCGAGCGAGAAGATGTGCGATTCGATGCCATCCAAGAAAAACTGGTGAAATTGGCCAAAGGCCTCGACCCCGTTTGGGTTGACCCCGGCCACGTCACCAAGTTGACCATCGAAGGCCTCTACGACGGCGTCACCACCCGTGAACTCGATCAACTCGCTGCTGAAACCGCTGCTTCCCTCGCTTCGCATCACCCCGATTACAGCCGCCTGGCNGCACGCATCTGTGTGGACGACCTCCACCGTTCGACCAAGACGACCTTCACCGATGTCATCACCGACCTNCGAGAGTACATCGACCCGGAATCCAACAAGCACGCACCGCTCATCTCGGAGGAAGTGTATGAGATCATCATGGCGAACGCCGAGGTGCTCAACAATCACATNGACTACGACCGCGACCACAACTACGACTACTTCGGATTCAAGACCCTCGAGCGCTCCTACCTGCTCAAACTCAACGGCGAAGTGGCTGAGCGACCGCAACACATGCTGATGCGCGTGGCGGTGGGCATTCACCACGCCAACATCGAGAAAGCCCTCCACACCTACGACCTGATGAGCCAAGGCTACTTCACCCACGCCACCCCAACCCTGTTCAACTCCGGCACCCCCATGCCGCAGATGTCCTCGTGCTTCCTGCTGACGATGCAGGACGATTCCCTCGACGGCATTTACGACACCCTGAAGCAATGCGCTTTGATTTCGAAGTCGGCTGGTGGCATCGGTCTTTCCATCCACCACGTCCGCTCGAAGGGTTCCTACATCAAGGGCACCAACGGCACCTCCAACGGCATCGTCCCCATGCTTCGTGTCTTCAACGACACGGCTCGCTACGTCGACCAGGGCGGTGGCAAGCGCAAGGGTTCNATCGCCGTGTACCTTGAGCCGTGGCACCCCGACATCCTTCAGTTCCTCGACCTCAAAAAGAACCACGGCAAGGAAGAGATGCGAGCTCGCGACCTCTTCTACGCCATGTGGACGCCCGACCTGTTCATGCAGCGCGTGGAAGACAACGGCGACTGGTCCTTCTTCTGCCCCAACGAGTGCCCCGGTCTTCAGGACGTTTACGGTGCNGANTTCAAGGCCATGTACGAAGACTACGAGCGCCGAGGCATGGCCCGNGAAACGGTGCCTGCCCGGGTCGTCTGGGACAAAATCGTCGAAGCACAAATCGAAACCGGTACGCCCTACATGCTCTACAAGGACGCCGCCAACGAGAAATCCAACCAGAAGAACCTCGGCACCATCCGCTCCTCCAACCTCTGTACGGAGATCATGGAGTACACCGCCAAGGACGAAGTGGCCGTCTGCAACCTGGCCTCCATCGCCCTGCCCAAGTTCGTGAACACGAGCGACGGTGTGTTCGACCACCAACTTCTCTACGACGTCACCTACCACGCCACGGGCAACCTGAACCGCGTCATTGACGTGAACTACTACCCCGTGGAAGAGGCTCGCAACTCCAACATGCGCCACCGCCCCATCGGGCTTGGCGTGCAGGGTTTGGCCGACGTCTTTGCCATGCTCAAGCTCCCCTTCGAGAGCCCGGCCGCCCGCGCGCTCAACAAGGAGATTTTCGAAACCATCTACTTCGCTGCCTGCACCGCTTCCAAGGATGCAGCCATTGCCGAAGGCCCCTACTCCACCTTTGAGGGTTCACCCGCCAGCGAAGGCCTGTTGCAGTTCGACCTTTGGGGCATGAACGAGCACAGCGGTCGCTGGGATTGGGACTCGCTCAAGGCTGAAATCATGGAAAAGGGCATGCGCAATTCGTTGCTGCTCGCTCCGATGCCAACCGCTTCAACCTCCCAGATCTTGGGCAACAACGAGTGCTTCGAAGCGTTCACCTCCAACCTCTACGTGCGCCGCACCCTTTCGGGTGAGTTCGTCGTGCTGAACAAGCACCTCGTGAGCGACCTCATCGCTGAAGACATGTGGAGCCTCGAAATGAAAGACGACATTTTGCGCCACAAGGGTTCCATTCAGGGCATCCACCGCATCCCCGAACACATTCGTGACCTCTACAAGACCACGTGGGAGATCAAACAGCGCCACGTGCTCGACATGGCTGCCGACCGTGGCGCCTACATCGACCAAAGCCAGTCGCTCAACATCCACATGGTCGACGCCAACCCCGCCAAGGTCACCTCGATGCACTTCTACGGTTGGAAGCAGGGCCTCAAGACGGGCATGTACTACCTCCGAACCAAGGCCGCTGCGGACGCCATCCAGTTCACGGTCGAGGCCTCCACCAAGGAAGACCAGACGGTGGGCGGGCTTGCCGAGCGAGCCGACGACGCCGACAGCCTCGAAGCCATCGCTTGCAGCCTCGATACGCCAGACGACTGCCTGATGTGCGGTAGCTGATTCTCGCCGCTCTGTACGCTTTCCAAGCGATGGACCAACCGCATCAACGCCCCCGTCCTTGGGGAAAATCGGAGGAAACCTTAGATGCGGATTGAGCGACGTCACGCTCATGGACGTGAACGCCAAGATTGGCATTGATTCCAAGCGCACCACCGCAGCGAGCGTGGCCATTGTTGGCGTGGTGGTCTACCTCGCCCTCGTTCACCTTAAGCCGATTTTGATGCCGCTGGCCATGGCGGTGTTGCTGTATTTCCTCATCAAACCTCCCGAGCAGTACATTTACGCTAAAGTCGGCAATCGTTTTGTCTCCTACGGAACGGTCATCCTGACCTTCATTCTCACGATGTATTTCCTCTCCATCTTCCTTTACGAACAACTGTCCCTGTTCGTTGACGAAGTTCCGGAGATCACGGCGGCGCTCGAGGAGAAGCGTGCAAAATACGCCGCCTCCGACCTGTACGGGCTGGAGATCATTTTCTCGGATTCAACCTGGGTGGAAGTGCTGGCCTCGCCCAGCAACATTGAGACCTTCGTGTTGGCCATCCTCGGGTCGCTGGGGACCTTTGTTGGCACCATGGTGACGGTGCTCATCTTCCTTCTGTTCATCGTTCTCGAAGAGCACACGTTGGCCAAGCGTTTCCGTGCGGCTTTTCCCCATTCGACCGGCCGTGCGAGTAACATCGTGCGGGACTCCACCGAATCCATCAGCGCTTATGTGGTCTCCAAGGTAACGTGCAGCGGCGGTCAAGCCGCCGTCATGACCCTCATTCTCTCACCCTACGGCTTTGACATCCCGGGGTGGTTCTTGTTCGGCGTCCTGTGCTTCCTGCTGGACTTCATCCCGATTTTGGGTGCGTTGTTTGCCACCGTGCCGCCGGTGCTCATCGGCTTCATCATGCTGGAACCNATGACNGCCGTGTTCATGCTCGTCATGCTNATTGGCAACCAACAAGTGTTTGGCTCGCTGGTTGAGCCAAACCTCTCNGGAGCCAAGATCGGTATCTCGCCGTTGGTCTTGCTGCTCACNGTGATGTTGTTTTCGCAAGTGTGGGGCATCGCTGGGGCCATCATTGGTGCACCGATGATCATCATGATTCGATTGATTTTGGATGAGAACGAGCGCACCCGACCCGTGGCCGTGATGATGGCCAACGANGTTGAGGAAGAGTAAAATCNGCGTTTTCTTCNTGTTTGGCCTGTTTTTGTCGNAAAAGAGTTTATTCGTGAGGCCTTNNNGTTNAACNCATGCGAACGAGCCCAGCGGTCCTCTGTTCGCTGTTGTTGCTATCGATGACGCTCAGCGGATGCCTCTCGGCCCCAGCTCCGGCCAGCCCAACCGAAGAAGACGAGGCCTCGGCAGATGAAACCCCTCCGTTTTACACCGAGGGGGAATACACGTGCATTCTTTTTGAGGAACGGGACCGATGCTGGATCACCCACGTTCCAGAGAATTTGGACCCCGAGGTGGACGTTCCGCTCATCGTTGACATGCACGGCTATGCCTCAACTTCAGTCGAGCAGCGGAATCTCTCTTCGTTCAATCACATCGCCGACGAGGAAGGCGCCATTGTTGTGTACCCCGACGGTGTTGGCTACTACAGCGAGCTTGATGGACAAACGAACCAGGCTTGGAATGCAGGCTGGTGTTGTGCGGAATCGGTCACCGAAGGGGTTGACGACGTGGGTTTTATCGAAACGATTGTGGACATTGCTGTTGATCTTCACCCCATCGATGAACAACGCATTTACGCTTCGGGATGGTCCAACGGTTGCGCCATGACCCAACGTCTGGCGATGGTCTCAAGCGATGTATTTGCCGCAGCCGGTTGCATGTCGATGTACCTCCTGACCGACCCGGTCGACGATTATTCGCCGATTCCCATCATCGAAGTTCACGGTTTCCTCGACCAGGTTGTGCTTTACGAATCCACGTTGATGAGCGTTCCTTTCAATCCAGCGCTCTGGACTGAACCAGAAGCCTACGACACCGGCGCCATCGAAAACATTCACGAGTGGGCAGAATACAACAACTGCACCGGCGGCGTAGAAATCTTTGAGACCACGCCGCTGTATTCCACCATGGGTTTCAGTTCGTGTGAAAATGACGCTCAAATTCGGCTGGTCACCATCTACGCTGGGCAGCACAATCCCTACGAAAACGACCTTGAGCAAGATGGAATCGGGCAGGTGTTCATTGGTACCCGAGGGTTGGTGGAATCAACGCAAATGGTTTGGGATTTCATCAGCCAATACGCCAAAGAGGATGCTTCGAGTGAGGCATGAGCCTCCGGTGGCACTTCAGTGGGCTTCACATCTTGTGAATGGCATGGCCCAGCGTGTCGAGGACACCCTCGTGGGTCATCTCGGTCATCGTTGGGTGGGCGTGAATCGTGTGGGCGATGTCCTCGAGGACGGCCCCCATCTCGAGGGCGAGGGTCCACTCGCCCACCAGTTCACTGATGTGGGTGCCAACGCCCTGAATCCCAAGGATGCGATGGTCGTCCTCACGGGCCACGACTCGAACAAAGCCACCGGTCTTTTCCGCTTCTTGGGTCAGGGAGCGACCGTTGGCCGCCAGCGGAAACTTCCCCGTGATGACGGGGTGGCCGGCTTCTTTGGCCTGTTCGGGGGAGAGTCCAACGGAGACGATTTCGGGTTCGGTGAACACGATGGCCGGGACGGCCACCGGGTCGTAGGCTCGCTTGTGGCCGGCGATGAGTTCGGCGACCATCTCACCTTGGAACGAGGCCACGTGAGCCAGCATTTCGCCGGCGTCGCACAGGTCACCGATGGCATAGACCCCCTTCATGTTGGTCTCGCATCGCTCGTTGACCTTCACGAACCCGCGCTCGTCCATGGCGACACCGGTGGCTTCGAGGCCGCTGGATGCAGGTTTTCGACCGACGGTGACCAACACCTTGTCAGCGATGACGTGCTGCATTTTTTTCTCGTCGGTCTCGTTTTTATCGATGAAACTCAATTTGACCTTGCCGCCTTTGGCATCTTCGACGCCTTTGGCAAAGACGCCGGTGTGAACGGTCACCTTGTTCTTTTTGAGGAACAATTCCAGTGGACGACGCAATTCTTTGTCGAAGAGGGGAAGCACGGAGTCCATGGCTTCAACCACGGTGACTTCGGACCCGAGCATGCGGAACGTGATGCCCAACTCGAGGCCGATGTAGCCGCCACCAACCACGACGACGTGGTCGGGGAGGGTTTCGAGCGAGAGGGCCTCTCGAGAGGACAAGACGTGGTCGCTGAACGGCATGAACGGGAGTTCGATGGGCAAGGAGCCCTGGGCCATGATGACATGGTCCGCCTGAATGAGGGTCGCATCCTTGCCTTCGCCGATCTTCACCGTCTTGGCGTCTTGAAACACCGCCCAGCCCGTGACGAGTTCGGCTCCGGCGTTCTTGAGAAGGGCCTCCACGCCCTTGTTCAAACGGTCAACGATGCCTTCCTTCCAGCCGACGAGGTTGCTCATTTCCAGTTCGGCAGGACCGGGGATGGAGATGCCCATGTGGCCGTCTTTGGCGGCGTGTTTGGCGAGGTTGTGGAAGGTGTGGGCGGCGTGGATGAGCGCTTTGCTCGGAATGCACCCGCGAATCAAACACGTGCCGCCGGCTCGCTCCCCCTCGACGATGACGGTTTTCAGACCGAGCTGTGCGGCCCGGATGGCAGCGACGTAGCCTCCGGGACCAGCGCCAACAACAAGAACTTGGCATTGTTTTGTCTTCATCCCTTGCACCTCACATGAAAATGGTGGCNGGGTGTTCGAGGTACGANTTCACCAACTGCACCAGACTGGCGCCGTCATGNCCGTCCACCACGCGGTGGTCCCACGACGAGGAGAGGTTCATGATNCGGCGAACNACCACGTGNCCGTTGTGAACGACGGCTCGGTCCTTGGCGTTGTGAACGCCCAAGATGCCGACCTCAGGCTTGTTGATGATGGGCGTGGCACCGAGCCCGCCCAAGCGACCAAGGCTGGTGATGGTGAAGGTGGATCCGGTCAGGTCGTCCACGCCGGCTTTTCCGTCCCGGGTGGCTTGCGTCACTCGGACCATTTCGGCCGCTGACTGCCAGATGTCCATGGCTTCAACGTGCTTCACGACCGGAACGTACAGTCCACGGTCGGTTTGGGTGGCGATGCCGAGGTTGATGGCTTCGTGGCGCGTGACCACGCCGGCTTCGTCGTCGTACACGGCGTTGCACTCGGGTCGCTGGGCGAGGGCTTTGACCAGTGCCTGCATGATGAACGGCAGGTAGGTCAGTTTTGGAGCCCCCTCGGGCCTCGTGGCGTTGAGATGCTGGCGCAAGGCCTCCAGTTCGGTGACGTCGACTTCCTCGAAGTAGGAGAAGTGCGGAATCGTGCTGTAGGAGGACATCATCCCGTCAGCGATTTTGCGGCGCAGGCCGATGACCTTGATGTCCTCGGTTCCGTTTCGGGCCACCTTGGCGACGCCGCCCATGGGCATGGCAGGGGTGGCGGCTGCGGCACCTCCAGCGATGTGGCGGTCCAGGTCGGCATGACTGATTCGTCCGGCGGGTCCTGAACCCGCCACGAGTTGAAGGTCAATGTTGGCGGCTCGGGCACGCTGCCGAACGGCGGGGGAGGCGAGGGCTTTGGTACCGGCGGCACGAGCGACGGGAGCGGCGGCTGCGGATGCTGCAGGAGCGGGAGCTGGCACGGGTTCGGGGGTCGTTTCTTCAACCACCGGTTCGGGCGTTTTCTCAACGACTGGGGTTTCCTCAGCCACGGGTTCGGCGGCTTCAGAGGCGTTGCCTTCGCCTTCGACGTCGAAGACGATGCAGACGCCACCGACGGGAAGAATGTCACCGGCTTCACCGATGATGCTGGCCACGACGCCGTCGCAGGGCGCTGGAATTTCCACGGTGGCTTTGTCGGTCATCACGGACAAAATCGGGTCGTCTTCTTTGACCGTATCACCGACGGCGACCATCCATTCAACGACTTCACCTTCGACGACACCTTCGCCGATGTCGGGCAGTTTAAACTCATATTTTCCCATGTTCATTCCTCCTGTGTTCTTTGTATGGCTTCTGCAATGCGAGATGGACTCGGGAGGTAATCCCATTCGGTGGTGTGAGGGAAGGGGGTGTCCCAACCCGTCACCCGCTCGATGGGGGCTTCGAGGTGGTAGAAACAGCGCTCTTGGATGGAGGCGCTCATCTCTGCACCAAAGCCGCTGGTCTTTGGCGCTTCGTGGACGATGACGCAGCGACCGGTTTTCTTCACGGAATTGACCACGGTATCCCGGTCCCAAGGGACGAGGGTTTGCAAATCGATGAGTTCGCAATCAACGCCGGAATCTTTGATGCCCTGCTCGCAAACGTGAACCATGGCTCCCCATGCGATGACGGTGCAGGCCGAGCCTTCTTGGACAATGTTGGCTTGTTCGAGCGGAATGGCGTAGTACTCCTCAGGGACTTCACCGTCGGGGTGGTCGTTCCACGTTGGGACGTTGTGGGGGTCGCCGTAGAAGGGTCCCCGGTAGCAACGCTTGGGTTCGAAGAAGATCACGGGGTCGTTGCACTCAATGGCACTGGTGAGCAGCCCCTTGGCGTTTCGAGGGTTGGAACAGTAGACCACCTTCAATCCCGGCGTGTGAGTGAACTGGGCTTCAGGCGATTGGGAATGGTGGTGGCCGCCTTTGATGCCACCGCCGGCCGGTGTGCGGAAGGTGACCGGCGTCGAAAATTCTCCGCCTGACCGATGTCGGAGCTTGGCGATCTCGTTGACGATTTGGTCGTACGCCGGGAAGATGTAGTCAGCGAATTGAATCTCGGCCACGGGTCGAAGGCCGTTCAGGCCCATGCCCATCGCAATGGCCGCAATGCCGCCCTCGGCGAGGGGGGAATCAAACACGCGATGGGGGCCGTATTTTTCCTGAAGCCCGGCGGTTACACGGAACACACCACCGAAGTAGCCGACGTCCTCGCCGAAGATGACGACGTTTGGGTCCTTGTCCAACTGGTGGTCAAGGGCGGAGTTGAGCGCAGCAATCATGTTCATTTTCGCCATCGTCTCACCTCACTTCCCAAGTTCCTCACGCTGCTCTTGGACGTGCCAAGGTACGGTTTCGTACACCTCGGTGAAAATGGTGGACGCCGGCGGGTAAGGTCCGGAAGCCAAGTCGCCGAACTCGCACGCTTCTTTGTAGGCGGTCATCACGTCGCTGTCGATTTTTTCAGCGAGCGCCTTGTCCTTCTTTTCGTCCCATTCACCGATTTTCACGAGATGGTCGCGAAGCCGCTCGACGGGGTCGCCGCCAGGCCAGCACTCGAATTCATTGCCCGGGCGGTAGGCCGACGGGTCGTCCGAAGAGGAGTGGGCGCCCGCACGGTAGGTGTAGACCTCGATGTGCGTGGGTCCCAGGCCGGCCGAGGCGCGGTCTCTGGCCCACTTGGTTACGCTGTAGAGCGCCAGAAAGTCGTTGCCGTCGACCCGGAACGAGGGAATGTCGTACGCAAGGCCACGCTCAGCAAAGGTCCGGCCGCCCGTGGCCAGCGAGACGTGGGTGGAAATGGCCCACTGGTTGTTGACCACGTTGAGGATGACCGGGGGCTTGAACGTGGAAGCAAAGTTGAGGGCGTAATGGTAGTCGCCCTGTGCAGACGTGCCGTCGCCCAGCCACGAGATGCACACTTCGTCGTCGCCCTTGTACGCACTGGCCATGGCCACACCGACGGCTTGGGAAAATTGGGTGCCAACGGGCGAGGAGATGGAGATGAATCGGCCCTTTTTCCACGTGTAGTGAACGGGCATCTGCCGACCTCGCACGTTGTCTTCGGTGTTGCCGATGCAGTGGCAAATCATGCTGACCATGTCTCGGCCGCGAACGAATTGTGCCCCGGGCTGTCGGTAGGAGGGGAAGAGCCAATCTTGCTCTTCCAGCGCCATGGTTTGGGCGATGGCGACGGCCTCCTCACCAAAGGAGCGCATGTAGAACGAGAGTTTGCCTGTTCGCTGCATCTTCATCATTCGGTCGTCGAAGATTCGCAGGCGCATCATGTACTCGAGGCCTTGAATGAGCGTAGCAGCGTCCAAGTCTGGGTTCCACTCACCTTTGGCTTCACCATCATCGGTGAGCACACGGATGAGACCCTTGGCGTGAGGAGCGGTGTCTTCGGCCGTGCACGTCGCCGGATCCGGTCGGTTGAGATCCTCGGGCTGTTCGGTGAATTTTCCGCCAAACGTCGGTTCGTCACCGGGTCGGAACGGAGCAACGCCGATGGTGTATGGCGAGGTGGTTACCGTGCTCCGCTCCGTCATTGAATCACCTCAGGGCTCGTCCGTCTTAAGTGGTGTCGGTTCGGTGGTTTGGGGCTGAGCAACACGAACGTAAGCGCCCAGCATCGTTTCGTCGTTGTCCGGGTCTCGGGTTTTTCTGACCAGGAGACCGGCTTTGTAGGACGAGCGAACCAGCGGCCCGCTCGCTACGCCCGAAAACCCGAGATCCATGGCCGTTTGAGCCCATTCGTCGTAGCGCTCCGGCTTTGGGAAGCGATCAACGGCCAGGTGGTTCTTGGAGGGTGCGAGGTACTGGCCGATGGTGACCAGGTCAACGCCCGCATCGCGCAACATGCCAAGGGCCTCGTCGATTTCTTCGTCGGTCTCGCCAACGCCCACCATCAGGGAGGATTTGGTGATGATGTCCGGTCGCAGTCGCTTGGCCTCACGCAGGATGGACAGCGACTGGCCAAAGGAGGCGCGGGCGTCGCGGACGGTGCTGTCGAGACGAGGCACGCATTCGACGTTGTGAGCAAAGACTGACAAAGGGCTCTGCTCGAGGAGATGAGCCAGCGCCTCGTGGTCGCCGGCGAGGTCGGAGCACAGCAGTTCAAGGGTCACATCAGGGCTCGTTTTGGCGACGGCGTCGATGCACTGCTTGTAGTGGTCAGCACCGCTGTCGGGCAGGTCGTCTCGGTTCACGACGGTGATAACGGCGTGACGAAGGTTCATCGAAGCCACGGCTTGGGCAAGGTGCGCAGGCTCCTCTGGGTCGAGGGGCGGGGGTCGCTTGATGGTCCCCACGGCGCAAAATCGACAGCCTCGGGTGCATTCTTGGCCGGCGATCATGAAGGTGGCGTCACCGCTGGCCCAGCATTCGTGGATGTTTGGGCACCGGGCTTCCTCACACACCGTGTGCAGCATGTTGTCCTTCACCGCCGCTTTGGTGGAGTTGAACGCCGCTTGCTGGGCACCGCTGGGCAGGCTGGTGCGGAACCAATCTGGAAGCCGCCGTTTGGCAGCAGGTTTGGTATCGGAGGAGGCCATGGGGAGTTGTTTACCGGTCATGGTGGCCCTCTCGTAGACTCCCCAGTTGGTGGAAGCCAAAAAGGTGTGTGGGCGCTCATGTTGGCGANGTGAGCCACGACGGAGATACGAGGCTTCATGAATCGATGCGGCTTGGTCGAAGCGTGGAAGAACGCGTGGTGCTCATTACGGGGGCCGGGCAGCGGCTCGGTGCTGCCACCGCCGCCCGCCTGATGGATGAGGGCGTCCACGTCTTGGTCCACGCACGCTCCTCCATCGATGCTGCGCAAGCGCTGGTGGACGAAGCAACGGCGCGCAACGGCGAGGTTCGGGGCACCGTCGTGCGAGCCGATTTGACGGTTGATGCCGATGTTGACGCCCTCATTGAAACGGTGAAAGCTCACCCCAAGGTGGTGGCCTCGGGCCTGTTCGGNCTGGTCCACAATGCCTCGTTCTATAGNCAAGGNGATTTCACTGAAATCTCCCTCGAAACCTACCGGTCCCTCAACCGACTTCACATGGAGGCGCCCTACCACCTCACCCAGTGTTTGTTGGCCGATTTGGAACGCGGGCAAGGCTCGGTGGTCGCCATCGTTGACACCTCATGGGGTCGGGCTTGGGAGGGCCTCGCCCATTACACTTCGAGCAAGGCGGGTCTTCGGCAGCTCATGCTCAACTTGGCCGGTGAACTTGCGGGGCGTGTTCGTGTGAACTGTTTGGCTCCCGGCGCCATCATGGCGGCCGATTGGGAGGCTGAGCATTTTGCAAGTGTGTTGGAAAAGGTCCCTCTTGGCCGTTCAGGCGAGGCCGTCGACATTGCGGCCGGCATTCATTTCTTGCTGACCAACGGCACGATCACCGGNAACGTGCTTCACGTTGACGGCGGCTGGACGCTGAACGAATGAAGAGATGCTTTGAAGTGGGTCATGCAGNCGTGATTCATTCACGCAGGGGTGGCTGAGTAGGTCAAAGGCGCCGGGCTTAAGATCCGGTCTCGTATGAGTTCGTGGGTTCGGATCCCACCCCCTGCACCATGTCGCACCAGCANGGCGTAAGCNAGATGCTTTGTTTGTCGCACAAACAATGCAAAACCGTTTAACACCCCCTGCACCACGCCGATACGGTGGACTTGATGCTGTTGAGGCAATCCGAATCGGGGAACCGCACGGTGGCGGTGACGCTGGTGACTTTGTTCCTCTTCTCCATCCTCGGTGCCATGGCNCCTGCATCGCCGCTCAGTTCACCGGTTCGAGTGCTNGAGGACGNTCAGGTCATCGCCCCGGTCTCGGTCCCGGAGCAAACCTACGAACTCTACCTNGATTCAGCCACCTCTGAAACAGGTGGTCAAGGTTCCATCACCACCATCGAACCGAACGGCGGGCAGGAAGAAGGCAGCGCCATTGACGGGCTGGAATTCCGCAGNGCCGAAATGATCAGCGACCTCTACATCAACGGCAGCGGCGCCTCCAACACGGCTCGTCTTTCGGCCTACATTCAATTCCGCGGTTCCGAAGGGTCGACCGCCGACGTGACGTTCTCCCTCAAATCCGGCGATACGCAAATCACCTCAGAAAACCGGCAACTNGAGGACCCGTGCTCGCCCAACCCCTTCGGTGGTGGCGGTTGTTCCTGGAGCGTCATTGAAGTCGAGTTTGACATCGGTGCNAACGGCTTCATGGTCGCCAAGGGGAAGCAACTCAAGATCCGCATCGACGCTCAGGCCACGTGCGANGGCAACACCGGCGGCATCGGNCAATCCGACTGTGCGGTTGACATCGCCTTCGGCAAGATGGAAAGTTCCGGCGGGTACTCCCGTCTGCAGATCATGACCAACGCATTGTCCGGGTCCAGCGTCCGCGTTCACAGTTGCAACGAAGTGTTTGGATGCAACTGGAACGACGCCCAGAAGTTNGAGTGGTCCCCCAACCATCGCCCGTCCTTCCGCGAGATGCAGTTCTCCGTTGAGGTCCGGGACGCCTTCGGCCGCGAAGACATCGAGGAAGTGAACCTCGTGATGGACACCCCCAACGGGGCCAACGCTGTGTTTGAGAAGAACTTCGAGGACGATGACTTCAAACTCGACAACAACGGTTTGGTGGGCAACTTCACCTACACCTACGAGGCAGGCATCGCCGCTGGTGATTACCCCGTACGTCTCGAGGTGGAGGACGTTCAGGGTCACTCGGTTATTTTCGAGCACCCCGGCATCACGATGNTGGAAAACGACATCTACCTCTCCCTACCCTCCAACCAACCCGATACGGTCCTGTTCGCTCCCGGCGCCGTGGTCCAAGTGGAATTCCTCGTCGAGCACACGGGCTCCTCCTCCAGCAGCATTGACGTGGTGTTTGACCTTGAGACCAACCTTCCNTCCACCTGGTCCGACCCGCAATGGAGCGCACCCAGCAGCACGTACACGCTCAACGGCGGCGGTTCGTCCGTGATTCCTGAGTTGCAACTTGAGGTGCCCGAGGGCAACCTCGACAGCGCTCCAGACTCCCTCGAAATCGAAGCGCGTGTCTACGCCGTCAACAGCCANGGTCAGGACGAAGAAGTTGCGATTCGCACCATCACACTGGACTTCGAAGAAGTGGACGTGTTTGCTCCGCCCCGTCTCTTCGTCTACGAAGACGACGAACATCAGAAACAAATCGCCGATTCCACGCGACCCGATGCCTACGACGAAACCCTCTCGCACTACGTCGACGCCGACGAAGTGGGCGACTTTTTCCTCGACGTGTTCAACACGGGCTTCCAAACGGATTCGTTCAAAATCCGAATCCTCGAACAACCCGACGACTGGCAGTACCGATTCTACGACAACGACACCGGGCTGGAACTGGTCGAAGAAGGGATTTACTCGCTGACACCCGACATCGGGTCGACGCAAATCCTCACCATCCGCATGGAAGTTTACCCCCCCGCTGACCGAGACGGCGTCGACATCGGTCTGTTCAAGCTCTCGGTCACCAGCAAAGAAGACTCTGAACTCCGAACGGACGTGGCTTTCACCGTCCATCGAACCTTCGGCATCCTTGTCGAGGTCATTTCCGACAGCGANGGCACCGGTGAAGACAACCCGCTGGGGCAGGTCGGACCGGTCACCGGCTCCGCCACGGTGTTCTTCAACCTCCGAATCACCGACTCGAGCGACGNCGGCTCGGGCTCCACGACGTGGAAGATCGTCAATCCCCGGGACGTCGAACAAAACGCCGAGACCAATCCAAAATACGCCGCCTGGGACTACACCATCTCCAACGGCAGTAACGCCAACNTGGTGGCCGTCAACCTTGCTCCTGANGAGTACGTGGACATGCGGCTTGACATCACGCTCCGCGGTCAGGTCGAAGCCGGGGAGCACACCGTGTACACCCGGATCATCGAAGAAGGGGTCGAACTTGATGACGCTCGTTATTTCGACTTGCCCGTCAAGGTCGTTATCGGTGAGGAGGTCATCCCNCAGCGNCTNGAAATCACCGACAAGACCGAGAAATCTCGGTTTTCCCCCAACGAAGAAAAGAACCTCGAATTCCGCATCAGCAACCAAAACAACATCCCGCTTGACGTGGTGATTCGGCTCGATCAGCCCGACGGCTGGCAGGGCGCGATTCGCGCCACATCGAGCCAACTCGGAAGCGATTTCCTCATCATCAACCTGCCCGCCTACTCCTCCAAGGATTTCCGTGTNACGATGATTGCTCCGGACGACCTCAAGGACAGCGAGGAAGTGTTGTTTGATTTCCGTGTCACCCCCATGAACAACGAAACGCCGTACGACGATGACTACATTCAGCAGTTCAGTTTCTCCTACATGACGGAGTGCACTGGCGCGGGCTGCCTCCTTCAGGAGCTCATCAACCCCGAACCCCAGACCGTGGTGTTCTACGTGGTCATCTTGGCCCTGCTGTTTTACGCCCGTGGCCGAAGCGGCCGTCGCAGCGATGATTACGAGAAGGACGACTTCCCCGACGTGTTCGACGAGGCGGCCGGCTTGGAGGTCTACGACGACGACGATCTCCCTGCGCCGGTCCTTGCGCAGGACGACGAAGACGACGAACTCGAACTGCTCGACGAACTCGACGATTTGTGAGCGTTTGGGCCCTCAGGACGGCCCGAGTTCCAAGGTCCAATCTGCGGGTTGTATGAACAGCGTACCATTTCCCTTATGAGGCATCAGACGCACCCAATCGCGTGAGACCCATGCTGACAGGCTCGAATTCCACGGCGGCCGCGATTCGACCAGCACTCGCCGAGCGCAAAAAAGCGCTCAAATCGTTGATGCTCACGATGCTGATGCTCACCTCCACCCTGGCCGCCATCCAGTACACCGCTGTGGACGTCCAGGCCGCCTCCGATCAGGACGGCGACGGGTTGACCTACGGGCTGGAGTACCTCATGAACACGCAGCCAAACGATCCCGACTCCGACAACGACGGCTTGCCCGACGGTTGGGAGTGGAAGTACGGTCTCGACCCGCTGTCCTCCAGCGGCATGGACGGCGCCGTGGCTGACCCGGACGGCGACGGCATGTCCAACCTCCAAGAATACCTCTACCTCCAGCCGTCCGGTTGGGACAACAGCAACACCGCCTCGTTGTTGGACAACGGTGTGTGGTGGAACGGAACCATTCCCGTCAACGACTGGAACGAGGAGGACGCCATGCAGTTCAACCAGCCCGCTTGCGGTGCGTCCGGCTCAGACGGAACGGGAACCATCATCCTCTGCGACGAAGACCCCGTTGGCAACATCTGCACCAACGGCTTCGACGACGACAAGGACGGGTTTGTTGATTCCGCAGACTCCGACAACGACGGCGATGCAGATTGTGCTTCGGACGACGATGACGGCGACGGTGTCATCGACGAAGACCCCGCCGGCTGGGACACCGACGGCGACGGCATGCCTGACGGTTGGGAGGCTGCCAACGGCCTCAACGCGACCTCACCTTCCAACGCTGACGGGCCCAACGGCGACCCCGACGGCGACGGCCTGAACAACCTCTTGGAGTACGTGAACCCAACGTGGACCACGATGTGCGGTTCCTCGCCTTGTTTCCGCAACGGTCCCGACGGCATCGTCACGGAGACCACTTCGCCTTGCGACCCGGTGCAGGGCATCGGTCCGGGCGGCTGCGCCACCTTCACCGCTGAGGTTGACGGCATCACGTCCACCGACCCCCAGCGTGCAGACACCGACGGGGACGGTCTCAACGACTCCTACGAAGCGCTCACGCTGCTGACCGACCCGACCTCGTCCGACACCGACAGCGACGGCATCAGCGACGGCGTTGAGGTCAACGGCGCCTACGGCAACCCCGCTCAAGCCAGCGACCCTCGAAACAACAACACCGACGGCGACGCCTTTGACGACGGCGAGGAAGACGCCAATTTCAACGGCGTGCTGGATGCCGGCGAAACCGACCCCACTCGACGTGAGGATTCCGGGGACGAAGACCAAGACGGCATTCAAAACTGGGAAGAAAACCTGACCTGCACCCTCTGGAACGTGGCCGATACGGACTTCGGTGGCATCAACGACGGGCAGGAGCGAAACATCAGCCACGGAACCGATCCTTGTGATTCCCTGGTGAATTTCGAAACCACCTTTGTTCAATCGCTCCCCGGAAGTCGCCTTGAGGTCGGCGACGGCTCAGGTTTCAATCCCGCAGGTGGCACGGGATGGTACAACGTCTCGGGGACGTGGGAATCCTTCGCCTACACCACGGTGGTGAACAACGTCCTCCAGGGTGTATCCAACACTCCCTCGGGAACAGCGACAGACGTGGCGAATCGGAACGGCTCGTTCTGTCACACCGACGCCGTGAACGCAGGCACCATCACAACCACGCAGAACTACTGCGATGACGATTTCGAGGACACCGACGGTGATGGTTTGGCTGACTGGCAGGAATTGCTCGGCACGTTTGGATGGTTTTCCAACCCGAGCATCGCTGACAGCGACGCTGACGGCGTGAACGACTTCGATGAAATTCAGGACAACACCGATCCGAACCAACCGTGTGCCAACCTGCTCGACGACGACGGCGACGGTCTGAACAACTATTTCGAAAACTCCACCGGTTGCGACCTGATTTACATTGGCATCACCAACGGGTCCCAGGACGTTTGGGTGACCACCTCCACTGCTTACGACACCGACCAAGGCGGTGTGGACGACCGGAGCGAATACTTTGACGGCACCAACCCTGAGAACGACCCTTCCGATGACATTCAACCCGACGACTTTGACGGCGACGGGATTCCCGACGCCGTGGAGAACCAAACGGGAACCGACTGGACCAACCCTGACACCGACGGTGGCGGAATGCTTGACGGTTTGGAATGCCCTGACATTTTCTGGTTTGTGAACTGTGCCGGTGCACCCTTCGATCCCTTTGACCCCACCGACGACATCATGTCAACGGGCATCGTGTTCTACGCCAACAACACCTCAGGAACGGTTGACCTCAACCTCGACCACCGCTGGCGAACCATCACCAACGACTTCTACACGGGCACGACGTACGCTCACCTCGAAAGCGTCCACCCTGCCTCGACCCTGACCATCCCGGTCAGCAACCTCACGCATTTGGCTCCGATCTCCTTCGCGAACGACACCGTGGAGTGGAACGTTCAGTTCACGCAACCGTTGGCTTCCGGACAAATACCCGCTCCATCGTGGTACTCGAACGTGTCGTTCTACTTCGAGCCCACCGCCAACATCTCGAGAACCAACGACACCCACATCCTCACCGTTGAGGAAGGTTCGATTGACCAGGTCGTTTTCCAGCAACCGGAGTATTACTTCGACTGGGCCACCTTGGCTTCGACCACCGTTCCCGGCCAAGGCTTCCCGTACGAGTTGCTCCTCGATCCACAGTTCAGCGATTCATCTTCTGAGTTCTCTTACGTGCGGAACATCACGTTCGGCGTCATTAACGACGCCGGCGCCACGGACGCTTACAGCACGGCCTTGGCCCTCGAGGACTTCATCATCAACGGCAACAGCACGACGGAATTCAAGCGGAATTTCAACGGCTCCGGCACCAGCAGCCCGGTTGACGTGACCCTCAACGTGCTCGAAGCGCTGAAAGAAGGGTCCTGCCGAGAGTTCAACACGGCGTTCGTCACCATGGCGCGACTTGCTGGGCTGCCCGCACGTCAAGTCACCGGGTACATCGGCGGCACGTGGACGGGAGACGGATATGCCGTCTACTCCACCGATGCTGCGACCTGGTCCGAGGTCCGCCTGCAGCAAAACAGCGCCAACGGCAACACCGACCTCGGTTGGATTCCCTTCGACCCGTGCCCGCCTGCCGAAGAGGTTGAAATCGTGAACCAGACCATTTCAACCCTGACGGTGGCTCGAGACGGCACGGAGAGCATCACGGTCACCGGCCAACTGCGCTACGTCGGCAACGGGACGCCCATCGAGGACATCCGTGTGTTCTCCTACCTCACGCCCTCCGCCGATGCCGAGTTCGTCCCCGGACCGGGCGCCACCCAGGAAATTCTGCTGGACGAGAACCTCACCGCCGCCGACGGGACCTTCACGCTCACCGGTTTCCCCAGCGCCCCAACGGCGCCAGGCATGCACAACATCGTCATCGAGCATCGTCAGTCTGGCTATGTATCACACGATGGCGTCGTGTTCGACGGCTTCGTCAACTTGACAGAAAATTCGACCCTAAATCATACCGCACCGTTGGCCATCAACGCCCCCATCGCTGGTGCAGGGGCCACGACGGTCATCGAGGGCCGGTTGGTGCTCGCCAACCAGCCGGTTGACGAAATTTTCAACATGCCCAACCAAACCGTGTGGCTGTCCTACACTTCGTCGGTGGACGGGGCTCAAAACCTCTCAACCCAGACCGACCTCAGCGGTTCGTGGAGCATCACCCTCAACCTCAGTGAATCTGAACCTCGTGGCAACCTCGCAGCGACCATGGGCTTCTCCGGATGGCAGGACACCTCGGTACCGGGTGCCACCCCTGCCGCCTTCCACCTCAACCCCACCACGACCAGCATCGTGCTCAACGTGACCGATGCGCCCAACCTGACAGCGACCATCGAAGGTCCGCTGACCAACAACAGCATCTTGCTGCTCGACAACGACGTTTGGGTCAACGGCAGTGCCTTGTCGCTGGGTGCATCACCCACAGCCCTCACCGGTGACCTGCAATTCGCCGTGCGAGCTAACGACTCTGGCGACGCATGGATGGAAGTCTTCAACCTGAGCGTCTCCGGGACCTTCTCGGTCCAGTACCTCCTTCCAGCCAACCTCATGGTGGCGGCAGGTGAAATTGAAACTCGCCTGCGCTTCTTCCCCGCCACGCTGCCGGCCACCGATGACGCCAACGTTTCTGCAGGAGCGCCCTACTTCCTGCGCGGCATGCTGACGTTCCAAGTTCAAGAATCCGCACAGGTTCGTGGTCAAGACGCTCTCCTCACGGTGCAAATCAACGACCACCGCGGCATCGCCGCCACCTCTGACCTCCTCGGCAACTTCGACTTCAGTTTCGATGGTTCTTGGTTCAACACGACGGTCGACCCCGAGTTCGACCTCCTCGAAATCACCCTGCCGCTGGACGCCAACCTGCGATCGGGCGATTACCCCATCGACATCGCCTTCAACGGCTCATCGTTCTATCAGCCTTCCACGGGCAACGGCTCGATGCGCGTCATGGCTGACATCGGTTGGAACCTGTCCATCGCCCAGGACTGGACGTACATGGGCAACACCACGCGGCTGTTCGGCGACATCTTCGATTCGGTCTACCTCACTCCTGTTCTCAACAACACGACCCTGATCACCGTGTCCCTGTTCACCGAGCAAGGCCCGATTGATGTCGCACAGGCCACCCTGAACAACACCACCGGGGCCTTCGACATCCCCATCACCATGCCAACCACCCTCCGGTCGGACGCCTACGAGTTCGTCGTTGACTTCGATTTCCTGACGCAGGCACCGCCTGGAGGCGCCTACTACGCCTTTGTTGACTCAGCTGTACCTCCAGCACCGCCGACTCAAATTTCCCAGTTGGGCGGCATCATCACGGAGGTGGTGGTTGAGGCGGAACGATCGGCGTACATCGTTGAAATGAACGACACGATTTCGCTCACCGCCAAGATCACCGATGTTGCCGACAATTCCAACATCAGCGGCGCCGGCGTCGACTACATCTGGGATTATGGAAACACCAACCAGAGCCTCGGTATCGTTGCGAGCAACAGCGAAGGAAACGCCACGTTCGACTTCACACCGTCCGGCATTGCGCCTGGCTACTACGACGTGGCCATCGTGGTTCAAGACGACCTCTCAGCCGCTCTCGCTGCCGGAAACGCCCGTCGCTACGGAAACGCCACCATCGTAAACGTCACCGTCCAGGTCACCAGCGCCATCACCCTCATGTCCGTGCCGAGCACCGTCACCGCCGGCGTACCCTTCAACGTCATGGGTCAGGTGGAGGACGGGGAGAACGCCAGCAGAGGCCTCATCTCTGCCGTTCGCCTCAACGTGTTCTGGCTGGAAAACCCCGAAGAAATTCTGCTGAGCAATTTCGCCACCACCGCCAACGGCAGTTTCAACATGACCGTGCCGACCGACACTGCAGGCAACGGAACCACGCGAGGTCCTCACACCCTGATCATCACCGTGGTCAACGAGTCCTCGCCGTTCTACCTCACGGCGACGGCCCAATCTCCCGTTCAGGTGATGGGTGTCTCTCGCCTTGAGAATTTGCAGCCCCTGAACGCCGTGGCCATCAATCGCGGCAACAGCATCAACATGTCCGCCAAGTTGGTTGAGGCCTCCGACCTCTTTGCGCCGCTTTCAAACTACGAAGTCGGGCTTCAGTTCCATGAAACTTGGCTTACGCCCCAAAGCACCGACGGTGAGGGCTTCGCTAACTTCACCTTCACCGTGCCTTACGACCACCCACTGGGTCTCATCGTCGTCCAGATGGTGTTCAACGGTTCAACCGATTTGCTCTCGACGAGTGCGAACCTGACCAGCATCACGGTGAGATCGCTCACGTTCTTGGTCGTTGACAGCATCGCAGCGAACCCCGTCGCAGGAACAGCGTTCAACATCAGCGGCCAAATCATTTCCGACAACGGCTCGGGATTGGAAGAGCGAGACGGCAGTGTCCTTGCCAACGCCAACGTTCTCTTTTCGATCAACGGCCAGCCCGCAGGCTTCACCGCTACGGGTGGAACCGTTGGCGTTGACGGGTTCTGGAACGCCACCATCCGGCTCAGCGAGACCTTCGCCGCTGGAAGTCACCTCATGGAGGCCACCTACATTCCCACCGTGAACTACTACGTCGGTTCCGACAACAACACAACCTTCGATTCCCGTGGATTCTCGGTGATGAACTTCATCGTTCCCATCCTTGACGGCATCGGCCAACCCTCGCTGAACGACCGCACCGAGCGGGGTACGCCGGTGGACTTCTCCGTTCTGTTGCGAGACAACCAGGGTGCTCCAATTGCGAACCAGAGCGTGGTCGTCTCCTTGACCTCCACGATGAACGACGCATCACCCGTTCAAATCACGGTGCTGACCGCCGCCAACGGCTCGGCTTGGGGCAACCTCACCGTTCCTGCCAACATGACCGTCGGTCCGACGGACATTCACGCTGCTTACGCTGGCATCCCGGGTACCACGGGCATTGTCGGTACCAACGCCACCTCAAAGTTCGTGGTCCTCGGGCAAACCGACGTGGTCATCACGGAAGCACCAACGGTTCTGGTGGCCGGTGATACGCTGGTGGTGAACGGTACGCTCCTCGACGACCTCGGTTTGGTGCTCCAGAGCAACGGTGTTGCTTCAACAGCGATCGTCCACTTGCTGATCGACGGCGTGCCCGTGGCCAGCATCGAGACCGACAACCTCACCGGCGCCTACACGTTCTCGTACACGCTCCCTGAGGACACGGCTGCAGGCCCGCATCTCATCAGCGTTGAATTCCGCGGTGGACGGGAATGGGTGGACCCGGTTGGCTACGGTGATTCCAACAACCCCGAGTACTACATGCCAAGTTCAGCCTCGGTCGACTTCAACGTGAGTGTACCCACCAAGATTCTCCTGTTGACCGCATCCGGCGACGCCGACCGTGAGACCACGATGACCATCCAAGGCCGTCTGCTCGACGTTGTCGACAACCCGTTGCCCAACATGACGATTGAGATTTGGCTGGGCGGCCAGTGGTTGACCAACACCACCACCGATGAAATTGGCGAATTCACCGCCGTTCATCCCGTCCCTGCAGACGCTCCGCTCGGCCCGGTCGTCCTCGAAACGCGCTTCACCGGTACGGTAGCCTACCTGCCGAGCAACGCTTCCGGTCTTTGGGAAATCTTCAGCCCTGTTCTGGTCACGGTCGACATTTCATCACCCGTGGCGGTCAACGAAACGGTCACCATCACCGGCTCGGTGGTCGACAACCAACTCGTTGGCATCGGCAACCACCAGGTTCAACTCGTCGTTGAGGGGATCGTCATCAACAGCCTGACGACGAACCAAAACGGGGATTTCACCTTCGACTGGGTGGTCCCTGACATCTTCGACTTCGGCAACCGCACGCTGGTGGCAGAAGTCGCCCCGCAGGGCTACTACCGAAGCGGAGAAGGCAACGCTACCTTCTTCCTTTCCCACCGCTCGTGGGTCACCCTCCTCTTCGAGGACGGTATCGACGCCACCCGAGGCGACACCTGGGAACTGAGCGGTCGTCTCTACGACTTTGATACGGTTGACCGAGACGGTCTGGTCGGGTTTGAGTTGCTGGTCCAACTTGACGGAAACACCCTGTTCACGACCACGACCGGGGCTGACGGCGCTTGGAGCGCCACCGTCCCGGCAACAATGGACCTCACACGCGGACAGCACACCATCACGGTGGTGTTCGAGGGAACACAGGCTCACTTGGCCGCCGAAGCAGAAAGCAGCGTCCGAGTCTGGGCCGACCTGCTCATTCAGGTCGATGCCGCCACCCGCACACCGGTGGTCACGCGCTCGGACAACTTGTTCGAACCCATCTTCTATTCCGGCTCCGTCCAAGAAGTCGGAGGTTCGGGCGAGGTCTTTGAGAACCTCCTCCTGTCCATCGGCAACGGTTCCGACTGTGAAAGCGGTCGTGAGGGTGCTCGCTGTTTCTCCAACACCACGGTTTCTTGGTCCAACGGCAACTATTCACTGAGCGCAATGGCCCCGTATTGGCTTGAGGTCGGTTCACAGTACTTCTTCCTCGACGTTGCTCGCAACGACACGCTCTACCTGAACGCTGCCAGCATCAGCCAGACCGTCTTCGTCCAAGTCGACGCTGTCATCACCGTGGATCTGCTCGACATCGTTGAGAACGAACAAGAAGACGTCGGCGGTTCGTTGACCGTGATTGCTGAAGACACGAAAGTCGGTCTGCCCGGCATCGATATCGTGGTTTATCTCTACGACGCGAATCAATCGCAACTCGCTAACCTCGGTGCGCAGACCGATGAAAACGGCCGTGCTCCGTTCGTCTTCAAGGCCGACCCGCCCTACGGCGATGCCGACATCTGGGGCCAGCTCACCATGGACATCATCGTGAACGACCCACGTCTTTCTGCACAAAGCATCCAGGCCTTCGAAACCCTTCGGAGCGATGGGTTTGCGCCGCAGTATGAATTCGAAGCAGAGCAAGCCGAAACGCCGTGGTGGTCCTACGTCCTCGTGGTGCTGTTGGCAGCCCTCATCGCTGGCGGTGTGGTCTTGTATCGACGAAAGATGATCGCCGACGACCTCCTCAAAGACGCCGCTGAAGTCTTTGCCTACACCGCTGAACTCTTGGCAGCCGGCGACGCCATTCGCGAAGCCATCTTCACGTGCTATCAGGACCTCTGTGGGCTGTTGCAGCAACGCGGCTTCCTGCGTCGGGATTTCGAAACGGTGCGTGAGTTTGAATTCGCCGTTCGTCAGGCACTGCAAGGTGTTTCAGAAGATGCGTTGACCGCCCTTGACAACACCTTCGAGATGGCCCGGTACAGCCGAGAGGAGATGGGTTCACAACACCAAGACGTTGCTCTGCAGGCTCTGAACCGAATCAGCGGTGAAATCGCTCAGATCCAATCCATCCCGCAACGCTGAGTCGCTCACCAGCGAAGCGTGAGGCGTCCGTTGCTGAAATTTGCGGCGAGCGTTGAGGCGGCCCCGGCTGGAAGCGGCAATTCCCTCACCAAATTCGGACCCTCGCTGTCTTCGATGTCGAGACGAACCAAGGTGGCCTCCTCTGTTTGCTTAACATGGAGTTGAATGGCGTCCTCGTGGGTTCCCAACAGCGGGACGGTCAGGCCGTCAGGGTTCAGCCGACCGTTGATGCCTTCCACGACCCAGGCCAGTGCCCGCTCGGGGTGGTGCTCGGCAAGACCGCTTTCCGGCAGCATACCAGCGGTGATCAGCACCTCCATGTGGCGCTGACGCACATCAGCAAGGTGATCGCTTGAGGATTCAAAGAGTGCCTGAAGGGTGGCAGCGTCCGTTTCGAGCCCCTCGGGCATCGGTGGTTGTTCACCCGCCACGGCCTCTTCGTCGCCGGTGAAGTCAAGCGGCTTCCAGTCCTCCATGCCGTTTTGGATTCGACGAGCCCACATGAACCTTCGGACGTGATTCATTCCGTCTCAAGCGAACGGTCAGGGTGCACTTTGGTGAAGAAACGGCGTGCAAAGCGCTGGGTCGATTCGTGGTCGGTGGCATCGTTCATGCGCAAATCGGCAGGGAAACAGCCGGCGTAGGTGCGGTCGGTGACCCTTCGATCCAGCAAGAGGATGAGGGCGCGGTCCCCGATGGAGCGAATGGGCCGCCCCATCGCTTGGAGAATGGAATTGATGGCCGGTTGAGAGACCGTGTATCGCCAGGCAAGGTTGCGCCCGAACCGCTCTTCCGCATAGGTTTTGAGCGATTTTGAAAGAACCGAGGGCGGCGAATTAGGAATACCGATGCACGCCACGGCATCCAGCGCCCCGCTGTGGTAATCCACGCCCTCGGACAGACGAGCCCCGAACACGCCGGCGAGCAGGATTTTGCGCCCGTGTCGTTTCTCCTCCAGGAGCGTGTCCACCACTTGGTCGAGATCCTGTTTGGTCCATTCACGGCTTTCAGCCATGATGCGGGCACCGGTGAACGCCCCCTCAAGCACCACTTCGTTGAGCATGGCGTAGGACGGTGCGAACACCGCCACGTTGCCGGGTGAGGCATCGATGAGGGCTTGGATGTGGGCGCGGATGGCTTGCGTATTTTGCGGGCTTCGTTCGGTGTATTTTGTCGTGACGTTCTTTGCAACCAGCACGGGCCGGCGCATGGCGGCAAACGGCGAAGGATAGGCCACCGATGTGGTTCGAGCGGGGGGAAGGGCGAGAATGTTGGCGTACATGCTTGGCGGATAGAGCGTACCGGACATCAACAGGGCACCGCCTGATTGTTCGAACACGGGCTTGGAGACAAGCCCGGGGTCGAGCAGGTGAGTCGTGATTCGTCCGTCCTTTCCCTTGGTGTCGTAAATCATCGTCAGCGCCGGCGTGGAGCCGAACTTGATGAGACAATCCAAGATTTCAGCCACCCGGTGAGCGTTCGGTTCCATGGGGTTCCCATCGTCGCCGGCCTCCATGTCAACGTCAACGCTGGCCAAGACGTCGCGCAGTTGGTGAATGCGAACGGCCACATCGACTTCAGGGTGGGTTGACGTGGAGGCGGCGAGTTGCTGCTGGCCTGCCTTACCCTCAACGACGTCGCACGCTCGATGGAACACGTTCAGGACGTCCTCGGTCTTGACCTCGGCTTCTTCCTCGTTTCCGGCCAACCCGCGCATGCAACTTCCAAACAGCGCATCAAAGCCCGTGCGCGAGGCTTTGACGACATCGAACGCCCACGCCG
The DNA here is from genome assembly GCA_002725275.1 of Methanobacteriota archaeon. Next base: position 26,189 of record PBOE01000026.1, read on the forward strand.
CAAGACCGTGGGTCATCGAAAAGGCCTCGCCACCGGGAGCTTTCATGGCTTGAGCGAGGACACCAGCGTACTCTTCAAGTTCGATTTGCGTGTTCCGAATCATCGTTCTCGTCAACCTTTTTTCCAGCGTCATCCGGATGCGGTCCGGAAGGTTGTGGGCCTCATCAACGATGATGATGATGTCCTCAAGCGAGAGGTCCATCGCCTTGAGACTGGATTCACGGACGCCGTCGTCAAAGAGGTGGTTGTAGTCACCCACGAAGACATCGGCGCCGCTCACGGCTTCACGTGCGGCCTTCCACGGGCAGGTTTGGGCGGGTTCCCCGTGCACCGTGTGGGTGCGACTGATGTCGACCAGTTCGTCAACGTGGAGCGGGCTGGCGAGAATGCGCTCCTTGAGTCCCGGTGCGGCGGTGATCCAAGGCTTGCAGGAACGGGTTTTTCGGGCTTGACTGCACAGCAACGAGAAGACCAGGGGTGATTCTTTGGCAAAAGGTTGGACGCACATCCCGGCCTGACCGACCATGTCCACGAGACGAACCGGCATCATGCCCTGACGGCGCTGGTTGATTCTTCGAACCGTATCGACCACGATGCGGTGTTGGGTTTGCCTTGACGTGAGAAAGAACACCGTTTTCTTTTGCGACGAACGACCGGCGACCTCGAGCGCTGCCGCCAAGGATGCGGCCGTCTTTCCAATTCCAGTCGGTGCCGCCGCAAGGTGGAATCCGCCACCGGCGAGCGCTTTGATGCCGTCTTGGATCATCTCCAGCTGACCGGGTCGTGGTGTGGCATGAGCGAGAAACGGATAGGTGGACGAATCCACCCTTGCGACTTCCTCGTTCATAACGCCCATCCTACGGCGACCCTCCTAAAGGATTGGGATGAAGGTCACAGGTTTGACCGGTGCTCGTCAATGTGCCCAGAAGTGTGGGGGCTGGGCACGGGGGAACCACCGCATCAACTGACGGGGGTGGAATCTGGGCCTCCCTGGCCGTCGTCCAGGGAAGCGTGTGGGGGTGTTTGGTTGTGGGAACCAAGGCCAAGGCGTGCACGACGGGCACGCTGATACAGCGAGACAAAGCTCTGCAGGACAGGCCGGTCCTGCGTTGCTCCAAGGGTGGCATCACCAAGGTTGTAGCCCGAGTTTTGCCAATTCATCCCATCCCCTCCAGTCTCTCACCAATTCATTCTTGGTATTCGCTGCGTCGTATCGTTGAAGCCCTGGACGCCTCCACGGCTTCTTCGAGTGTACTGTCAATCGGATCGATTTCGGCAACCGCCCGCTTGATGTAAAGGCTCAAACCCTCCTGGGCAGCCTGTTCTGGCGTGACGCCATTCAATTCGTAGAGGTGGGCGAGACGGCGCTGATCGGCACGTCCCAAGGGGATGCGAATGGACTTCATGCCCGTGAGAAGCGGTTGGTTGTGAAGGAATTCTTGGATGGCCAAACGAACCACGTCGGAACGGTTTCGTGCACCGTCCATGCCAACACGGGCGTCCAGCAACGCAAGGTCTTCCTCCGTAATTCTGAGCGAAACGGCACTGGTGGGCTGGCTCATCCGGGTTCCTCCTGCAAGTTTAGACTGAAACAGCCAGTATATCAATATAACGCAGATGATGACAAATCGTCATTGTCTGTCATACATTCTCAAATCGGTGGAGAGCGACGCTGTTGGCGAAGTTTCAAGGACGAGTCGCCCTTCATGTGGAGCATGAGCCTTGTACCCACTCGTGGCCTGTTCCTCTACCTCGAAACGATGCGCGTGGCGTTCGATGACGCCATCGTAACCGACGATGAAGCTCAGATCCTCCGCATTCTTGCCCAAGCCCTGGGCGTTGCACCGGCGGATACGGCGGAATGCCGTGCCGTGGTGGCAGGGGAGGTCGCCTCTCCGTTTGATGACGACAGTGAGTTCGGCGGTCACCACATGGGTGATGCAACCACGTACCAGTCGGCGCTCATCGCAGCGCTGGATGATGACATCATCAGCGAAGATGAATGGGCCATGCTCGACCATCTTCGTCGAATCATCGGTCTCCAGGAAGATCAGCACGCCCTCATCGAGGAGTCCATTCGATCGATGAGTGAAGTCGACGAAGAAGGGCAACGACGGATTGAACGTTTGGAGCGCTACCTTACGGTCTGCAGTTTTTGAGGCGATGTTGAAGACGCGGAATTCCTACCTGTGGAGACGGTACAGGGGCAACCATTAGAAAGGGTCTGCATAAGGGCGGCGCAACACACCTCTGGGTGTGAGAAGGTATGCCGATGAGCCCCAGTGATGCAATTTATGCAAAAGTCGTAGCCCGTGACCCCGACCAACCTGAGTTTCACCAAGCGGTGAAGGAAGTTCTGGAATCGCTTGAGCCTGTTCTTGAGGCCAATCCAGCGTACGTCTCCATCGTGGAGCGTGTTGTCGAACCCGAGCGCCTCATCCACTTCCGTGTTCCGTGGGTTGACGACTCGGGCAACACGCAAGTCAACCGTGGCTTCCGCATTCAATTCAACGGCGCCATTGGACCCTACAAGGGCGGTCTCCGTTTCCATCCCAGCGTCAACACCTCCATTCTCAAGTTCCTCGCCTTCGAGCAGATCTTCAAGAATTCCTTGACCGGCTTGCCCATGGGCGGTGGCAAGGGTGGCTCGGACTTTGACCCGAAGGGCAAATCCGACGGAGAAGTCATGCGCTTTTGCCAGTCCTTCATGATGGAACTCTGGCGCCACATCGGCCATGATTGCGACGTGCCCGCCGGCGATATCGGTGTGGGCGGTCGTGAAATCGGCTACATGTTCGGCATGTACAAGCGGCTGCAAAACGAATTCCAAGCCGGCGTTTTGACCGGAAAGGGCATTGCCTACGGCGGTTCCCTGATTCGTCCCGAAGCCACGGGCTACGGCCTGGTGTACTTCGCTCGTGAAATGTTGGCCACCAAAGGCAAGTCCTTCGAGGGCGCCACGGTCTCCATCTCCGGCTCCGGAAACGTGGCCCAGTTCGCTTGTGAAAAGGTGCTCGACCTTGGAGGTGTCCCCGTCACGTTCTCGGACTCCTCAGGGTTCATCCACGACCCAGACGGCATTGACCGTGAGAAGTTGGCTTGGGTCATGGACCTCAAGAACAACCGACGTGGGCGCATTTCTGAATACGCCAAGCAATACCCCTCGGCTACGTTCACCGCCAGCGCTCCCGAGCCCTCCGTCAACGGGCTGTGGAACGTGAAGGTCGATGTGGCCCTCCCCTGTGCCACCCAGAACGAGCTCAACGGTGAGGAAGCCGAGATGTTGGTCGCCAACAGCGTGATTGCAGTGGGTGAAGGTGCCAACATGCCGTGCACTCCCGAAGCCGTCGAAGTCTTCCAAAAAGCCGGCGTCTTGTTCGCTCCCGGAAAGGCCAGCAACGCCGGTGGCGTGGCCACCTCGGGTCTGGAAATGTCGCAGAACTCCCTCAGGTTGTCGTGGACCCGCGAAGAGGTTGACCAGCGCCTTGAAGAAATCATGGTGAACATTCACAAGAACGCCTTCGAAACCGCCAAGCAATACGGTCGAGAAGGTGATTACGTGTTCGGTGCCAACGTGGCCGGTTTCCTGAAGGTAGCCGAGGCCATGATCGCTCAAGGCGTCGTCTGATTCGCTTCCGGATTTGCTTCTTTCTTGCGGGCATCAAACAGGCTTGGCCATCGTTGCTTGAGCTTGCGGAACAACCATCGTGAAAACACCATGGAACACGCCAGAAACACCAGCGAGGTCCACCACGGGGCCGTTGCGTTGGTGGCCAACAGGTAAGTCACCACGAGGATGCCAACGCCGTACACGGCACGGAAGGCCGAAAAAATGAGGAAACCTCTGACGACGGGGTTGTCCAACAGCCTCGAGGGTGGCGCCGTTTCCATCGAATCCACGATCCGGGTTCAACCTTGGAATTGTTGGAAGTACTGCTGCGTGTAGCGAACGGCGTCGTCGTGAGGGTAGCCCTGAGCGAGCAGACTGTTGTAGTAATCGCGAGCGGGGTCAGGTTGGGCCACCACCGGTTGCGCATTGAAATCAGGCATGGCAACGGGAGCGGCATACGCCGGTTGGGCAGCCGGCTGCGACACGGGCTGGGCTCCGAAGTCAGGCATGGCCACCGGTGCGGCGAAGCCGGGGTTTCCGCCGCCTCCACCGGCCGGGACGGTCCACTCGGTGGTGTCTTTACCGCCTCGTCGCCGCATGATGAGTCCGATGACGACCAGCGCCAGCAACAGCCCCACACCACTGCCGATGAGTGCATTGGTCGAGGCAAAGAAGGTCTCGTCTTCCTTGGGTTCGAGGATCCATCGCGTGGGGTCTTGTGGATAAGCGTCAGCGCCCTGCTCGATGCCGTAATCGGGCGTGGGGTCGGAGTAATTGTCGCCGTCGGTGTCGGCGCAACCGATGCGATCGGCGGTTGACGTCCCGTAGGCAAGCGGGCACGCATCGGCTCCCTGAGCGAGCGTCCACGTGTCGGTTTCGTCAGAAATGCCGTCACCGTCGCTGTCCTCGCAGCCCAAGCGGTCAACGGTTGAGGTGCCACGGACGGTGGGGCAAGCATCCGCACGGTCGCCTGCAGGGTTGTCGCCGTAGAAGTCTGAGTCTTGGTCGGCCCACTGGGTCGGCTCACTCGGGAATGCGTCAGCGCCGTTTGCGGGCAACCAGTTCGTGTTCGGGTCGGGGTCAGAATACCCGTCGCCATCGCTGTCCTCGCAGCCCAATCGGTCAGCGGTTGACGTTCCTGCGATGTCAGGGCACTGGTCGGCGTCCGTTCCCGAGGCGTTGTCGCCGTAGCCGTCGCCGTCCGTATCGGACCATTGCGTGGGGTCGTTGGGGAAGGCGTCTTGGAGGTTGTACCAACCGTCGCCGTCCTGGTCGGGGCAGCCGATGAGGCCGTTTTGCCACGACGTTCCCTCTTGAGTGGGGCAGGCGTCCTGGAGGACGACGTCGGTTCGGTATTCGCCCGGCCATGACGGGTTTCGGTCCGTCCACGTGTCGTTGGCGTAATTGTCGCCGTAGCCGTCGCCGTCGAAGTCCGACCACTGGGTCGGGTCGTCGATGAAGGCGTCCGCACCGGATTCAGCGTTCCACATGCTGTCGGGGTCGGAGTACCCGTCACTGTCGGTGTCCAAGCAACCCAGCCGGTCCAAGGTGGAGGTGCCGGCCACGGTGGGGCAGTCGTCGGGCGTGGTGCCTTCGGTGTTGTCGCCGTAGCCGTCACCATCGGCGTCCGACCATTGGGTTGGGTCTTCAGTGAACGCATCGTCAGCGTCGGCCCAACCGTCGCCGTCCATGTCCGGGCAGGCGTTCTTGCCGCCGAGGGTTGAGTTTCCGAACTCGTTGGGGCAGTCGTCAAAGTTGTTTGACCAACCGTCGCCATCGTTGTCCTGGCATCCTTCCTCGCCGAGGGTTGAGTTGCCGACCACCGTCGGGCAATCGTCGCTCACGTCCTCGAAGCCATCACCATCATCGTCCGTGTCTTCGTCAGCGTCGCGACAACCATCGCCGTCCACGTCGGTGATGGAATCCGAAACCCACGTGGGGCGAGGGGGCTGATAGGAGGAACGGGGGCAGAGATCGACGTCGTTCTCAACGCCGTCGTTGTCCATGTCGGCGTCTTCAACGTCGTCCTTACAGCCGTCGCGATCCCAGTCGGTGGAGTTGGCGGGGTCGTCGAAGTTCTGAGTTGAGCCCCAATTGGCTGCGCCACCGCGGGGGCAATCGTCAGGAGAGTTGTCGGTGATACCGTCGTTGTCGTCGTCCGAATCGCAGGCATCACCCTGGGCATCACCGTCGGTGTTCCCCTGAAGCGGGTTGGAATCGTTGGGGCAGTTGTCGGACACGTCGGGAACACCGTCGTTGTCCGAATCGGCTTTCATGGAGGGGTCCAAGGCCCAAACAAAGAGGTCCCATCCACCGGCCGTGGTCACGCTATCGGTGCCTTTGGTGATGGTGTCGCTGCCGGCCGGTCCGACGTAGGAACCCACCGCAGCGGCGACGTCACTTCCGTTGAATGCGATGTCCCATCCGACTTCGAGGGCAGCGCTTCCGGTGACGTCAAGCCACGACCATCCGCCAGTGTTGGTCAAGCCTCCCAGCATGACGTCGGCATCGAGGGTTGCGATCCAGTTGCTGCTCGTCCCCGTGGTGGATTTGGTGCCGGCGCTGAACGTACCGTCAAGGAAAAAGGCGGTAAAGACCAGTTCGCCTGCCGAACTAACGTCCATGGCTTGGAGACTGTCGGCTGAGTTGGAGCCACCGGTGGCTGCCCACTGGTTGGATGGCGTGGTGCCTTCTTTGATGAAAAACAGGTCGGAGCCGCCCTTGTTCGCAGTGATGGACCAGCCGTTCTTGGCCATGGTTCCCTCGAAGGAGCCACCCGCATAGAGGTCCCCGTTGGTGTCCACGGCCAGGGCCGTCAGCGAAACGGCTTGGTTGGCAATGCCGTACCCGGTGACGGATTGGAACGCCCCTGCGCTGGAAAGTTTGACGATGACGGAATCCTGGGTGCCAACGACGTTGTAGCTGTTCGTTCCGAACAACACGTTGTTCTGCGTGAGTACGGCGACGTGGATGTTGCCGGCGTTGTCAACGACGATGTCGGTCACCTGTTGGTTCCCGATGCCTCCTCCGGTCACCGCCCACTTGAGAGCACCGTTGGCCCCGTCGAGTTTGGCGATGAAGATCTCAGCGTTTGAAACGTTGAAGGTTGTTCCACCAAAATCCGTCTCGCCAGAGAAATAACCGGCGACGATGACGTCACCCAACTGGTCAACGGTCACGGCTTGTGGGATGCTGGAGTCGGTGGACGAGTTCGGAAGGGTTTGGAACCCCTTGGCCCACATCCAGTTCCCCATGGCGTCCGCCTGCGCGACGAAGCCGTCGAACTGCACGGCGGTGCTGAGCGAGGTCATGCCAAAGTCCACGGGTCCGTACATGTAGCCGGCGACGATGCCGTTTCCTGCGTGAGAGGTCACGTCGGCCATGAACGAGACGCCGCCTTGGCTGTGGTCGGCGCCGACGACGTAGTTCCACGTGCCGCTGTTGTCAACCGAAGCGAGGAAGAAGTCGTTACCGTTGCTGTACGGTGAGGTGGGGGTGTAGGTTTGCGTGCCGAAGACCAGCGAGGCAGCAGAGGAATTGACGTCGCCAGCGATGACCCAGCCGTTGTCGACGGAGGCGATGGCGCCGGAGAATTCGTCGTGAGTGCTCGATCCACCTCCGGCGAGGAAGACCTCCGCAGAGGTGCTTCGACCGCCGGTGTTCATCGAGGTTTCAAGGTCGTCATCCAGCACCGTCACCGGTGCGACGTTGACAAGGGTTGTACCGATGATGCTCAGCAGCAAAAGGACCGTCAGAGACAGGGCGAGGCCTGCAGGTGTTCGACGCATGGTTTGCCGTGGCCCCCGAAGGCCATCAAGGTGTTGTCCAAACGGACCAGGATGCTCACTCAAGGTTGCTCTCAAGCGCCATCAAGTCGCTGTCACCGGCGTCAAGGACCGTGATGGTCGACACCGAGAAGGGCTTACCGCAGGCGATGCCGAGTTCACGGTTCACCATCCGGGACCGGTGCATGCTCACCTCAGGGTGAGCGGCTCGCAACGCCGTGGTGTAATCATCGGGGCAGTTGGCGGCCACGATGACCATTTTGGCGTTGCCGTTGGCACAGGCGTCCTTGGCTTGTCGTTGTCCAAACAACAGGTTCCCTGTTGCGATTGCGTTCTTCAGTTGTCGGCTTAGATCCATTTCTTTTCCTCCATTCTCCACATGTGTTTCTCATGGTTGGAATCTCACTCTTCCGGGATGTAGTACAGAGCCACGCTGCCGGTTCCCAAGGAGATGGGCTGGCCGACGATGATGTTCTCTGCCACGCCGGTGAGGTAGTCTTTCTCACCGATGATACCGGCCTTGAGCAGGTGGTTGACGGTGACCTCGAACGCTGCACGTGCGAGGATGCTGTGCTTGGTACCCGACACACCGTGGCGGCCGATGGCACGAACTTCACCCTCAGAGGTCATCACGTCAGCAACCATGAGCAGGTGGCGGACGTCAACTTCCAGGCGAGCGCCGTCAAGCGTCATTTGCAATTCGTTGACGATGGCTTGTCGAGCAGCTTCAATGCCGAGGTAGTCGTAAATCTCGATGATGTTGTTGGTGTAGGTTCGAGATCGGTCGATGTTCTCCAACTCGCTGATTCGTGGCAGGTTGCTCCCGATGGTCGAGAGGTAGTACTCCCCGGTCTTGTCGTCCAACTGAGGGTTGGCGCGCTCGATACCGGGGATGCCCTTGAGGCGCATGTCCCGAATCTTCTCTTCAAGCTGCAACAGCATGGTGTACGACGGTGGGTTTTCGGCGAGTTCAGCCAAGTCTTCTTCGGAGTGGACACCTGGAATCATCGTCAGCTTGGACGGGTTCTTCTCCTTGTCTGCCTGAACGTAGAGGCGGGTTGCGCGCTCGAGTTTGTCTTTGACTTCAGCCGCCGTCATGCCTTTTTGCTTGAGGTTGCCCTTGTTGAGGTTCAACACCAGGCGTCGCTGGGCGACGTCGGTTTCGAGGGTGGCGATGTTCACGGTGGTGGTGACTTCGATGGCAGCGGCCAATTTCTGGGCGGCCTTACCGTCGTGCATTTGCTCGCCCTTCAGGCGAATCGTCATCGTCGGCGTTTGCGGGACCTTGCGAGCGTCCACGATCTCAATGATACGTGGCAGACCTTGCGTGACGTTGACCGTTGCAACACCGGCGTAGTGGAACGTACGCATGGTCATCTGCGTTCCGGGTTCACCGATGGACTGCGCCGTGATGATGCCGGCCGCTTCGTAAGGGTCGATGCTGGCTCTGTCGAGGGCCACGATGGCTTCGTCGATGACCTTCTTGGCTTGCGGCTTGGTGAGTTTCTTCTTGCCACGGCTGTGACAAGCCATCGTCAAGTCCGCCATGATACGGTTGGTGAATCGACCGGAGCCGGTGGCTTCAACGGCTTCTTGCAGTTTCTTGTAAACAGGGTCGTTGGCCAGTTCGTTTTCCATGGCTTGCATCTTGCGGTCGTAATCGTAAGGTTCCATGTCCACGACGGTCTTGGCGCGGGTTCGGCGCTTGCTGGTGCGTCCGGCAAGGCGAACTTTGGTCACCGGCCCGGTGCTCTCTCCATCGCCGTCTCGACCCTTCTGGGTTGCTGCGACGATGGTGGCGTGGATGTTGCCGGCGGTCTCGGAGTCGGTTTCACAGATCTTGGCGATGTCGGCTTGCGACATCACCTTCACGTCGTCCCACTTTCGGTCGTCCGCCAGAGCGTGAGCGAAGTTTTCGTCGATGCCCAAATCCATGAGCTTCTTCTTGGTTGCACTCTTGACGACCATCAGTTCTCACCTCCGTCGTGTTCGGCGGATTCTTCCCATGCGCCCATGTCTTCTTCTGCGGAACTGAACTCGTAGGAGTCGCGGTCGTCTTCAAGGCCACCTTCCGTGCCCAGGGCAGCATCAACGATGACGTCGATGTTGAACGGTGAGCCGTGCACACCACGGGACGGGTCGATGCCGTCTTCGCCGTAGCTGAACTGGATGATGCGGTTGGCGGTGTTGCGAACCGAGAGCATNTCGTCGTCGAAGACCTTCAGGTCGTCCATGGCGTTGATGAGACGTCGCTGCATGTATCCGGACTTGGCCGTACGAACGGCGGTATCGACGAGGGACTCACGACCCGAGACGGAGAGCATGAAGAACTCCGTGGGTTCGAGGCCGCGCTTGAACGATGAGGCGATGAAGCCACGATCGAGCGCACCGCGACCGCCTCGCTTGAAGTGAGGCAGCACACGGTCATCGTAGCCGCGCTCGAGACGCTTACCACGAACCTTGGCTTGACCGATGGAGGCGGCCATCATGGTCAGGTTGTCCATGGACCCACGGGCACCGGAGATGGCCATGTTGACAGCAGCGTTGGTCGAACCGGATTTGTTGAGTTCGTCCTTTGCAATGTCACCGGCTTCCTGCTTACCTTTGTCGAGCATCAGCATGATGTCCTCTTCGAGGGTTTCGCGAGGCGTTCGTCCCGGGCGAGCATCGTACTTCTTTCCATCCTTGCCGAACTTTTCGAGGGCTTCTTCGACGCCTTCGCTGGCCAGCGCGTTGGCTGCGTTGATGGCGTCAACGGCTTCCTCAGAGAGGTCCTCGTCGTCAATGCCGGTGGTGAAACCAAGCGACGTACAAGCAGCGATGGAAAGACGGGTGAACTCGTCAAGGAACCGCGCCCCTTGCTCGGGGCCGTTGGTTTGAACGATGGCGTCGAGGAGACGACCGTCTTCAGCACCGATGGCTCGCTTGTCGAGGGTTCCGTCGACTTGGCCGTCCTTGACGTTGACCATGTCGTTGGACCGGCTTCGGAATCGCAGGTGGATGTTGTCGGGGATGATCAGCGAAATGATGTCTTGGCCACGGTAAGCGGGTTCGCCGTTGGCGTCCTTGACCAGTTCGGGCAGCGCACCGGTGTAGCCGATGTTGCCCAGCATCTCCAAGCCGTGGGCTTGACGAATCATGGTGCCGGGTCGGGACAGCAGGTAGGCGCCGGAGATGTGGTCGTGAATACCACCGATGACCGCACCGCCGTAGCGAGGGGTCAGGATGTGCTCTTGAACACGCATCAAAATCTTGGCTTCGGCACGTGCTTCCTCGGACTGAATCACGTGCAGGTTCATCTCNTCGCCGTCAAAGTCAGCGTTGTAGGGTGTACACACNGCCAGGTTGAACCGGAAGGTGTGNCCCTTCATGACACGAACTTCGTGCACCATCATCGACATGCGGTGAAGCGACGGTTGTCGGTTGAAGATGACCACGTCGCCGTCGATCAGGTGGCGCTCGACTTGGAGCCCCGGCTTGGGGTTGCCGTAGCGGTCCAGGGTGGACAAGCGGTCCTCAACACCGGTGCGCTCTTCGCCCCACTCGTCAAAGGGACTGCCACAGTGCGGGCAGGCCACCTCGAGGTGCTCGGGGAAGGGTTCGGGGTTGGGGTTGTCGGCCTGAGCCAACTCGTGCATCCATCGGTAGTGGAGGATGGCTCGTGGGTCGTCCTCAGGCAACTTCTTTCCGTTTTCATCGAGACCCTGCAGGTTGTTGAGGGTGGCGTTGTCGTTCACGACGTAGCTGACTTCTTCTTGTTGGTCCATGCCGCTGAGCGAGATTTGCTTCTGGATGACCAGACCGGGCAGGAAGTTGGGCGCTGGCATGACCGAATGAAGGTCGGGACGCGTGGTGGTCTCCTCGTTGCACTCGGGGTTNTGNCAGCGGAATCCTGCGTTGATCAGGCGGCTTCGGGCGTTGATTTTCACTCGGCGACCGTCGCCACGCACGATGTAGTTCACACCGGGGTGAACGTCGGGACCGCGCAGGATCATCTGTCGCATCTGTTCGCGGTTTCGAGTCGTCACGCGAATGGGTACGGTGAGTTCCTTGGCAATCTTGGTCGGCACACCGACCTCGTTCACGCTGAGGTAGGGGTCGGGTGAAATCACGGAGCGAGCACAGAAGTTGACACGCTTACCGGAAAGGTTGCTTCGGAAGCGCCCTTCCTTTCCTTTGAGGCGCTGCGTGAGCGTCTTGAGGGTTCGGCCGGAGCGGTGGCGAGCGGGCGGGATGCCGGACGTTTGGTTGTCGAAGTAGGTGGTGATGTGGTATTGCAACAGTTCCCAAAGATCCTCAACGATGAGCTGAGGTGCACCGGAGTCTCGGTTCTCGCGCAGGCGCTGGTTGATTCGCAGCACGTCAACGAGTTTGTGCGTCAGGTCGTCTTCCGAGCGGTCGCCGCTGTCCAAGGTGATGGACGGTCGAACGGTGATCGGAGGCACGGGGAGCACCTTGAGCACGACCCATTCGGGTCGGTTTTGCTTGTCCATGCCGATGAAGATGAGGTGCTCGGGCGGGATGCTNCTGAGCCACTCGCGGACATCACGAGGGTTGAGTTTTCGCTCGGTGTTGTCGTGCTTCTCCTTGAAGGTCGTTGGCTTGTCAAGNATGATCTTGCCCTGGGNNGANCCGCAGTGCATGCAGACCTTTCGCTTGGTNCCNGAGGTGACCTTTTCNACTTCNTTGATGATNTTNGANAANTCGGTTGAACCNACACCGTGCTTNGTGATGACGTCNCGAATNCGGTTNCGGTAGTANTCCTGCTCNCTCTGTTCGGGGTTGGAACCGGGCGANGTGCCGGGTTCNCTGTGNAGCANNATGTTGCTGCAGTCGTTGCAGGTGGCCTTCAGCGCCGTCTTGATGAGGTTCACGAACCCGATGTGGATGACGGGAAGCTCCAGTTGGATGTGGCCGAAGTGGCCGGGCGAATCCTGGTACTGACAGTTGTCGGTGGGGCAGAGCAAACCGGGCTCAATCACACCCATGTGCGGGTCCATCAGGCCTTGCTTGTAGGCGTGGCCGTCGTCCTTGTAGGTGTCAGCGGTCTTGACTTCAACAGCCGACATCTTTCGGATTTCGCTCGGGTCCATCAAACCAAATCGAATCTGGGCGATTCGCTTGGGGATCATTGTGCTTTTTCGACTCATCTTCGGTCCTCCAGTTCAAGACGCATGGCCACACCTAAACTCTTCATTTCGTCCAGGAGCAGTTTGAATGCATACGAAGTTTGTACCTTGTAGACCTCAGCACCGTCGCCGTGAATGGGGCTGACGTAGGTGCCGCGCTTGGGATCGTACCAAGCGATGTGTCCGGATTGGGCGCAGACGTACATGTCAATGCCGTCCGACTCATCGAGCAGACGGTCCTTGATGACCATCGAGGCGCCGTGGGCGATGAGACAATCACGTTCCATCTCACCAAATCGCAGACCACCTTGGCGGGCACGACCTTCGGTCGGCTGGCGGGTCAGGATTTGCACACGTCCGCGAGAGCGTGCGTGAATCTTTGAGCTGACCAAGTGGTGCAGGCGCTGATAGAAGATGCAGCCAACGAAGATGTCGGCGGGGTAGGATTCCCCGGTTTCGCCGTTGATCATGGTTTCTCGACCGGTGTGGGCCAAACCGTTGCGGACGAGACCGTCTCGCAGGCTGGATTCCTTCTCACCGCGGAAGGCGGTGCCGTCGATGCGTCGTCCTTCCATGGCACCGACCTTACCGCCGATCATTTCCAGAACGTGAGCCACCGTCATTCGAGACGGAATGGCGTGCGGGTTGATGATCAAGTCGGGCACAACACCGTCTTCGGTGAAGGGCATGTCCTCGGCTTCAACGAGGCGTCCGATGACACCTTTCTGACCGTGGCGGGAGGCGAATTTGTCGCCGACTTCCGGGACCTTGTGGCTTCGGACCATCACGCGAACGAGGCGACCGGAGTCGAGGGATTCGGTCACGTAGACGTTGTCGACCCATCCCTTCTCGCCGTGGCGGACGAGCATGGACGACTCACGTCGTTCCTGCGCCATCAAGAAGGAGCCACCCGACGATTCCTCGAGGAACCGGGGTGGGCTGGTCTTTCCAACGAGGACGTTTCCACCTTCGAGGGAGGTTTCAGGCACGGGGAGGCCGTCGGCTTCCAAGTGCACGTAGGCATCGGGTGCCTTGAGGCCCTTGATCTCCTGCTTGGAGGTACCTGGCTTCTCGATCTCTTCGACCTGTCCGCCAGGGAAGCGACGTCGCTCGGCGTTGTAGGTGCGGTTGAACGTGGAGCGGCCCAGAGCGCGGTCAATGGACCCCTTGTTCATGATGACAGCGTCTTGCATGTTGTAGCCGTGAAGCGACATGATGGCCACGATGAAGTTCTGACCACCGGGGCGGTCGTCAAAGTGCGTGGTTTCCATGGCGCGAGTGCGGGTGATGGAGCGCTGCGGGTAGTGCAGGATGTGCGCACGGGTGTCCGGTCGCATGCGGTAGTTGGCGCTGGGCAGTCCAAGGGATTGCTTGACCATCGCCGTTCCGCCCGTGACACGGGGCGTTGAGTTGTGCTCGGGGTAGGGGATGAGCGATGCACAAACGCCCAACACGAGTTGAGGGTCGATTTCACAGTGCGTGTGCTCGGCGGTGTAGAGAAGCGGCACGTCGAATTCCGTGGTGGCGATTTCGCCGTTGGGCATGGAGACGTTGGCCTTCAGTTGGGCCACTTCAGCTCGGGGCTGACCGAGGTTGGTCCATTCCACGTCTTCGTACTTCACGACACGTCCGGCAAGGCCTGCGCTGTCGCCCTCGGGGATGGTTTCGGGCAGGACGAAGGGCCGGGGTGCGATGTAGAGGTCTTCTTCTTCCTCGGCGTCGACCCATTCAACAACGCCCTCGATGATGAGGGAACGGAAGTTGATTTCACCGCTGGCGAGCTTGGTGAGGTGGTCTTGCGTCAGGCGGGGTGAACCGTCGTACAGGATGAGCAAAGGCCGCAGGATTCGTCCTTTGTCGGTGTTGATGAAGATGTCCTTGTTCTCCACGTCGTGGCGAATGGAGACCTCAGAGGGGATCACGCCTCGTCGGCGGGAGGACTTGAAGTGGTCAACCAGTTTCTTTCCGCGCTTGTGGATGCCGTAGATGTCCCCGTTAACGTGGACGCGATCGCCGTCGGTCCAGTCGTCGGGTTGGTACACGTCCAACTCGTCAAGGCGCTCTCGAATCTCAATCTCGTCGATGTCTTCGGAGATGTCAATCATNTGGGCGGCGTTCTTGACCAGACCGCAGTTCTGTCCTTCCGGGGTTTCGTTGGGGCACAACCGACCCCACTGGGTGGGGTGAAGGTCACGGGCCTCGAAGTGGGGCTGGCTTCGCACAAGGGGGGAGGTGACACGGCGCATGTGAGAGAGGGCTGCGAGGTAGGTGGTCCGGTCGAGGAGTTGGCTCACCCCTGAGCGGCCGCCGACCCAGTTCCCGGTAGCAAGGGCGTGCATGATCTTGCTGGTGAGGACGTCGGGGCGGAGGCAGGAGGTGATTTTGAGTTCCCGCTTTCGGTTGTGGTGCCGCTCAAGTTGGTACTTGAGATCACGAGCGAGTTGGCCCGCTGAGACGCGGAACAAGTCTTCGATNAGGTCCCCAGCGAGGCGCACACGCTTGTTGGCGTAGTGGTCCTTGTCGTTGGGGTCGCGCCCTTCNATGGCCATCTCGAGCACCTGGCGGACAATGCGGCCGAGGTAGATCGCCTTCTTCTCGCGGTCTTCGATTTGATCGCCGAGGTGGGGGAGGAGTTCACGGTCGAGGAGTTGGCTGACNCGGGCCTCACGGTACTCTTTCTGCTGGCCGGCAGCGAATTTCTTTTCCAACCACTGGTGGCTTTCTTCGGTGGTGACGACTTTGTATTCTTCGTTGTCGTTCACTTCGTTGATGTTGGCGACGATGTACTTGAACGAGTCCGTGTTCCCGGCGATGGCTTGGAAGATGTTCTGGTCGTTTTCNACNCCGAGNGCACGCATGAGNAGNACNACNGGNATGGCGGTGGTNCCAGCGGTGNNNATNTTNACCATCAGCATNCCGTCNCGNCGCTTNTCGACGGTGAGNGGNTTGCGCATNCCGTCTTTTTGGGAGAAGATTTTGGCGACTTCCGTTTGCTTGGCGTAGCGCTTGTTGATTTCAACGGTGACGCGGTTGGGGGCGAGGTCTTCCATCGAGATGAGGACACGCTCGGTTCCGTTGATGATGAAGTAGCCGCCGGGGTCGAGGGGGTCTTCGCCCTTCTTCTGCAGCAGTTCGTGCCAGGTGGCTTTGTCCTCGGCCGAGGTCGTCGGCGTCAGGACACGGTCGCCGGCGATGTGCTTGGGGTGAAGGTTGCATCGCTCGGAGCGGACCATGATGGGCATGTTGCCGACCGCCACACCGGACTCGGTNGGGGACGGAACGCCGTTTCGCTTGATGGTGAAGTCAATGGTCACCGGGGACATGTACGTCAACTTGCGGAGGCGACATTCCATTGGCGTTGAGGGGTTGAGGGCGCCGTTGGCTTCCTTGACGGTGGGCTGACCGAGTTTGACGTTCTTGAGACGAATGACAATGTCTTGGTCGTGGACGTCGAGCTTGATGTAGCCGCCTTCGTCGTCGTTGAAGTCTTCGTCGGTGCCCACACGGATGTTGCGGATGATTCGCTCCATGCGGGACAGGCCGCTCTCGGAGGCGGGGATGCAGTCGTTGTAGGACGCCAGCTGGTGGTTGACAAGGCTGCGTTCTTTGAAAAATGATTGAATGATTTCCTGCATGATGTTCTCCTCCTTCAGTTCCCCTCCACGATGAGTCGGTAGGCCACGGTTTGTCCGGCTGACGGGGATTGCCGGATGACCTTGAGCACGCGGTCAGCGATCCAGCCAGCCGCCAGCGGGGTGTGGTCTGGGTTGGCCATGTGGGCTGCTGAGTCTTCCGCTTCAGCGAGTTCTTTGATCACCTGAACGACGGGGTCGGTGATCAGAATTTTGGGAAGGAGTTCCTTGGCGAGGCGGTCCTCGCCGGTTTCGGGGTCGGGAAGCATCATTTTCCAAGGTGCGAGGGCTTCCATCTCAACCGCCAACTGCTCGTCGGGTGAGATGTTGGCATCCCCCACGAGTTCCTGATGGGGGACCAGTTCGTGGTTGAGGGCGTTGAATCGGGACGTGATCTCGGGTCGGTCAATGTCATCGATGGCCTTGGCNCGAATGGTGATTTTGGTGCTCTTTTTGGCCGCACGGCGACGGGAGCCTTGCTCGGCGATGATCTGCATGGTGTTGATGAATTCCTCAGCGTCNTTCGAGATGCCGAGGGTGGACGCCACGTCGTCGTGGGTCATGTTCTTGATGTCGGTCATGTTCCGGTCGGTGGCCAGTTTGTGAGCGTACTCTTCAGAGACGCCAAGTTCCATCAACCGCTTTTTTGTTGCACTCTTTACGACCATTTTTACACCCCGGATCGCCCACCCACACCAGACCGGTAGCGCATTCAGGCGGGCCCGACGGGGTTCGAACCCGCGACCATCGGATTAAAAGTCCGACGCTCTACCTGACTGAGCTACAGGCCCAATGTAGCAACTTGGGCCTTCTGTCCGACCTACATGGCCTTCTTATACATTTCGGGTNGGCCGTGACCGACGCGGCCGCTGTGAAGGCTGGTTGCTCCATCATGGGACCCCTTCATAAATCTGCNCGTTTCGCAAAAAATCGGCGATTTTCCCTTGCAGTCCAACGAATACACTCATGAAACTGAAAGGATTCCACACCGTTATGGGCGCCGATGAACCCTTCCAGGCGACCCACGCCGACCGTGAGGTCAACCGCATCGCATCAGNGCCGGAGCTCGTTCAATGGACCTCGCCCTCGGGCGTTCGTCTTGACCTTCACCTCCCGGCCACGGTTTACCCGCCCAGGGAGGANACGAATTTGCTGATCTCAGCGCTCGGGCCNCACCACCTCCGTCAGGGTTCGTCGTGGCTGGAAATTGGGTGCGGTTCCGGTGTGGTTTCGTGGTGGGCGGCCACCAACGGTTGCCGAGTGACCGCATGCGACATCAACCCGCTGGCCGTCGCCACCACACGAGGCCTCCTCGCCCAGCACGGGCTCTCGGCCAGGGTCCACGAGGGCGGACCGGGGCCCGCCGTTGACGGTGGTCTCGACCAGTGGGGCGGCGAGCAGCTCTACGACACCGTGGTTTGGAACACACCCTACCTCTCGTCGAACGTGCTGGAGGCGGGAGCCTTGGGGCCCATGGAGGAGGCAGCGCTCACCGACACGGACGACCAAGGCCTCGTCCCTCGGTTGTTGGAGCTCATCGCCACCGGCCGTTTGCTCAACGAACGGGGCACCGCCTTTGTTACCGTTTCCTCCCGGGGCATCGGTCTCGATGCACAGGCCGTGGCTTGGCGGCACGGCCTCGCGATGCGTTCCGTCGCTTCCACCGAGTTTGGTGATGGTGAAACCCTTCAGGTCTTGGCCATCTGGCGCCCGTACGTCGGCTCGCCGTTGGTTTCCCTTCCCTCGACCACGAGCACGAACGATGAGGTGTTGCAACACGCCACGCGACCGGGCGCCAGCGTTCGTGCAGGGCATCAGTCCGCCGGTCGAGGTCGTCGAGGTCGTCATTGGGAGACGACGCCGGGCGCGCTGCTCGCCTCCTGGCTCGTCGGTTCCGGCCCTTCGGTCGAACACGGGACCCTTGACCAACTTCGAGTCGGGGAAGGGCTGATTCGACTCGTCCGGTCGTGGTCCGGTTCTGGCATCGATGACGTCGTTCTCAAGTGGCCCAACGATGTGTGGCTCCGGTCCTCCAGCGGCATCCTCGCCAAAGGCGGGGGCGTCCTGTTTGAGGCGCTCAGTCGGGGTGACCGCCACCGAGTGGCGCTCGGCATTGGTTTGAACACGAGGACGCAGGACGATGGTTGGTGCGGGGTTGACGGTTTGGGACTTGATGTTCCCCTTGATGACCTTCACCAAGCCGTCCACGCCATGGTTGCATCGCTGTTTGAACGGGTCGAAGGACTCCCCAAACACGACACCGACCTCGACCATCTTTGCGCTGCCGTCGTTGCGGGTGCATCGGCTTTTAAGGGTGTTTTCTATAGAAATAAGGCCGTTCGTGTCGTTGGGGTTGATGCCGACGGTTTCCTCCTCTTGCAGGACCACCCTTCCTCGGTTTCCAACCCCGACGATATGACGTGGTCAGTCGTCCAGGACGGCGTCGAGGACGTCATCACTTGAGGGGCTGGCCGCTCGCTGGTAGAGCCCCATGGCGAGCAAGAGCATGCCGATGGGGAACGGCAGCAGATCGATCATCAGTTTTCGCTCAATTTCAACGGCGATGCTGGCGCTCACTCCCTTGGTGTCGATTTCATAACTGTAGAATCCTCCAGTCGCTGCCGTGAGGGTCTCCTCGTGCGTTCCGCCCGCTGAGAGGACGATTGAGTTGGCCGAGAGCACGGTGCCGCCTTCATCCTTGAGCACGATGCGTAGCGTGGTTTCGTTGTCCACGGTAACTTCGATGTTGAACGCGTCGCCCTTCATCATCGAGGCCCCGTTCGAATAAGGTGGGTCCTCTGCAGCGTGATTCACCGGGGTGACCCACGTGTGCATGAACAACCCGCCCAGCAGCAAGGTAAGGCCAGTGAGGATGAACGCATCGCTCATCTTCATTTTCGGCGCCGTTCCGCCCCCACCCATGGTTCCCCCTCTTTGCGGTGGCACTTGAGACCTGCGGCCGCCATCCATGGGTGGTCGGCGTGTGGTGTTCAGCCCTCATCGGCGTTTTTGCTTGGGTTTGGGGAGGCCCATTCGCTCACGAACCAAGCGAATTTTTCCACTCATCGTCAGGCTCTCAAGCCCGTGCTTCTCGAGAGCTTCTCCTCGTTGGAGTTGCGATCGGATGGATGGAGCGTCTTTGAGGTGGACCCGTAACACCGCCAACCCGCCCTCAACGCTTGCTGTGAGGGGCGTTGATGCTGCGCATTCAGCACGCTCGGCGGCGCTGAAATAATCCATCAGCCGGAGGTTAGGTTTGGGCTCAATCGATGCCGCCAACCGCTCAATGAGGTCTTCCACGTCCCCCCGTTGGGTGCAGGACGGCGACACTGCAAGCCCAAACCACCGACGCTTCTCTCGCAACGCCTTGGTCAAGCGTTTGGCCATCGGTCGGGCCACGTCCTTCTTCTTCATCATGTTTGATGTCGCCAAACGGGAATACCCTCAAAACAGGTCGCCGTCAGGATTTACCATGGAGGAAGAAAGGGCTGCCTCCTCGCCCACAGGGGAACGCACACCTCTGGAGGTGCTCAAAGAAGAGGAAACGTCCCTTTTGAGCCTTCTTCGCATCTTGTTGAGCGGCAAGACGCTGCCGCATTTGGTGCTCATCGGTGTGCTTTCCGCTCTCTTTCAGGTCATGGCGACCGCAGGTTCCGAAACGGCAAGCGCCCTTGGGTTTCTTTCGCTGTCAGGCGGCTACTTGCTGACCGGTCTGATGGTCGGGATTGGTCCTGTTGGACGGTGGATTGCGCTACCGGAGGCCGCTGGGGAGGTTGTTCAAAGCCGTCTCAAAGGCTTCGTGTCGTCGTTCCGCATATGCTTGTTCCCGCTCGCCATGGCTGCCGTCGTGCTGGCGGTGCTCCTTGGCTTGGTTGGGCAGCAGGGTGTTCTCGGAGACCTTCGAACCGCCCTTCCGCTTGCTCTCTCGTCGTGTTTTGTCATTTGGGCCGTTGTCCAAGGCCGAGGCTTTGGTCGCTGGCTTTCTTCGCTTGCGGCCTCAAACCTTCCTGAGGGAGCTCAGCGTGAAGAGGGGGGCACAGCAAGGTTCTCGGTGATGGCGCTTGGTGTCCTCGTCGCACTCTCGTCCGTCCTGTTGGTCGTTTTTGAGTGGTTGACGGACGCCAACACGGGCCCAGCGGCTGCGCTGCTTGAGAACGGCTTGTTCTTCGTCGTGTTGGGTGCGGTGTTTGTTATCGCTTGGCGACGCTCGCTTCCCGCACGGCTTCAAGCCTCAAGGCGGATGGATTTCCACCGATTTGCCAACCGATGGATGTTGCTCACCCAACTGATGATCACCTGGCACCTGCTGACCGTTTGGCGACACTGGACCATCACCCCAGAGGGCCCGCTTCTTTTCATTGAGGAGTTTCTCCTGATGATGTTCACCGTCATCATGGCGATTTGGGGCCTGACGTCCAAGTCATACCGCTCCACCCTTCGGCTGGTGAACACTCACAACGCGCTCCCCATGGGCCTGGCTTTCGGGTACGCCTACGCCGGAAGCGTGGCCATGCTCACGACCGTTCTGGAAGAAATCGACAACGTCATGATGGCCGGCCACCTCATCGTCGTGCTGACCTTCCTTTGGATGCAGCCCAAGGTGCTGGCCAGAACCATGGGTGGAATGGAGGCGGCTGAGCGCATCAAACACGTGGTGAACAGCGCCGTGCCAGTGGAACCGGTACTCGGTTCGAATGACGCCTCCTCCGATTCAACAGCCCGCCTCGAGGACGCCGTTGAAGCAACGGCAGAAACAGGGTCTGAATCCCGCGATTCGTCGGAACCATCCGCTGGACAAAAGGAGGCCACGGACGACGCCAACGACGCCATCGGTGCTGATGTTTCGTGGTCCGAACCCGAAGTCTTGGCCAACGACGTGGCCTGGGACGAAGACGACGATATCGAGGTGCTGGATTAACTCGGCCGGATGCCAGCCAGCAACGTAACAACCCGAATGGTGTCAACCAAGTCTTCGCTGACCCTTGCCCCCAAAATCACCTGGGCGTCAGCGTCAAGCGCACTCGTGAACAGATCAGCCACGGCGTCAACCTGCCCGATGGTCATGCCCAGCCCGCCCTCAACCTGAATCAAGCAACCTTTGGCGCCACCGACGTCCATCGCCGCCAGGGGAGCTTTCAGGGCCGCCTCCAAAATGCCACGAGGGTCGTCAGGTCGTCCAACCCCCACCAGCATCGTGGCTTCCCCGGTTTGGTCAACAATGGCCCTCAAGTCCATCAGGTCGAGGTTGATGAGGCCCATTCGCATGAGCGTCCGAACGAGTCCATCGACCAAGTCTTCAATCCACTCTGCTCCCATTTGCCACAACTGCCCTCGTTCACGGGCTTGCCGGGCCAACCGGTCAAGGGAAAGACGAACCGTGACGTGAGCCGTGTGCTCGAGACGCTCAAGACCTTCGTTGGCGATCTCCATTCGTGTGGGTTGGTGCTCAAACGGCAGGGCGGCCACGGCCAAAACAATGGCGCCCGATTGGCGAGCCTGTCGGGCGAATTCGTGGGCTGCACCGGTTCCAACGCCGCCGCCCAAACCCGTGAGCAGGATCACCAATTCCGTGGTGCTCAACAACTGACTGGTCAGGGTGCTGAGGCCTCGCATGCGCTGCTCGGCCAGCGGTGGGAGGGCGGCGCACCCCACGCTGTCAAGGGCGTGGCCGAGGCGGAGAACGTGAACGTCTTCTCCAGTGGCAAAACTGGCATCATCCGCGTCAATGAGGACCAAATGAGCGCTCCCTCGGCATTTCTCGTGGGCTTGTTTCGCCCAAGAGCAGCCGATGCCGCCGACCCCAGCAACGAGAATGTTGGAAGGGTCCATGGCAGCAACCGTGCGTTGCATCTCAATGAACTTTGGTGTACCTCAATCCTCAACGTACCGCAGGTACCTTCGGCGGGCATCCCGTGCCCATGCGTTGTCGGGTTCCAGACACAGCACGCGGTCGTAATACTCCACTGCTGTTCTGAATTCGGACAGGTGTCGGCCGTACAGATGGCCAAGATTCGAAAGAACCGGAATGCAATCAGCCTCGTCTTCCAGCATGGACAACAGAAGCGTTTCTGCTTTCCCGAGCGCACCTTTGAGCATCAACTCTTCCGCTTCATCCAAGCGTTCAAGTTGTTCGCTCGAGAGGTTGTAGGTGTTGTCAAAGGCGAAATTTCCCATGGGATTCACCTTCTGGAAATCCCCCGATTTGAAGAATCCTTCTCCCGTTTGTATCTTCTTGGAATCAGGTGATAATTCAGGGGGTCAAAATCTCTCAAAAAACGGTGGACTGCGCCGCACTTGGAGTGAGGTTTTGCTGGTAATGTTTAAGGAGTCCTTACAGGTCCGTCAAACCGTAAGGGTGAGGTCATGCACAAATCTTCTCTCACGGCTCGCACCGTGCTGCTCACACTGGTGGGGGTCTTGCTTCTTTTCCCCGCCCTTGCCTCCTCCTACCACGGCGGTATTGGAGGGCCTCAATCACACCAAGGCTCCACGGGTCAAGTGGACATCGACGATGTCGCCAAATCCGGCTGTCTCTGCCACAACGAAGTAGCCGACAACGCCGTGCAGGTGATCCTCGACGACGTGCCCTTCGCCTACACCGCCGGAGAAACCTACCCCCTCCGCCTGCAACTCATCGGCGGGCCAGCCGCCACCGGCACCTACACGGCGGGCTTCTCGATGCGGGTTTCCTTGGGCACCTTGGCCAGCGATGCAGGGCAAAACTGGGAGATTGACGGGACGGTCGACGAGCAGACGCTCACTCACACGGAGGCCTCCGCCGCCACCGAAGATCGAGCATGGCTCCTCGAGTGGACAGCCCCCGAAACCGGGTCGGGCGCCGTGAACTTCTGGATCGTTGGGAACGCCGTGAACGGCGATCAAATCCCCGGCGTTGAAGATCGCTGGAACCAACTCAACTTCGCCTTGAACGAAGGCGACGAAGCCACCGCCGCCATGGGGACCCGAACCCTCTTCGCTGGCGACGGCAACGTCAGCCCACCCGAACCCGCTCACCACGGCATTGACCTTCACCACATGGGTGCCAAGTTGCGTGCGCACTGGCTGGGGCTGCTCGGCTTTGGCGCCGTGATCGGCGTGGTGATTTTTGCCGGCCTCCTCCTCCGCTACGGCTTTTCCACGTCCTACAAAGGACGAAGCAATCAGCTGCGGCTGCGGTACAAACTCATGCGACGAGGTGATCAATGATGGACGACACAATCACGACCCTGCTTCGAGGCGTGGCCGACGGGAGCATTCCCGTCGCTGACGCCCGCACGGCTCTGGAAGGCGCCGAATTGACCGAGGACGAGATGGCGACCGCCATCGACCACGGGGTGTTCAACATCGCTGAGCCGGGGACCATCGTGAGCGCCTCGCTCGCACCCTCAGGGGCCTCGTACCTGACGATGTTTTTCCTTGCTTGGGGGCTCTTCTGGATTTGCTACTGGAGTTTCTCCATGATTTACGGGCTTGCTAAAGGCTGGGACCAACAGCAACTGTCGTTCCACCTCGCCATGACGATGACAACCGTGATCATGATTGGCATCATCTACCTGAAGTACATCCTGCCCGACACCATCATCGTCAAGCACGCTCAAAACAAATTCATTCCCGAGCACGCCAAAGACTGGCGGGAGTACAAGTGGTGATGCATCATGGCACGTGAATACGACCTCAAGCCTGCGCCCTCCGACATGGCCGACGCCCTGAGCGGTGGAGCCACATCCATCAACCGACGCCAGTTCCTTCGATACGGCTTCAACACCGCTGCCGGTGTCCTGACCGCTTCCCTCGGCATGCTGGGTTTCGCTGCTATTTTGTTGCCACCCGGTGGCAGCGGCGGTGGGGACCTCGCCGTCCAATTTTGGGCCAAGGGTCGAGAAGACGAGGCGTGGTACGGCGCTAAGCACCTGCAGCCGATGACCAAGGCCGACTTCGAGGCCGAAGCAGCGAGTTCCTCCACCGGCACGGCTGGAGCAGCCGGTGTCTGGAACGGCGTCCCCGTGGTTGTGAACTACGTGGCCCACTCCAAGTACGGCGGCACGCCCGAGTCCAACGGTAAAGCCCGTTTCCAGTTCATGGAAGGCTACGACGAGACCGGCAAGTACGTCGGCCATTTCGAAGACCTTGCTGAACTCGACCCACGGCTGATGCCCTCCGACGACCTTGTGATGGTCTTCGGGCGGTGCACGCACCTGTGCTGCATTCCTGGCTGGCAACTCGTTTCCAATTCGTTCACCGAAGATTCCTGGACGCCCGGCGGTGGCGACGACGGTGGCACCAAGATGTTCTGCATCTGCCACTCCTCTCGCTTCGATCCCACGGCTCTCGAAATGAACACCAACCGCAACCGGTCCAACGGGGCCACGTTCAACTACGCAGGGATTCGCCGTGCGGGCGGCCCTGCACCCGTGGGCTTGCCCATCATTCCGATTCAACTGAACGGCGGGGTCATTGAAGGCCTGCCCGATTACGTCGACTGGTACACGTATTGCGACTGAGGTGAACACATGACGACAATGTTCTGGATTCTTTGGTTCTTCATCGCTTTCCTCGTTTTGCTCGTGGCGTTTACGCTCCGCAAGGAAAACGAAGAGATGCCACGGCGCGACATCCTTCGTGCGGTCGAGTCCACCGGGAAGATGGGCGTGGCCGAACGTTCGTTCCTGTGGGTCTTTTCATGGCTTGACACCCGGTTCCGTCTTCAGGACTACTGGAACATGTCCAAGGGTGCCTACTACAACATGCACCGCCAGATGCCTCTCACCCACGCCGAGAAATACAAACTCCGCATCATTTGGTACTGGTACCCCCTCTACTGTTTGGGCGGCATCTCCTTCCTTTCGTTCATCATCCTCGTCATCACGGGGACGGTGCTCGGTATCTACTACGTGCCGGGCGGCGAGGGCGACCCCTCACCGGCCTACGCCAGCATGCAATACATCATGACGCAACTGCCCTTTGGCTACATCTTGCGTGCGGTCCACCACTGGACGACCCACTTCATGGTCGCCAGCGTCTTCCTGCACATGTGCCGCGTGTACTTCACGGGCGCTTACCGCAACCCACGCGAGCTCAACTGGCTCATCGGCGTGGCGCTGATGGCGCTGACCATCGTGTTCGGCTATTCTGGCTACCTCCTCCCGTGGGACAGCCTCGCCTACGGTGCGGCCATCATCGGCATCAACCTGGCCAACTCCAGCCCGCTCATTGGCAAGTACATCGCTACGTTGCTCTTTGCAGGTTCAGAGTTGACGCCGCTCACCGTCACTCGAATGTATTTCATTCACGTGTTCATTCTGCCGGTGATCGTCACCACGCTCATCATCATTCACTTGTTCATCGTTTGGGTACAAGGAATTGCGGAGCCGCATTGATACGGAGGGAAAAACATGGGACTGATTGACAATTTTGGAAGAGTCGCCTCCATGTACATGGAGGAAAAGGAGAACCTTCAGAAGGCTGAAGAAAAGCGCAAGCGGACGCGAACGGGCCACGGATTCTGGCCTCACGAAGTGCTCCGTGACAGCATCATCTTCGCCTCAATGCTCTCGATCTTGCTGTTTTACGCATGGTTGATTCCCCCGCCACTCCACGGGGCGGCTGACCCCTACGCTCAAGCCGGGTTCGTGTTCCCCGACTGGTACGTGCTGTTTTCCTACGGCTACCTGCGGTGGGGCGAGTACCTCCCGCAGTTCGTGGTGCCTACAGGGTTCGTCGGCGACATCGTCGGACAACCCATGTTCCCCTGGAACGCTGCTTGGTGGGGCGCTGCCCTGACCGGTATTCCCGTGGGCATCCTCGCCCTGCCACCGTTCCTCGGCGGTCGTGAGAAGCGCCCCGTGGAAGACCCATGGTTTGCTGCCGCCGGCGCCGTGTACCTCGCCCACATCTGGTTCATCTCGGTGTTTTCCATCAACATCTTCCTGGAACTGTACGGGAAGAATCGTTCTGACTTCTGTAAGTTGGACTCGCACGGCGACCTGTTGTGCGGGACGAGAGAGCCGTGGATAGCGGAAGTGTTCAACTCGATACCGTGGGTCATGACCGGCGTCCTGATGTGGATCTGTGTCTACTTCATCGGGCGCGGTTTGCTCATCAAGGCATGGGGCACGGGCTTCACCGTGGCCAAGAGCCGCCAGCTCCTCGTTGGCGCTCTCATCCTCTCCTCGGCAGCCACCGTGGCCACCTTCGACACCTACGACAAGGGCTTCTGGGACGCCAGGGGTCTGTTGACCATCAAGGACTACGGCGAACTCGAAGCCATGCGCACGCAACCCAGCGACGTCCACGTCCACGACGTGAACGAATTCACTGACGACCGTGGCTGGTCCGAGAGCGGTGTCGTGCCGACATCGGCCTGGTTGAATTGGAACATCTACCAGCCGGCCCGGTACATCATCACCGACTTCAACGACGCCAACGGTCATCAAGACCCGGTCAGCGGCAAAAACGCAGCGGCCGGCGGCACCACGTTCAACGGCGGTGAAGGCTTCACCACCAGCGGTTCGTTCATGATCACCGAGGACACCACGCACTTCCCAGAAGGCCACCCTGAAGAGGTCACGGCCGACGGCATCACGACCGACCTGGCGTGTGAATTCCGCTCCAGTGAGCGAAAGATCAACGACGTCTCCACCCAAAGCATGGTGGCCACCACGCTGACCGTCACCGATGCCAGCGGCAAGGACATCGTGTCCTTCGCCAACTGCGAGGGCGCCACCGTCGAGTTGGCGGTTGGCACCTACGACTACACCTACGAAGTGGTCGTCAGCGGCGCCTTGGCGCTTAACGACAGCATCACAACCGAGACCGCCTTCACCATTGCCAGCTACCAACCGTTGCTGATTTGGGACGAGAACGCCCCCGCAGGCCTTGCGGGCCACACGGTCAACCTGAGCAACGCTGAGGAGATGGCGCTGGGCGGCTCGGCCTTCTCGTACATCGAGAACCCCACCTACCACCAGAACCCCAAGTCGCTCGACGCCAAGTTGACCTACGCCATGTTCATTCCCTGTGTCACCTTCGGAGCCTTGGTTTTCGTCCTGCTTCGCTACATGGCTCGTGGCTACGAGTTTGAGATGAACAAGTGCTACGGCTGCGACCTGTGCGACGACGCCTGTCCTGTCCGTTTGTTCAACGGCGGAGACAAGTTGAACATCATCTACAATTCGTGGAACAACGAAGACGACGGTGTCCCGCTCTACTCGTGTTTGACCTGTACGGCTTGTACGAACGCTTGCCCGCAACTCGTCAACTACGACTCCTACGTGGACATCCGCCGCTCGCTCATCGTGGGCGGCCCACAGGCGGAAATCCCTCACACCGTGCTCCAAGCCGTGCTCAACGCTGAGGCCGAAGAAGCCGCCGACGCCGACTTCATCGCCACCGAGGACTACCCCATCACGTCCAACGTTGGCTACTACCCCGGTTGCGTNGACTACCTCGACCAAGAGATGGTCTTCTCTCACGTCAACGAGGGCACCATGAACCTTGGCGACACCACGACGGCNGCGTTCACCCTCTTCGAAGAGATGGGCACCGACGTGGCCTACCTCGGNCGGGACTTCCTGAAGTGCTGCGGCCACGACCAGAAGTGGCAGGGGCTGGACGAAGTCTTTGAGAAGTTGAAGGCGTACAACCAACGCAAGATCAACGAATCCGGCATTGACACGCTCGTGTCCTCTTGTGCCGAGTGTTTCCGAACCTTCGCACGAGACTACGAACTCGAGGACGTCAAGGTCATGCACACGACGGAGTTCCTCATCGAGCAGGGCTTTGACATGAACCTCAAGTCCGACGACACGACNGTNACCTACCACGACCCGTGCCGNCTCGGTCGCCAGATGGGCATCTACGACGAGCCTCGTGAACTCATCAACGCCGTTGAAGGTGTCGAGATCGTTGAGATGGAGCACAGCGGTGAGGACGCCATGTGCTGCGGTGTGTCCAGCATGATGTCGTGCAACGAGAACGCTCGCTCCCTCCGTGTTACCCGCATGGAAGAAGTCCGTGCCACCGGTGCCGACACGATGTTGACCTCCTGTCCCAAGTGTGTCTCGCACTTTGAGTGCCTGAAGTTCGAAGGCGACGAGGCCTACGCTGACATCGAGATCCTCGACGTCGTGTCCTTCCTCGCTCGCCAAGTCAACGAGCAGAAGACCCAACTCGGTGCTGAAACCACCGTGGGCGAGACCGCTGAGGCTTGAGAAGGCCACCGGCCAGAGCGTACGTTTGACTCAATCGGAACGGCTCTTATCAGAGCCGGGTGGGTCGTCGAGCCAACCCAACAGCATCGCGACTGGAATGCCGATGAGGCACCACGATACGATTGGAAACAGCGCGTGGAAATTATGAGCNTCCTGCCAGNTCGAAATCAAATCATAAGCGCTGGGCCCCGATGGACCGGGCAAGGTCGAGATCCATTCAGACTCATCATAACCNGGTGGTTGCGTGAGGAGGCTCGCGTCCGGGAGGGTTGCCATGTTGTGGATCAGGNCGAGCGAGTAAACGACCATGAGCGCCACGTTCAACGCAACCGCCCAATGCACGAACGACACGGTGCGGTCGTCAACCCTTCTCTTTTCGTCGAACCTCGCCAGCACCATGTAATACAACACGAGTGGACAGACAAGGACGAAATGCCACATCATTGCGCGTGTCTCAAAATCAGGACCANGCGGTTCAAAGNGACCTTTGAAGTCTCCAACGAATTCGTAGTGATAGCGNGCGTGCTCCTCACAATCAGCGGCCCAAGCCGGGCCGTCGTCGTAGAAATGGCCCTGGTAACCTCGGTNGCAGATGTCCGAAGGTGCGGGGAGAGCGAGGGCAGCCACGATTGGGAGAAGGATGAACAAACCCACCGAGGTGTACCGGAACCAAGTCATGGCCACGGGCAGGTTGTTCCTCAAACGTAGATTTCGAGGCAGCTGGTCGATCCCCTGGTACGGAACGAACTTGTTCTTTGGGAGCAGGTCGCGGCCGGGTTCGTGTTCAGCGGATTCACCATTGGTGCTGCTCCTTTCCTTCNTCCTCCATCCCAATCGACGGTGAAGGTTGAGGTATCGGTGGAAAAAAGCCCACAAAAATACGAAAATAAGAGGAGGGAGACAACAGGTGAGAAAAAGCTCAGTGATCGCTTCCTCAATGTCTTCTTGCGTGAACACGAGACCTTCTTTTCCACGGTCCGAATTAATCTATGCCCTGCGATGCCAACCCATGGCGTTGCATCCAGGGGGGTGTCCACTTCACCAGACCAGCGCTTTGTCCAAAAACAGGAAGTGAACTTTCTCGTTTAGGAGGCGTCCGATGCTTCACCGTCGTCTTCTTCGTTCATGCCAACGATCTCGTAGTTGGACGGGAACAGTGCAACGGCCACACCGAGCACGAGGGCGAGCAACCCCCAGTTGAATCGCTGCTGAACAAAGAGCAGTTCGAGGGCCAGCACGACGAGGAGCAGACCGCCGATGTTGGACGTCCACACGAGCGTCTTGAAGGTCGAGAGCGTGACGCCTTGCGTTCCTGGCTTGCGGTACGGTCCAAATTCGCCTCCAAAGCGTTGTGCGGTCGGGTCTTTTCCTTTCTTTGACATGGGTTCACCTCATCGGTCAATCATCGTGATGGCGTCGGTCGGGCAAGCGAGAACGCANAAACGGCATCCCGTGCAAGCATCTCGAATGATCTTCGCCTTGCGGTTGCTCTCCACCGACATGAGCGGGCTGAGCACGTCAACGTGGTAGAGTTCAATGGCCTCGTCGTCGCACACGATGGTGCACTGGTCGCAACCGATGCACTTGCGTTCTTCGACAAAGGCCACCGTTCCTTCACCGCCTTTGGTGTTGGCACGCTGTTCACCTCGTTGTCGGTTGAGNGCGGTGCGAATCTTCAGCGCCTCCTGCTCACGGCGCTTTCGCAACTCGTCAGCACCGGTCATGTTGAACCCTCGTGTGTAGGTTCCCCTTCAAACTTGGCAACGCACAGGTTAACCAGCAGGTCCCCAAAACAGTAGAAGGCGCCCACGAGAAGCGGTGGGTTCCACGCTGTCAATCCCGTCCAAGGAACTTCTGAAGCCCACGTCCAATTCTCGAGGTAGGTGCCCCAGAGTTCCATCGCCAGCGCTGCCCACGCCATGGCGGCGTAAAGGCGAGGTTGAGGCCCCCATTGCGTAAAGCCAAGCACGAGCAGCAACATCACCACGCCCGAGGTGTCGCCTCCTGTCCACGCACCGTAAGCGACGAGCGGAACGAAGGGCAACAGTGCCGGCATGGCCAATGATTCCCGCATCCTGTGCGCAGCCCGCCGTCCGAGGTCGAACAGGAAATAGTGGCCGGCGGGGACGAAGAGCGGCATGAAGTCCCGCTGGTATTCGTAAATCAGCCACACCTCCGAGAAGAAGAGCTCCATCGGGGTGGCCAAGGCCACCACNGTTAGCATTTCGATGCGTTCCTTTCGGTCGGCCACCCTGTACACGTAGGCAAAGAGGCCCCAGCACCACACGTTGACCGGCCACTCCGCCCACCCGTCGGGAAGCAACCCACCTGCAGCGGTGGCGGAGAACCAAAGGCCGACGGCAATCGTGGTGACGTACAACCACACCCGTTGGCTCATGGCTCGGCCACGGCCCGCTGGTATTCATCTTGTTGCATCACGTTCGGTAGGGTCATGCCTTCCATGCAGCGGCTTCGGCCCCCATGGCGATCATGCTGAGTTCCGCCACGAGCGCATGCCAACTGTGGGCCTCTTTCCCGTACGGGTTTTCGGTACCTTCGTAGTTCTCAAAGCGAGCGCTGGGTGAATTGAGGTTGTCCATGTCGGACTTTTTGGCATTGATTCGATANAACCACGACGCTGCTTCACCGTCAACCAGGTAGACCACGGGCTCGAGGGATTCTCCCTCTTCGGTGGTCAGGGCGGTTGGAATCCCCTCCTGAATGAGGAAATTATCCACCTTTGCTCCGCCTTTGGCGTAGCGGAGTTTGTTCGCTTTCCGATTGGAGAGGTTCAGGATTTGATCCCCGGACGTCAGCATCATCACGCCCAAGCCGTAGGTCCCGCTGTCGTTCTTGATGACCACGGTGGGTTCACGTTCAATGCCCAAGGACCGGTATTTGGTTCGCAGGTTGTCAAGGAATTCATCGATTTCGCCCGCGAGTTTGATGCGGCACGCTTCTTCGGTCAGGCATTTGTCTTCAGAAACGAACCAGTCCGGCATCAGATGCCAAGGGTCGATGTCAATCAGTTCGGCCATTTCGAGGATGTAGGGTTTCAACGCCTCGTAATGTTGCGATTTTCTGCGTCGATACCAGCCCATGTGTGGTGGTGGCGTGATGTTCGTGCTTTTCACACCGGGGACGTTGCCGTCGGTGAGGTCGTTGTTGAGAAGGATCAGGTCGGGAACGTTGCCGTTCACCATCAGTTCATCCTCGTCGTTCAGCTCCACCTCCGTCAGGAGCAGCGGACCTGAAAGGCCGCTCACGGAGTTGATGCCGTTGAGTTCGGGCGAACCGACGGTGCACTGGTACCCGGCCTTCACGATGATGGCACGGATGGTGGCGATGTTTTCCACGTACCCTTGATTNCGCGTGTGGCTTTCAGGGTAGATGTGAACCCACTTGCAGTCCGGATGTGACCGTGTGATGTGTTCGCTGAACAACTTCGAGAGTTCTTCGATGTTCTCTTTGGAGACGTTGTTGAAGCCCGCAGGGAAATGGTTGGCATCAACCACTCCAACCTTCCAGCCAGCGTCCCTGACATCGACGCTGCCGTAAACAGGAATGGGTACCTCGCCTCGCTTTTCTTTCATCCAGGCCGTGATTTCATCACGCATCGTCTCAAGTCGTTCGGTTTGCTGTCGTAGGTTCATGGTGCCATCACCTCGGCGATTAAATCGTCAATGGAATGGGACGTGCGCCGGTGGCCGTCTTCTCGCAGGTGCAGCGATTCGAACAGACCCAAGCCAAGCGCCAATTCCTCCTGACCCTTGAGAACCGGTGCCCAACGGGCGTAGTGTTCCATCAACTCCTCGGTTTGTGAGCGTCGCTCGGTGAGGAACTCATCCAGCATGGTGGGCGANGTTGCTCTGCCAGCGGGCAGTTTCGGGCGACGGACGATCTCCTTTGGAAGACGGGTCAGGTCCGCTGCTCGCCGAAGNGCTGCTTTTTCTTCCCGCCCACCCCCTCGCTTCCAATCCATGGGGAGCGTGGCGGAAGCGGCTCGATGGGTGCTGCCCAAAAACGGAACGCGAACCTCGAGGGAATGGGCCATGGAATGGCGGTCAACCAGTCGGAGTTGGAAGTTCGAGAGTTGCCCGTGTTCGAGCTCGAAATTGAGCATGGTTTCCAAATCTGCGGTGATGGCTGCGGGGTCGTGCGCTGGTGAATACCAGCCTTCCTCCTCTGAACGTGAGCCGTCGATGAGGGCGTTGGCCAGACCATCGGGCAAGGCGCTCATGCGCTGCTGGAGCGTATCGCCGTGTTGGGTCAGGGCACCGTAGCGGGGATAGCCGGCGTGCAGTTCATCCGCACCTTGCCCGCAAAGGCCGACTTTGACGTGATTGGCCATGTGTTCGAAGAGGGGATGGAAGAACATGACCGTGACATCGGCGTCCTCACCGTGCCACGCGAGTTGCGGGAGCCTTTTCTCAAAGGAGGAGGCCTCCAGCAGGTGTTGATGATGCACCAGGTCGTGATGAGCGGCGACCACCTCCGCTGCTTTCCAATCGGGGTTGTCCTCGCTTTCTGCGACGGTCCAACATTCAGGCACGGGTTGCTGGGCCCGTTCTGCTGCCTCGTGGGCGACGGCCGCCACCAAACTCGAATCCAAGCCGCCCGAGAGGACGATACCGACCGGCACGTCAGCCATCAGTCGCTGTTGAACGCCCGAAACGAAACTTTCGAGCAGCGTTGAGGCGTTGNCTTCGGGGTCCCACTCACCTTGCGGGTTCAACACCTGCCGTTCAATGTCGGCCACGTCGATCAGTTCCGGTTGGCCATGATGCCCCAGACCCCAGCGCTCAACGGTTCCCGGCCGTACCTGATGAACGCCTTTGAGGAGCGTGGTGGCGTCGAGCGGGTACTCCCAAACCAAGCGAGCCGCCATGGCAACGTCGTCCAACACCGGTACGTGTCGTTCGTCAGCGCGAAACGCCTTGATTTCGCTGGCGAACATCATCGAATCCCCCACCACGGTTCTGCTGAGCGGTTTGATGCCCATGGGGTCTCGTGCGAGGATCAACTCGCGAGAGGGCGGGTGCCACAATGCAATGGCGTACATGCCGTCCAAGGTGGCCAGCCACGCGGCGTGGTCCTTGGCCGACATGGTACCGGCACGGTTTTTCCGGCGTGCTGCGAGGTGGGCGGCCAGGATCGCCTCGGTGTCACCTGCGGTCTGAAACGGGTAGGTTGCGTGTTGATTTCGTAGGTCNTGATGATTGTAGATTTCACCGTTGAGGATCACGACGGCTCCTTCTGCTCCCGTCATCGGTTGTTGGCTTGATTGCAGGTCGAGGATGGACAAACGTGCATGGGCAAAGCCAACGTGTTCATCCAACCAAACATCGTTTTCGTCCGGTCCACGGTGGCGTTGAAGATGATTCATCCGTTGCAGGACAGCGGCGTCGGGATGGCCGAGCACGCCCGCAATGCCACACATGNATCGCGAACAAGGGTGTTCCCTTTTCAATGGATGTTCAAATTCAGCGAGATTTGTTTACCAAAGAGGGTATCTGAACATGACCACAGCAAGGAGGACAATGGCTACGGCAAAGGCCATTCCGTATGCGATTTGAGGGGGGTCCGAATTGGTGGGTTCATCGGCCATGTTGTTCACCTNTTCACACCAGCCGGGACCACCATTTCAACGTATTGAGTCCGTCGCTTGCTCAGAGGCGATTTAAGCCATGACAAGGGCGAAGGGTTCGAGCAAGAGCACGAGGGCGAGAGGAATGAGCAACATCGTGGCGTTGTCATCGATGTAGCGCAAACGGGGCCACTCCGAAATCATGCAGACCGGTGCCAGCAAGAAACACAACCAAACCGGCGTCCCAAATTGCATGCTCGACACCAACCAGATGGCGAGGATGAGCAACGTAGCGTAGACCATCACCTGTCGGTCAGCCACGTCTTTACGACGAAGTTCACCCATTAACGGGTCGCCAAGGGCCAGGGAGGCGATGAGCGGCCATGCATAGGCTTCGTGGGGTGTCAAGAGCAGCACGAAGCCGACACCCACCGCACCCCATGCCAGCGCTGAAACCTGGTGGGCTTCGTAGTCCCGCTGGCCGAAGACCGTTAACCCAAGTCGCAAGCGCAACCCTTCGAGAAGGAGTGCGATCAGCACCACACCGGCGACGACTTGTTGCAGGTCAAGGCCAACAACCTCAGCCACCGTTTCACCGTGAGCAAAGTAAAGGTAAGGAATGCCAACCATGCCGAGGTGGACACCTCTTCGAAGGATGTGGCCTCGCATGCCCCCAACGGAAGTGTCGACCGGGTTGGTCATCTCAACTTGACCGTCCATCNAATTCCCCTTGAAGCTGAATCAACGCCTCTTCAATATCAAAGGTCCCCTCACACAGAGCGTCAAGNACGGTGTTGTAGGAGGGATGGAGAATGAGCCGTCGCTCATGTTGTCCGAGCAAGCGCTCTCGCATTCGG
Source organism: Methanobacteriota archaeon (assembly GCA_002725275.1). The sequence goes on from PBOE01000026.1 coordinate 60,998, forward strand.
GCGCGCTGAGCCCGGCCCGAGCTCTTCAACTTCAAGAGGGCCGAAGCGGCCTCGGGGATGCCGTGGCCTTTGAGTCCCGAGGTGAGGAGGACGTCGGGCGCATCCTCGCCGTCAAGGGCGTACGACTCCCTTAATTCACCAGCGTGCCGGTCGGCCCCGTCCAAATCCGCCTTGTTCACCAACACGATGTCGGCGAGCTCGAGCAGTCCGGCCTTTTCTGCCTGAATGCCGTCGCCCCGAGCAGGCCCCTCAACCACCACGATGCGGTCAGCGACGGCGGCGCACCTCAACTCGGCTTGACCCGAGCCCACCGTTTCGATGAGAACGCGGTCCCATCCGCATGCCAAGAGGAAGCCTGCCATGTCTTCGACAATAAGGGGCACGGAGCCGGAGGACGAACGCGTGGCGATGGAACGAACATACACGCGTTCGCTGATGTCGGGGTTGTCAACGGAGGACATGCGAATCCGGTCGCCCAACAGGGCACCACCGGTGCGAGGCGAACTGGGGTCCACGGCGAGCAGGGCCACGCGATGGCCGTCGCCAGCCCAGGCCGTCATCAAGGCATCGACGAGCACGGACTTACCAACGCCGGGCGCGCCGGTGATGGCCATGGTTTGCCAACCGTCGTTTGAGGACGAGGCGGCGGATTCCACGAGGTTGTGCAGCGCAAGTGAGCCGTTTTCGATCTTGGACAGCAAACGGGCCATGGCGCGTCGGTCACCGGCCATGGCTTGTTGCCGTTCGTCGTCCACGCTCGCACCTCCCTCAAGCAGAAGATTCCCAATGCCAGTCGCTGCCTTGNCCAACACCCGCATCGTCTTTTTCCGAGGCCTGTTGAATGAAATCGAGGATCTCTGAGGTTGGTGTGCCCGGTCCGAACACGGCACGAATGCCGGCTTCATGCAACGCTGGGCGGTCCTCCTGCGGGATGATGCCACCACCAAAGACGATGACGTCATCAAGGCCGGCCTCGACCAATTTCTGGCACACCTGCGGGAACAGGTGGGCGTGGGCACCCGAGAGGGAGGAAAGTCCNAGGAAACGGGCGTCTTCGTCCCGAACGGTGTCGACGATCTGCTGNGAGGTGCGGCGGAGACCGGTGTAGATGACCTCGTGACCTGCGTCGCGGAGCGCTCTGGCCACCACTTTCGCCCCACGGTCATGCCCGTCGAGACCGGGTTTAGCGACAACGATGCGAAGCGGGTGGTCCATGAAACGCCGTGGAGGTTCTTCCTATCAAAGTCTGTGCGGCCCGATGGCGTAAGGTTCAGCCGTTTGTTGACCCACCGTACCTGGTGGTTCAATCCATGTTCGCAAGGATGTGGTCAACGGTGGCCTTGGCAGAGTTGAGGACGCCAGGAAGACCTGCGCCGGGATGGGTGCCGGCGCCCACGAGGTACAGTCCCGGAATGTTCGGGTCTTTGTTGGACGGTCTGAAATAGGCACTTTGGGTAAGTTTCGGGGCCACCGAGAAGGCCGAGCCTTTGAACGCCGCCAATTCTCGCTCGAACGTTTTGGGCGTGATGTGCCGGCGGGTCGCAATGTGGTTGCGCAAGTCAGGCATTTCGACCTCCAAGGCCTCAATGATGCGGTCACCGTAGGCTTCAGCGATCTCGTCCCAATCAACGTCGGCTCGTCCCAAGTGAGGGACGGGGGCAAGGACATAGGCTGCACTGCAACCTTCAGGTGCTAAACTCGGGTCGGTGACCGTGGGTACGTGGAGGTAGAGGCTGAAGTCTTCAGGAAGTTCGCTGCCCTTGAAGATGTCATCGAGCAGCCCTTTGTAGCGTGGGCCAAACAGAATGGTGTGGTGAGCCACGTCATTGTAGGCGATGTCCGTCCCGAAGTAGAGGACGAACAGCGACATCGACCAGTCCATCTTTTCCAACTTTCTGGCACGTTTTTGAGCGGCGGTCGACGAGGCGTAGAGTCGGTCGTAGGTGTGATGCACATCGGCGTTTGAAACCACCAAATCAAAGGATTCCTTTCCGCCCGTTCCGTCGCTGATGACGTGCTTGGTTGAACCGTTTTCGTTCACCACCTCAACGGACTTAACCGGGGTTGAGAGGCGCAATTCTCCACCGAGTTCCTCAAACAATTTGACGAGGGTTCTCACGAGAGCGTGCGTGCCTCCTTTCGGGAAGTAAACGCCCCATTCACGTTCAAGGAAATGGATGAGGGTGTAGATGGACGAGGTCTGAAAGGGGTTGCCGCCGACGAGGAGGGAATGGAAACTCAAGGCTTGGCGGAGGTGGTCGTCTTTGACGTACTTGGCCACCGTTTTGTACACCGACTTGTCGGCCCTGAGACGGATCAGCGAGGGCGACACGGCGACCATGTCTGAAAATTTGAGAAACGGACGGTCCGCCAAATCCGTGTAGCCTTTCTTGAAGACCTTCTTGGCGTACTCGAAAAAGCGCTGGTACCCATCGGCATCCCGTTGGCTCCGCTCCGCGATTTGGGCGACCATGGCGGCTTCGTCCCTGACGTAATCGAACCGGTCGCCGTCACTCCAAATCAGCCGGTACATCGGTTGAACTTCCATGAGTTCGATGTAGTCCTCAAGGCGTCGCCCCGACAACTCAAACAGGTCGGTGAGCGTGTGGGGTGCAGTGATGACGGTAGGTCCGGCATCAAACGTGAACCCCTCGTCCTCGTAAACGTAGGCGCGGCCACCGGGAAGATCCCTCGCTTCGTACAGCACGGTTTGGATGCCCGCTGATTGGAGTCGAATGGCCGCCCCGAGACCGCCAAAACCGCTTCCGACGACGGCGGCGCGCGTGGTGTTTGACGCCCGCTGACCCATGGTTGAGGGTAAACCTCATTACTTGAGAATGTTCGCTTTTACTATCATGAAAATAACGAATGCAAAAACAACCCATTATAAGTCAAAAGACGGGTTTCACCGTAGGTGATGAGGTTGGTAAAAGCACACGACCTCAGCCAACCCGAACAAATTCTGGCCACCAGCGGTGAGAGTTTCTTCTGGGCACGCCGGTTCCTCGGTCGTAAGATGGGCCACGATGCGGCCGTGCTCTATTCCTTCTGCAGGGTTCTCGACGACATGGCCGACGGGGATGTCCCTAACGGCCCGGAACAACTGGTTCAGATTCAAGGTCTGCTCGCCCAAGGGCGCTGGGACGGCCACCCCGTCCTCGAGCATCATCGCGGACTGGTCGAGGCTCACCGTTTGCCCCACGACGTGATCGCTTCGCTGGTTGAAGGTTTGATGGACGATCAGGCTCCTGAGGTCCTGATTGCTGACGAAGAAGCTCTGATTCAATACGCCTACAAGGTGGCCGGCACCGTCGGTCTGTTGATGTGCAACATTCTCAACAACGAAGATCCGAGAGCGAAGGCCCACGCCGTCGATTTGGGCATCGCCATGCAGTTGACCAACATCGCCCGTGATGTGGTCGAAGACGCCAAAATGGGACGTCGTTATCTTCCCGGCGATTGGGTCGACCACCTCACACCCGAACAAATCGTCGCCGCCNCTGCTCAACCCCAGGGCCATGAAGGTACGGTGATCACCCTCGCCGTGGAACGCTTGCTCGACCTGGCTGAAACCTACTATGCCAGCGGCCGAGCGGGACTTGCTTACCTGCCNCTCAGGGCTCACTTCTCCATCGGTGTGGCGGCCAAAGTTTACCGGCAAATCGGTCGCCAGTTGCTGAAATCATCGGACTCGTGGCACGGTCAACGGCAGGTCACTTCGAAAGCCAGCAAGTTGTTCTGCACGGTCCGAGCCACTTCCAACCTGTTGCGAAGGCTCCCGCTGCCCCGAACGGATCACAACGCTTCGTTGCACGCCTTCCTCACACCTTACCAGCAACAGGGAGGCGGATGGGGATGACCATCACCCACGTTTTGGGTGAAGGTTGTGCATCGCTGATGTTGGCCTCGAGGGCGAACGAACTGAACGATCACCGCCTTTCCGTGGTTCGACCCGACGCAGCACCGGAACCCAAGGACCACATGCTGGGGTTCTGGGGGACGCCCGACATGGCGTTCGCCGCCCAACACGCTCGACACGCCTGGCCCAACTGGTCGGTCATCACCGAGACTGCCCACGCCACGATGACAAGCGAGGACCACCCCTATCATGCCATGCACAAACTCACCTATCTCGAACAGGCCAAAGCCACGGCTCGTCAACACGGCGTGGATTTCTTACTGGAGCAGGAACATGTCGCTGCTCAACCCGATGCGGTGTTTGACACCCGCCCGCCCCGTGCCCCAGCGGGCGCCATGCTGCAGCACTTCGCCGGCCTTGAGGTGGAGGTGGACCGGCCCGTGTTTGACCCGACAACGGCGGTGTTGATGGATTTCCGTGTCGACCAATCTCACGGNATGCACTTCATGTACGTGCTTCCATTTTCGCCCACACGAGCGCTGCTCGAATCAACGATGTTCAGCACGCAAACCATGCCTCTTGAACACTACACGGAAGCCATTGAAACCTACCTGTTCAATCATCACAACGCCACCATTCTCAACGTGATTGGCGAAGAGCAGGGCGTCNTCCCCATGGGGGCCCTTTCGCTCCACGACCCGTCCATCCCCGGCCTCGGCGCCAACGGTGGCGCCATTCGTCCGGCCAGCGGTTACACCTTCGCCTTCATCCATCGACAGATTCAGGAAGCCATCCAGCGGGTCAACCAAGGAAAACCGCTGACGTTCACTCGGCCCCACAAGCGGGTGGACGTGTGGATGGACAGCGTCCTTTTGGCCGTGTTGCGCCACTGGCCACATCAGGGCCCGGTGTTGTTCGGACGCATGGCGCAGTCCCTGACCGGTGAGGAGTTCATTCGCTTCATGAGCGGTCGTGCGGGGTGGGGTCTCCGATTCAAAGTGATGAGGGCCATGCCGAAACTTCCGTTCATCCGAGGGGTCTCAAAACTCATGTTTGGCCGGCCAAACAGGGTGGTATCATGACGGTCCTTGAGACCTTCATGAGTTTGGAATCGTGGAACCTCATCGCTCTGGGAGCCGTGGTGTTCATCGGCTTACCCCACGGGGCCATGGACGGTGCCTTGGCCGTGCACTTCGGTTGGATGGGTCGCCCAAGGAAGGCGGCTGCCTTTCTCCTGACGTACGTCGGTCTTGCCGCCCTCGTGGTCGCCGCTTGGTCCGTTGCACCCGTGCTGAGTTTCATTTCGTTCCTCGCCATCAGCATCTACCATTTCGGGCGCGGTGATGCATCGGCCAACCCCTTCGGACAAATCACGGTCGAGAGCATTGCGAGGGGCGGCGTCGTCATCGGTGGCATCAGCCAGGTCCATCGNTCGGAGGTGAACGACGTGTTCCAAACCTTGGTCGGCATCGACACCACCGGTGTGTGGCTGTTTTTGGACGCCGTGGTGGTTGTCTCGTTGGTTTGCATTGCAGAGGTGTTGTTGTTCAAAGATCGAAGCGAGCGAGCAGCGTTTGCCATCGAACTCATCGCTTTGTTCCTGCTCTTCCTGGTCGCGCCTCCGCTGCTCGGTTTTGCAGTGTATTTTTGCTTCGTGCACTCCTACCGTCATTTTTCATCCATGCGGGGTGTGCTTCAGACCACCGTGTCCAGCCTTCGAATCACGCAAACCACCGTCGTCTTTTCATTGCTGACGTGGGCCGTGGGATTGGTCGCCCTGGCCCAATTGTCATCAACCGTGGGTGTTGAACCGGCCCTGCTCAAGGTGGTCTTTGTTGGCCTCGCCGCCTTGACCGTGCCTCACATGATCCTCGTGGACGGCCTCCTCCACGGGCGAGTGACCTCAGCATCGAGAACCGGTTGAGCGTATCTTCACCAAGAGCAAGCAATAAGGGCGGCTTGGGCTNACAACACTCCGGGGAAGTTGATGTCTGGCACCGAAGAGCGGCTCAAGGACCTGCGAAACCGGAAAGCGCGCAGCGAAGCCGGTGGCGGCCAGGCTCGTGTCGAGGCCCAGCACAATCGCGGCAAAATGACCGCACGAGAACGCCTTGAACTCCTCCTTGACGACGGTAGTTTTCAGGAGATTGATGCGCTGGTTGAACACCGCTGTCGGGACTTTGACATGGACAAGAACGTCATTCCCGGCGACGGCGTGGTCACCGGTCACGGAACCATCAACGGGCGTGAAGTGTTTGCCTTTGCCCAAGATTTCACCGTCTACGGTGGCTCCNTGGGTGAGATGCACGGCCTGAAGATTTGCAAAGTTCTCGACATGGCCCTCAAAACCGGGCGTCCCGTCATTGGCATGAACGACTCCGGCGGTGCTCGTATTCAGGAGGGTGTGGCATCCCTTGGTTCCTACGCTGAAATTTTCTTCCGCAACGTACGNGCATCGGGCGTCGTCCCCCAAATTTCGGTCATCATGGGGCCGTGTGCAGGCGGCGCTGTGTATTCGCCTGCCATCACGGATTTCGTCATCATGGTCGACCAAACGGCCCACATGTTCATCACCGGTCCCGAGGTCATCAAGACGGTCACCAACGAAGTGGTCAGTTTCGAAGACCTCGGAGGTGCAACCACCCACGGCTCAAAGTCGGGCGTATCCCACTTTACCGCCAGCGATGACGAACACGCCATCCAAATGGCCCGGGACCTTTGCGATATGCTGCCGCCCAACAACCTTGAGCGACCGCCGATGAAGAAGACCTCGGACAGCAAGGACCGTTCGTGCGACGCCCTTGACAGCATCATTCCCGATGACCCGGCCAANCCNTACGANGTNCTNGACGTCATCNCCGANGTGNTNGACGACGGTGGNTTCATGGAAGTTCAGGCGGAATGGGCGCAAAACATCGTGGTTGGCTTTGGCCACCTCGGTGGGCACACGGTCGGGGTGGTTGCCAACCAACCGAAGATTCTTGCCGGTTGCTTGGACATCGACGCCAGCGACAAGGCCGCTCGTTTTGTCCGGTTCTGTGATGCCTTCAACATCCCGATCCTCACCTTTGAGGACGTTCCCGGATTCCTNCCTGGAACGAACCAAGAATGGGGTGGCATCATCCGCCACGGCGCGAAACTCCTCTATGCGTTTGCCGAGGCCACCGTGCCGAAGTTGACCGTGATCCTCCGCAAGGCCTACGGCGGTGCTTACGATGTCATGTCGAGCAAGCACATTCGTGGTGATTACAACGTCGCATGGCCTTCAGCAGAGCTGGCCGTGATGGGGGCTGATGGTGCGGTGGAAATCATTCACCGGCGACGCATCGCTCACGCCCGAAATCCTGACCAAGAGCGGGAACGCCTCACCGAGGATTTCAAGGAGACCTTCGCCAATCCGTACAAAGCGGCGGCGCTGGGCTACCTTGACGATGTGATTGAGCCCAACCAAACGCGACAGCGGCTCAGCCGTGCGCTTGAGATGTTGATGGACAAAGAAGAACTGCGCCCTGCCAGGAAGCACGGGAACATCCCCCTTTGAGGTGAAGGCATGGGCGAAGAAATGTCGGAATTAATGATGGCCGCCATCGCTGCCGTCCTTTCTGCAACGCAGGCTGACGGTGACGACCCCGCACAGGTGGCCCGCCAACCCGGTTCGCCTTGGTCCCAGGACCATCGCCGACAAATGACGGGCAGAGCATCGTTGATGAACGCACGAGCAGGCCGCTCCCCGTGGAGGTGAACCCATGTCAGATACTCGAAAAGTCATCGTGAACGGAACCGAATACGAGGTTGAGCTTGAAGGGGAAGGGACTCAATGGAAAGCCACCGTGGGCGGACAAACCTTCGAGATTCAGATGCCTGAAGCGACGGTGGCTGCCAAGCCTCGGCGGTCGGGGGGTCGAAAGAAAAAGAAATCCGGCACGGTTTCTGCGAACATTCCCGGCAAGGTCGTGACCGTCGAAGTCGAGGAAGGCCAGACCGTCACCGAGGGCCAAGTCATCCTGATCCTTGAAGCCATGAAAATGCAAAACGAGATTCAAGCTCCTGTTTCTGGGACGGTGGTTTCCGTGCAGTGCAGTGAAGGCGAAGCCATCGAGGCCAACGTTCCTCTGGTGGTCATCGAACCGACCGTGAGCGACGACGAAGACTGAGGTTGGTCACGATTGAGAAAGGGTTAATGTAGCATCATAGCGAGTTGTAGGCATGGACGGAAAACCGGTGTGTGACTTCCCTGGATGTGGCGAGGTGGGCACCATCGTTTCCCGTCTCTCACCCGAAGGCTATCTCGTGGCCACGGGCAAGAAGGCCTACTCGTTTCGTGAGGCTTATCGACGGTTCCACTACTGCTCAGGGCACCATGACGAATTGATGAACGGCGTGTGGTCACGCGTCCGAAAACCCGACGACAAGAGTGACGGCCACGTGGCACCCACGGCCATTTGAGCCCTCGAGCCATGGCGCAGGCGTGATATACCCCCAGTCCATGGAAGATGTATGCACGTAAGCCACAACGTTGCCTCCAAGACCTCATCCACCCTCATCAGCCTGATGATGGTGCTCTCCGTTCTTCTCGTGGGTGCGACACCCACGGTATCGGCCGTGGGTCCAAATCAAAGCGACATGGGCATGACGTCGGGTGATCTTCCAGACAACTTGTCCACCCCAACCAGTGTTCCAAACCTCATTTTCAGCAGCACCGTGTCGGGGTCGGGGGAGTTGGTCTCGGGTACGGACACCTACGACTACCTCCGCGTGGCCCTCAGCAGCAACGAGGGTCTCGCTGCGGAACTGTCCTTTGCCTCGGGCGACGACTTTGATTTGGCCATTTACGACACCAACCAAAATCAGATGGATTATTCGTACTACAGCAACCCCGAAACGGTCACCACGAACAGCAGCACCACCAATCACGGCGGCATGGTCTACATTGAAATCGCCGCTTATTCCTTCGCCGGGACCTCCGGTGGGTGGAACCTCACCTTGACCAAATTCACGGTCAGCAACGGCACCGGCGGGGGTGGAAACGGCACCGGTGGCGGAGGCTCATCGGTGACCAACTGCACGGGCTCAGGAACGCTCGTCTCCGACATCCTCGAACCGAACGATTCCATGACCACCGCCACCTCGGCGTCGCTCCTTCCGCTCACCTGCACCGGTCTCTCCATCCACACGTCGTCGGATTCCGATTACTTCGAAGTCGACATGACCACCGGCGTCTCGTATTACGTGAACGTCACCTTCAACGGAATAGCGGGCGATATCGATACAGAATGGGTCAGTGCAAGCGGAGGCTATCTCGACAGTTCGAGTTCAACAGGCAACATCGAATCCATGCAGGTGACGGCCTCAACCAACCAGTCCACCTACGTTCGTGTTTACGGCTACTCGGGTTCAACCAACACGTACACCATTGAAATCACCACCGACAATCCAGGTGGTGGTCAGTCGGGTGAGTTCGTCGAAGTCTCCATCGTCAACACGACCCACGCCACCCTGTCCTTCTCAGGGTTGACCAACGGCACCACCTACAACTACAACCACACCTACGGCCAAGTCCACCTTGATGGTGATGCGTACTGGGGGTCGTCGGTCAACGGTTCGTTCAACGCCACCAACACCACGCACGAGGTCAACATCTCCGTCGCTGCAACCAACAACGAATCCTCGCTGCTGGTCTCCGCCACGCTGTTCGATGCAACGGGTGCGGCGCTGAACAGCAACACGGACACCCTCTACATTGAGATGGTTGAAATCGAGGCGACTTCGTCCACCACCGGCGACCTCAACCTGACCAACCTCTCGGTCGGGACAGCGTACGACGTTGCGTGGGTGGTGCTCGACTACGTGGAGTGGCTCAACAACTTCACGGTTTCGAACGACGTCAACGTCGCCGTCGCCCACGCCACCATTGACTCGGACACGTGGTCGATCACGCCCACTGTCTCGTCGATGTCCTACCAAATCAACTGGACCGGGCCCACCACGATGAACGAACACCTGTTCCTCGCTTACCTCGCAGAAAACGGGACGGCGGTCAACCTGAGCGATAACGACAACATGACGGGGCTTCATTTTGATGATTTTATCCCGCAACTGCCCAGTCTCATCATCGCTTCGTATTCGGTCAGCTCCGCTGCCAGTTCCAACAACGTTCAGGCTCAAGGCCTTGATTTGGTCGTGGGCGACGCCTATCAGTACCAATACCGTGTCACCGACGCATCAAATGCCAACTTAGCCACCTCTTCCCTCACCTCGTTCACCGCTACGGCGCAAAACATGAGCCTACCGACGTTCAGCTACACCACGCCCAACGCTTCTGGGACGTATTGCGTCAACATTGACCTCTACTCCAACGCCTCGGTCCAGCTGATCGGCGATCGGGCGTGTTTCACCCTGACCCAGGACGATGACAGCGACGGCGTGGCCAACGAAGTTGACAACTGTCCCAACACCGCAGCCGGCGCAACCGTTGACCAAAACGGGTGTGCGCTGTCTCAGAAAGACACCGACGGCGACGGCTACAACGACGACGTGGATGCGTTCCCAAGCGATGCCACGCAATGGTCGGACATGGACGGCGACGGTTATGGCGACAACGCCAGCGGCAACATGGCCGACGCGTTCCCCACCGACAGCACCCAGTGGTCGGACGCCGACGGCGACGGCTACGGCGACAACGCCAACGGTGCCTACCCGGATGCTTTCCCGACCGACCCGACGCAGTGGTCCGATGTTGACGGGGACGGCTACGGGGACAATGCCAGCGGGAACAACCCCGATGCTTGGCCCTCCGACGGAACTCAGTGGAGGGACAGCGACGGCGACGGTTTCGGCGACAACGCCTCGGGGACCAACGGCGATGCCTTCCCCAACGACGCCAGCCAGTGGTCCGACGATGACGGTGATGGCTACGGTGACAACCCCAACGGCNCCACGCCGGATGCGTTCCCTGCCGACGGAACCCAATGGGAAGACAGCGATGGCGACGGTTATGGTGACAATCCGCTCGGTGATGACGCCGATGCGTTCCCGGACGACGCAACGCAGTGGTCGGATGCCGACGGCGACGGCTACGGNGACAACCAAGCCGGTCAATCACCGGACGCCTTCCCCAACGATTCCACGCAATGGTCCGACAGCGACGGNGACGGCTATGGCGACAACGCTGCCGGTATGAACGCCGATGCCTTCCCCAACGACCCCACCCAATGGCGCGACGCCGACGGGGACGGGTACGGCGACAACGCCAACGGGAACAGCCCCGACCTGTGCCTCAACACCCCGGCGGGCGAAGTCGTTGACGAGAACGGGTGTTCCACCACGCAACTCGACGCCGACATGGACGGCGTGAACGATGCCACCGATGCCTGCCCCGACACACCGGCCGGTGAGACGGTCGACAGCGTGGGATGTTCGAGCAGCCAAGAGGACGCCGACAACGACGGCGTGATGGACGCCTTTGATGCGTGCCCCAACACGCCTCTCGGCTCCGTGGTCGATGCGGCGGGTTGTGCGACGAGTCAACTCGACACCGACGGCGACACCATCACCGACGACCGCGACCAGTGCCCCACCACCACCACGGGCGAGCCCGTGAACGGTGTTGGTTGTTCAGCGAGTGAGCGCGACACCGACGAAGACGGCGTCATGGACGCTTACGATGTCTGTGATAACACGCCGTTCTCCGAGGTGGCTGACGCTCAGGGTTGTTCTGACTCTCAGAAGGACAGCGATGGCGACGAGATCACCGATGACGTTGACAACTGTCCGGGAACTGAAAACGGACTGAACGTTGACATGCTCGGCTGNGCAACCAACCAGCGNGATNCTGACAGCGACATGATTTCCGACGCNGAGGACATCTGCCCGGTGACACCCAGCGGCGAGCAAGTCGACGCCCAAGGTTGTTCGGATTCGCAAAAGGATGAGGACAACGACGACATTGCTAACGACAAGGACCTGTGCCCTGACACTCCCGTGGCCCTCTCGGTTGACATCGACGGATGCGCTGAGCAGCAGAAGGACGATGACCGTGACGGCATCAAGAATCACGTCGACGATTGTCCCAATACACCGGAAGGTGAACTCATCGACGCTGTTGGTTGCGCGCTGGTTCAACTTGATTCGGACGGTGACGGTGTGAACGATGCCGAGGACGCCTTCAAGTTCGACGCCAACGAATCGGTGGACACCGACAACGACGGTATCGCTGACCGCTGGGACGCCTACCCCGAGGACCCAACTCGAAGCCAAGCCGAGGTCGAGGAAAGTGGCAACGGCATGCTCTACGCGGTGATTGCCCTCCTTTTGATCGGCCTGCTAGGCGGTGGGGGCTACTTCTACAACCGTAAGCAGGACGTCGCCACGAGTCCCTTTGCCGACGCCATGGACCAGATGGATGCTGCCACGGAGCAGAACATGGGTGGAAGCGACAAGCCCCTCCCGTCCCTCGAGAACGCCGAGCCGCAGCAGTGGGAAGAAAACGGAGTGCATTGGTCAAAGGATGCCAACGGCCAATTGTCGTACTACGATGCTGCTTCAGGAGCTTGGGTTCAATACGAAGGCTGAGCCTTGGTGCAGGAAGAACCGTAATAGAGGGACGACGAAGTCTCACTGGCATGGGCGAGAACGGTGAGTTCTGGCGTTTGGCGCAGGACCTCATGGAATCCGAACCCGAGGCTACCGTTGATGAGCTGCCGGTTTCCGAGCCGCCCGTCACCGATTCGGCTGAAGGTTCAACCAACGTCGTGGCCGCCACGCAACGCTTGGTTCCCGGGTCGCCCGGTGTCTTGGTCGCCCTTGCCCTTGTTGGCGTCGTGGTGGTCGCCTCGGTGATCTCGATCGTTCTTTGGAGCCTCTCGGATTACGATCCAAACGACGTGGACGGGGACGGCATCGCCAACGGCGTTGATGACTGCTACGACGGCTTCTCAGAGTGGACCTCCAGCATCGCACTGGACCATGACGGCGATGGTTGCCATGACGCAGAGGAGGACGTGGACGACGACAACGATACCGTTCCCGACGATGCCGATGCCTGTCCAACCGGTGAATCGGGTTGGCTACCGTCGGCGGTAACGGACAACGACGGTGATGGTTGTCATGACGGCATGGAAGACAGCGACGATGACAACGACAATGTTTCCGATGAGCTCGATGCGTTCCCCTTGGATGGAACTGAATGGCAGGACACGGACGGCGACGGCGTCGGGGACAACAGCGATGCGTTTCCCGAGGACCCCTCTGAACAGTTGGACACCGATGGTGATGGGTGGGGCGACAACAGTGACGCTTTTCCGACGGATGGCTCAGAATGGTCGGATGAAGATGGCGACGGATGGGGCGACAATGCCGACCCGGACGACGACAATGACGGCGTTGCAGATGAAAACGACCTTCAAGATATT
>PBOE01000027.1 GCA_002725275.1 Methanobacteriota archaeon
CTCGAGCACGTCGGCGTAGGCGATGTTGTCCTTGACGTGGATCACGGCTTCGTAAGCGTGGGTGTTCACGACGTTGTTCCCGTCGTCAAGGTCCATGCCGACGACCATGGCCAAGCGGTCCACACCGGCTCGCAACGAACAGAGATCGTCGGCCAGTTTGGGTGGTAGCATCGGCAGCACGGTGTGGGGCAAATAGACGGAGGTCGCTCGTGCAGCCGCCGAACGGTCGAGCGCGGTGCCGGCCTGCACGTAATGCGCCACGTCAGCAATCGCCACCCACAGCGTTCGCTGACCGTTGTCGTTCACGAGGCACACCGCATCGTCGAAATCCTTGGCGTCGGGCGGGTCAATGGTCACCAGTGGAAGATGACGCAAATCGGTGCGCCCACCTGCGACCTCCTCGTCGCCGGCCACTTCGCCCAAGGTGTCGGCGTGGTCCACCAGGGTGACGTCGTAGGTCCGCGGGAAGGGGTTGCGGTTTTCACGTCGTCGCCCTTCCAGGCGGGCGTCCAACAGTTCCCGGGTCGTCCAGCGGCCGGCCTGCATCAGCAGCAGGGCCATGGCCGGTTCGTCTTCTGGAAAACGAAGACCTGAGCGGACCGCTGCGCATTTTCGAGCCTCACGGACGAGATCGAAGCCCTGCATGGAGGTGCATCCTTCGTCGTCCAACGCATAGGCCTCGGGCAGCGATTCGCCCAGCAGCATGGCTTCCCAGACATCCTCGAGCAGGCGGTACATCTCGACGTCGGCCTCACTGGCGTCCTGCGTTGTCAGCGGTGGTCGTCCGTGGAGCGGCGTTTCGCCTTTCCCGGCGTGGCGGCTGAAGAAATTCTTCCATCGACTGACGGCGGTTTCCAGCGTATCAAGGGAGGCTTTGGACCGGAACCGGACGGCTTTGTCTGCGTCGGGCAGGATGTACGTGGCTTCCTTTCGACCGTGGGCGAGGGCTTCGTTCACCTTGCTGAGCAGGGCGCGTTCCGCTTTGGGGTCGGCACGGAATTGACCGGCGAGACGTTCTTTTTCGGTGATCCACGCAGCGATGGTTTCCCCTGTCCAGGCCCGCTTCCAGTGCTCCTCGCCGAAATGCTGAGTGACTCGACGCCACAAGCGTTCATCGGGTGGCGTTTGCGGCCCCTTGTTCTGCTTGCGCTGACGGTTGTTGTTGCGCCCGCGTCCACGGTGCCGTCCTCCCGCCATGAGCCGAGGGTCCGGTTGAGGTTAGATGAAGGCAACGATTCACAGCCCGGCCGACCCAAGGTCCTCCAGCGCTTGACGCTGGGCGTCGGTGAGGGTTTCCGGTTCGGCCAGCACGAATTCAAGGGTCAAATCCCCGCCGTTGTAGCCGGCCTTGGCCATGCGACGGCGGTCGCCCACCTGGGTCATGGCGTCCACCGACAACTTCCCGGTTTTGCCGGAGAGCAATTTCACGCTGACTTTGCCACCCAGCATCATAACCGAGTAGGGCACGGGCACTTCCTGCACCAGCTGGTCGCCTTCCCAGCGGTAGGCCTCGCCCGCATCGATGCGAACGGTCACCACGACATCGCCGCGCTCACCTTCAGGGTGGTCGTGGCCCTGGCCCTTGAGCGTCCGGGTTGTGCCGTGCGTTACCCCGGCCTCGAGGCGAAGTTTGAGCGTGGTCCGCTTGGTCTCCATGCTCGTGCCTTGGCGCTTGAATCGCTTGTAGGAGAAGGTGAATTCGCCGCCCTCAGCGGCCTGTTCCATGGTGATGTCGAGGCCGACGTTGATGCTCGCTGCCTTGGGTTGCTGGCGTGGGGCTGAACGCGGCGGTTGTCGGGGCATGCCGCCCATGCCGCCCCCACCGCCGAACATCTGGCCAAGAATGTCCTCGAAGCCGCCACCGCCCATGCCGCCGAAATTCATCGTGGGCCCACCGCGTCCACGGCCGCCGCCACCGAACATGTTGCGCATCTGCTCTTGCTGGTCGAACTCTCGGCGAGCCTCGGAGGTGCCGATGGCGTCGTAGGCAGCCTGCACTTCCTTGAATTTGGCTTCCGCACCGGCGTCACCTTGGTTGCGATCGGGGTGGTACTGGCGGGCAAGTTTGCGAAACGCACGCTTGATTTCACCGTCACTGGCCTGGCGACTGACGCCCAGCACCTCGTACGGGTTTCGTTCCGCCATCGGCCTCACCGGCCCCACTGTCCCACATCAACCCTCCCCTTTGGTGGGGGTTGTGACCCGTTCAGACGGGTGGCCAGGGGGACTGCGTGTCGGTCGTTGGCTGGTTGGCCGGAGGGGCGGGGGGTGGCATGGTCTGTTGTGCGGGTGCAGGTGCTGGCGCTGAAACGGGTGGCGGTGTCGGCTGGGCGACCGGTGCGACGGGCGGTGCCGCCACGGGTGCAGGTGTGACCGGTTCGGGCGCCATCGGCTGAACGACCGGTGCGGGGGCAGCGGCCGCCATCGGTGCGGGCGTAGGTTGTGCGGCAGGGGCGGTGGCTGAGGCGAGCATGGTGGCTTGTCGGCCGCCCAGGACTTGGGTTTGGCGCTGTTCCACAAAGGTCTCCCCGAGGGAGGCGCTGCTGATCAGCGAGTTGACGTACGCGATGGTGCTTTCCACCCGTTTGATGTCAACCCCGACGCCTTCCAGCACCGAGGCTTTGAACGCAAAACCGTACGTGCCGCCGCCGCTGGTTTCAAAGCCCATGAACATGGTTTTCTGCAGGTAGTAGTAGAGCAGACCGACCAGGGCCAAGAAGGCGAAGATGCCGAAGAAGGCGCCACCGTCTTCCGTGAAGGCGAACGAGAGCCCAGCGAAGAGCATCAGCCCTGAGAACACCAGAGCCCAAAACGGCTTCTTGTAGCCGCCGACGAAGGCGCCGATGTTGGCCAGCGGTGTGGAGACTTGGTTCATGCCAAACACGGATGAATTTTGGAACGAAATCGACCCTCGCGTCACTCGCAGGGAACTGTTCGGGTCCAGCCCAACGATCGTGAGGAGGAAACTCACAAGGCCGGGTTGTCGTGCTTCAATCCAGACGTTTGCTCCGGACGTTCCTGTTTCGTCGATTTGGAACCTCCTTAGCACCAACGGTGCGCCACCAATGTTCATGCGTCGCCTTCAACGCTGAGGCAAAAAGAACGTTTCGTCGCTACGGAGCCGTTATAATGAGGGGGTTGGTGGCTCGGTAGGCTGAGGTTAGACCATGTCTGACGAATCGAACGCCAACAAGACCTTCGAGATGAAGGTCCAAGAGCAGCAGGATAAGATTGAGGCCCAGTTCCGCAAGATTACCCGTGGCTCCTGGGCCCGTATCATCCGCATGGCGCGCAAGCCGTCCAAGCAGGAATTCCGTCAAACGGCGATCATCTGCGGCATTGGCCTGTTCGTGCTGGGCGCC
The DNA here is from genome assembly GCA_002725275.1 of Methanobacteriota archaeon. Next base: position 3,363 of record PBOE01000027.1, read on the forward strand.
ATCGGGTTTGCCATCTTGGTGCTCATGGACAACTTCCTGCCTTGGCTGATTCACGATGTCTTTGGCATCGGGAACTGAATCGGAGCGTGATTGAAAATGACGGAAGCATTCGTAGCCTTTGTTCGCTTTGAAGAAAAATTGCTGTTGCTCAAGCGCAACAGCAGCACCGAGCACTTCCCCGACCTCTGGGACGGTGTTTGGGGCGTCGCTGACACCCCCGAGGAAGTCCTCGATCGTGTGGCTCAATCCACCGGCATTCCCGTCGACGATCTGCACTACCACGGCACCGGCCCAGAGCGCGGCATCGACATGGGTCGCAACCTCGTGGACGTGATGCCCATTCTCGTCGTCTCCAAGAGCGACGAGGTCAACCCCTCAGGCATCTACACCCGAGCCGAGTGGGTCGACCCCGGCACCATCAAAGACTACAACTGCATCTTTTCCGACCTCGACATGGAAAACGCTCACGGCCTGTTCCGTGAGATGTACGGCAGCGTCGGTTCGTTCCTCTACATCGTGAAAACCGCCATCAACTCCGAGCAGCGTGTCGCTGACGAAATGTACGCTCGCCTCCACGGCAGCGGCTCGATGGTGGCGCTTCAGAGCGAGATCATGTCCATTCTCCACCCGCCCGCCATGCGCGGCTACGTGTTCGTCGAATCCAGTGCACTTCACCACGTGGAGAAACTCATCGGCCGCTCCGGTGGACGTGACCCGTCGGCCCGCCGAGGCATCAACCAATCTCCGCTCAAGAACGCCAAGAGCGTGCTTCCCGGGGAAGCCCCGCTCGAGGACATTCTGCCCTACCTGGAACCCAAGGCCGTCACCAGCGGCATCGAAGTCGGCTGCATTGTCGAGATCGTCACGGGCGCTTTCAAGGGCGAAAAGGCCCGCATCACCAGCGTGTCCGAATCCAAGGAAGAGGTCAGCATGGAGCTGTACGAGCAAATCATCCCGATGACGCTCAACATGCGCGGCGACCACGTTCGAGTCATCGAGCGCGTCGGCGAGTGATGATTCCTCAACCGTTGACCGGAGCCGTCATCAGCGAGTTTCGTCAACGTCCACCCGCACCCTTGCGGTTTTTTTATCCATGAGCAGAAGTGGACTCAAAAGGAGACCCGCCACGCAAACAATGTAGAGGCAGAAGGTATCGTCGCCGTAGTAAGCAGCCATGATGACCATGCCTGCGATGGGTTCGAGGAAAATCAACCCGAAACACACCAAGAATAGCATGTAGAGAATGAGGAACTCCGCCCTCGTAGACTTGTCAGATGAAGCGTGTTGCCTTGACCTTGCAGGTTCCTCCTCATCGCCTCCTTCTTCCAGAGGAGCGGTGACGTTCGCCTTCATGACTTCGGTGTCGTAAATGCTCGGCGGCGTGCTCTTCGTGGGAACGACAACCGTGGATGGTTGACGCTTTGGACGCGGCGGTCCGCTGGTCACCCCGATGTAGACGAAGAGGGTGCCCACGCCGATGAGGACGAGCAGCGACGTGGTGAGAACGGAAGCGTCCACGTCCGGAAAAAAACCGTACGTCAGAAATCCAAACGGCGCGGAAAACAGAGCCAACAGCCCCGCTCTGAGCAGTAACCCCTGCGGTGCTCCGACATCCGCTGGCTGCGATGCTCGCTGGTCTCGAGCCGCTTTCACGGGGGGTGGGATGTCGTTTTCTTTCTGCACCGCTTTCACGGGGGGTGGGATGTCGTTTTCTTCCTGCATCGCTTTCACGGGGGGCGAGGTGGCTGAAGCCGTCTCGGGTGGAAAGGGTCCACCTTGGAAGGTGGACGAAGGGATAACGATGGACGCCGGCGGCTGGTCAACGGCGCCTTTTCGGTCCATGAACCCATCTCATTTCTCGAAAATATAGGTCTTTTTCCGCGAAAAGGGTGAATCTACGCCAAGAACCGTGGCTCATGGCTTTTGCATTCCCTGCTGTATTCTTGCGATATGTTGGTTGATTTTCGCACGGTAGGCACTCGTTCCCAGAGCACCAATGAGGACGAAGACGAAGGCGAGAAAGGTCATGAAGACGGCTTCAAAGAACATACCAACAAAGAACAGGGCCCCAGCACCAAGGTACCACCCTTTCATTGCCTTCTCCGGAACGTTAGCGTTGGCTTCTTTCAAGACCTCAATTTTTGCTTCATCCAGTGATTTCTTCCAAGACGCGTCTTTCGATAAAATGACCAAAATAAGGGCGATGCCACTTAACAACGACAAGCAGCAGAGGCCGGTCAATCCATCGTCATACATCGCATCACCTTCGGTGAAAAACAACAAGCCCATGGGGACGGCGAACACGAACAACAGCGCAGTGACGGTCATGCCGGACTGTTCGGGTTTGTTTTCAACGTAGAACTGAACCTTCGCAAGGGCAGCCTCAACGCGTGAGGACGAACCCGAGGTTGGTTGACTCGCAGACGTGTGCGACGTTTTCTTCGCCGGTTGGGTCGTTTCTGACTGCTGGATGATGGCGCTGCCCTGAATGAGAATGGGTTGAGGAGGACCGCTTTCCTTCCCCTCTTCGTCCATGACCTTGGTTTTCCGACCAAGGGTATAGGTCTTGTTCCGACAGGCCGGGGTATCGTTCAAAACAGGGTTTGCTGAACGGACGCGGCTTTGGGTTGAAGATGGTGACTGCACTGCCATGCGATGTTGGCAGCAGCCCATGCTCCCGATCGTAAAGCAGCGCCACCGGTGCCCGCAGGTTCGGCCCATGCATCACCTGCTTCAACCAAACGCGGGAGGTTTGCGGAGGCACCCAGTGCGACGGACCGACCGTAGCGCCATCGATGGGCTTGACCACTTGCGGAAGTCAGCCATGACACTTGCACACCATCCAGGTCCGAGACCGTTTCAAGGAAGGTTTGCAGGACGTCAGCACGCTCCATTTCGAGGTGTTCTTTGCTCCAATCGTGCGGGAGGTGGACGACCAAGCCTCGGCCGTTTTCGGCGGACTGAGTGAGCATCCCCCTTCCGTTCAATGCTTCTGCAAGTTCGTTCGGGGCGGCCTCGGTGTGGGCCAGCACCACGGTCCACGTGGGTTCGTACGGATGATGCGCCCACGCCTCGGGTGCGTCAGCCATCATGCGGTGGAGTTGGGGGAGCGGGGCGGTCACGACCACACCGGAGGCCTGCCAGACGTGCCCTTCATCGTCGTAAACGCTCCAAACATCACCGTCCTGCTCCAATCGAGTAACCGTTGTGCTGGTCAGCACGTCAAGACCCTCCAACCACGCAGCGACCGTTTCGGGTCCGTCAAGAAGTCGGTGGCCGTCGTTGTCGATGTGGATGCGCTGTTCCGCCTCCTCCAGTTCCGACCAAGCCGTCATCCACGTCGGCCAGTTGTCCAAACGAGCCGAGCCGTGGGTGATGACGACCTCGTCAAGCCGTCGGCGGGAGCATCGTCCGCCCACGCGACGACCCTTGTCGAGCACGACGACGTCAAAGCCGTGATCGGCCAGAAGACGGGCAGCGGTGGCGCCGGCCAGACCGGCTCCAATCACGACGATGGGGTGTTCGGTGGAGGAGGCCGGCTGATCGGTAAAGGCACGGTAGCGGTCCATGTCGATGCGGCTCATGTGGGTTCGAGCGTCCCGTTGTCGTACGAGACCGAGGATCGGCGCCGGCGGGTGGAAGGGCCGATCGAACAGACCGTGACACCACTGGACACCGACCACCGACGAGGGGTCGCGCCCGTCCAGCGCATACATGTCGTTGAGGACTTGCCCGTAGGCCATTGACTGTTCCACGTCATCGGTCCAGAGCGTGAGCGCTTTGCCCCACGTCATGCGGACGTTGTTGTGCAGTTCGCCGTGGCGGAGCAAAGAGCGCTGGCAAGCCGACCACAGCGGGTCGTGAACGTCTGCCCGTTGAAGTTGGCGCAGAGCGTACCGGGTCGTTCGCGGGTCGTCGGCCGTTGAACGCCACGACATGCGGGCCCACTCGGGAAGGTTGTGGACGCCGTAGGGTTCGTCGGCTGCGTAGACGTGGTGCCATGCGTGTTCCCTGAACACCAGCAGCTCGTCGAGGTATTTGTCCGCAGACTTGGTACCGACTTCGGCGGCTTCTCGGGCGATTTTCATCGGTGAGATCATGCCGTAGTGAATGTAGGCCGACATCCGGGAAACACCGTTGAGGTCGGCGGCGTTGTTTCGTCGTCGGGCGTAGCCGTTGAGCCCGTTGTCCTTGAACGCCTGCCAGCGAGCGATGGCGGCTTGCTCACCTCCTTTGAATCGCCAAACGGGGTGAACGGTCGGGTCGATGTCGCACGCCTCAAGCAGGGCCCACCGCTGGCTGAGGTCGGCCAGTTGGTGTTCGACCATCAAGGGTTCAAACGGCAGTTCTCCGCCGTAGGCCTCCACCTCAAGTTCGAGGTCAGGCCAGCGGCGTTGGAGCCGTTGTTTGCGCAATTTCTTGGTACCGTCTCGGAATTTGAACGGGCGGTCAACGGAGCGTCCGTACAGCGGCATGGGGATCACGCAGTGTCCGTCCACTTCGACGACGGCCCCTTCGGTGCACTCGGCGACGGCGCGAACCCAATCGGTCCAAGGCGGGAGTGGAAAGAGGTCGGTGATGACCATGCTGGCCATGCCGGCCAACCCTTTCATGGCGGACGGACGATGACCGTCTCTGGCCAGGTGAAACACGTAGCGAAGGCCCTGTTTGGTGAAGCCTCGGTGGAGGTCAACAGCGGCGTCCATCACGACGTTGTGGTGGCGGAGCGAGGCGTGAGGGTAGCGCTCGTCGAGGCCGTGGTAAATCAGGAGCGGTCGGCCGTGGTGGTGCGCCATCCAGCGCCCAACATCAACCACGGGGTTTTCATGAACGCGAAACAACGATTTCAACCAGACCACAATGGGTCCGGCGCCCACCGGCTCACGGGCCTCTGACAACCATCGGCAGCGCTCTGCGAGGTGCTCCGGCAGGTCCATGCGCCGATGTCGTTTCCTGCGCTCATATACCCCTGTTCAACACCGGCTCATCAGCGGTCCGGCGATGTTGATGATCACGCTTCAGCAGCGGCCTCAGCAGCGGCTTTGGCCTCACGCTTCTTGCGGTTTTGCCACTTCTTGTACCACGGGTAGATGGGCCATTTCGCCAAACCGGTCCACATCACGAAGAAGATGAAGACGGTTGAAATGAACTTGTCCGTTTCTGGCGACCACAGCGTGGTCACACCAAACATTCCTTGGTGGTAGTAAGCAATGCGAGCGTGGTAAGCAACGAGCACGAGGCCAAGGGTCAGGTGAATGTACCTCCAAATGGTGTTCCAGTTTCGAGCCATGGAAGCACCTGCGTCACCGCAGTTATTTTTTTTTCTCACGAACGTGCGTTCAAGAGAAGATTTGTACATTCCTTGCTTCACAGCAGTCCGTACGGATACGAGTGTTCAGACCATTTGCCAGTCGGTACCGTTCCACCATCGATACGAGCCGTCGCTCATGATGCGCCAGGTGTGACCGGTTTCGTCGGTCCACTGGTTCACGATGGTCGGCTCGGCTGCGGGTGCGGTCGGTTGGGCCACGGGCTGGTCGGCAGCGGCCTGGGAAGCGGGCAGCGCAACGGCCTGAGCCGGTTGGGCCACGACCGTCTCGACGGGTTGCTGAACGGTGGCCACCGGCTGAACGGCGGCCGGCTGCTCGGGCTCGGGTTCGAAGAAAGCGTTCAGCACGCTGTCGTCGATCACCTGAGCGGCCACGGGCTGGCTGAGGACCGGTTCGGCGGCGGCCTGGTAGGCTTGTTGCTGGTAGGCTTGTTGCTGATACGCCGGTTGTGCGGTCGTCTGGTCGGCCGGTGCAGTGGCTTGTCCCTCGGAGGTCGAGGTGGCGAACTGGCTCGAGGCCACGTCCGTCTTGCCGAGGGCCTGGATTGACTCCAACCCATCAGGCGTTCGGCGCAGCAGCCGCACGACGATCAGACTGACCACCGCAGCGATGAGGATGGCGATGCCGCCGTAGAGGATCCAATCGGTCCCCTCTCCATCGGCAGCACCGGCCGTTCCTGCCGCTTCATCGCCGGTGGACGTGGGCGTCAGCACCGCATCGATGACGTGAATCACGCCGTTGGCGGTTTGCACGTCCATCGACGTGATGTTGGCACCTTCGATCGTGCTGGGAGAAAACACGGCATCGTCGCCGTTGACCATGCGGAGCTTCTTGCCCTCGGTGATGTCGCTGGAGGTCAGCGTACCGGCGTAGACGTGGAACAGCAGGATGTCGGTGAGGGCTTCCTTTCCTTCTTCGGTGTCGAGGGTTGTCAGATTAATCCCGGCGGCCGCAAAGGCTTCGTCGGTTGGGGCGAACACCGTAAACGGTCCTTCGCCCTGCAGGGTTTCCACCAATTCAGCCTGAATCAAGGCGGCAACGAGCGAGGTGTGCACGCCCGTGCATCCCGCCGTGGCGGCGATGTCGTTGTAGGCATCGGTCGGCGTCAGCACGGTGTCGATGACGTGGATGATCCCGTTGCTGGTCATCACGTCGGCGGTGGTGACCGTGGCACCGTTCACCATGACCGTGTCGCTTACCGAGAAGGTAAGGCTGTGGTCGCTGACCGTCGTTGCCGTCATGCAGTTGGACACGTTGGCGGCTGGAACCGCTCCGGTGATCACGTGGGACAACAGAATGTCCGTGAGTTGTGCCTTGCCGTCAACGGTGTCGAGGGCGGTGAGGTCAATGCCAGCGTCGATGAAGGCTTGGTCGGTGGGGGCGAAGAGGGTGAAGGGCCCGTTGCCCTGCAGCGTTTCAAGCAGGTCGGCTTGGACGACGGCGCTGACGAGGGTGTCGTGAGCACCCGTGCACTGCGCAGTTCGTGGAATGTCGTTGGGGGTCTCGGTAGGCATGAGCACCTTGTCGATGACATGAATGATGCCGTTGCTGGTCATGACGTCGGCGGCCGTGACCGTAGCGCCGTTCACCGTGACCGTGGCTCCCACCTCAAACGAGAGGGCGTGGCCGTTGACGGTTTGCGCGCTCATGCAGTCCGTGACCTCGGCTGCAGGAACCGAGGCAGCAACCACGTGAGCGAGGAGGATGTCGCTCAACGTGGCCACGCCGTCGGGGGTGTCAAGGGACGCCAGGTCGATGCCGGCGTCGATGAAGGCTTGGTCGGTGGGAGCAAAGACCGTGAACGGGCCTTCACCCTGCAACGTGGTGAGCAGGTTGGCTTGAATCACAGCGGCGACCAGCGAGTCGTGATCGCCCGTGCATCCCGCCGTGGACGGGATGTCACGTGGCGTGTCGGAGGGCACCAACACCCTGTCAATCACGTGAATGAGTCCGTTGCTGGTGGGCACGTCCATTGCGGTCACGGTCGCCCCGTTCACCATCACGCTGGTCCCCACGTTGAAGGCCAGCGGGTGGCCGCTGACGGCCGTCGCGCTCATGCAGTCCGTGACATCGGCGGCCGGTACAGCACCGGCCAGCACGTGATACTGAAGGAGGATAGCCAGCGCTTCCTTCCCCTCTGGCGTGTCAAAGTCAACCAGGTCAATGCCTGCATCAGCGAAGGCTTGGTCGGTTGGAGCGAACACCGTGAACGGCCCGTCGCCCTGAAGTGTTTCGAGCAGGCCGGCTTGGACCACCGCACTCACCAGCGAATGGTGTTGGCCGGTGCATGCCGCCGTTCGTGGCACATCGTTGGGGAGGTCGGTTGGTGTCAGGACTTTGTCGATGACGTGGATCACGCCGTTGCTGGTGTTGACATCGGCGGAGGTCACGGTGGCGTCGTTGACCATCACGCTGTTCCCAACGGCGAACGACAGCGGTTGTCCGTTGAGGGCGTCGGTGGTCATGCAGTCCGAAAGCGCCGTGGATGGAACGTTTCCAGCGACGACATGGTACTGAAGAATGTCGACCAAGGTAGCCATGCCATCGGGGGTGTTCAGGGCTTCCAGGTCAATCCCGGCGTCCGTGAAGGCTTGGTCGGTCGGTGCGAACACCGTGAACGGACCGGGTCCCTGCAAGGTTTCCAGCAGGCCGGCTTGAATTACGGCGGCAACCAGCGAGTCGTGGGCCCCGGTGCACTGGGCGGTCCGTGGGATGTCGTTGGGGGTGGCCGTGGGTTGAAGCACCTTGTCGATGACGTGGATGATGCCGTTGCTCGTCGCCACATCAGCCACGCTGACGTTGGCGTCGTTGACCATCACGCCGCCAGCCACCGTGAAGGACAGTGGCTGGCCGTTGATCGCCGTGGCACTCATGCATTCTGACACGTTGGCAGCTGGGACGGCCCCCGCCACCACGTGGTACTGAAGGATGTCCGACAGGGTTGCTTTTCCTTCAGGCGTGTCGAGGGATGCCAAGTCGATGCCGGCGTCGGTAAAGGCTTGGTCGGTTGGAGCAAAGACCGTGAACGGACCGGGGCCCTGCAAGGTCTCCAGCAGGCCGGCTTGGACCACGGCGCTGACCAGCGAATCGTGGACGCCGGTGCACTGGGCGGTTCGTGGGATGTCGTTGGGCGTGTCGGTGGGCATGAGTACCTTGTCGATGACGTGGATGAGGCCGTTTGACGTGATGACGTCGGCCATGGTGACATTGGCGTCGTTGACCATCACGCCCGCACCCACCGTGAACGAGAGCGGGTGGTCGTTGGCGGCCGTTGCGCTCATGCATTCGGTGACGTTTGCTGCGGGCACTTCCGCACCGACGACGTGGTAGAGCAGGATGTCTGAGAGGGTCTGCTTCCCTTCCGGCGTGTCAAGCAAGCCGAGGTCGATGCCAGCATCGGTGAAGGCTTGGTCGGTGGGTGCAAACACGGTGAAGGGGCCGGGGCCCTGGAGGGTGGACAACAGGTCCGCCTGAATCACGGCGGCGACCAGTGAGCCGTGGATACCGGTCGATTGCGCCGTAGCGGGAATGTCGACGGGCGGCATGAGGACCGTGTCGATAACGTGGATGATGCCGTTGGAGGCTTGCACGTCAGCAAGGGTGACGGCGGCCGCACCAACGGACACGCCGCCGCCGCCGTCGATGGCGAACTTGAGCTTGTCACCGTTGGCCGTGGTCGTCATCATGCCGTCCTTGATGTCGCCAGCGGCCACTTCTCCGGCCACGACGTGATGGAGCAGGATCTTGGACAAGGTTTCGTTTTCCTCGGGCGTGTCGAAGTCGTTGAGGTCAATACCAGCGTCGCTGAAGGCTTGGTCGGTGGGTGCGAACACGGTGTAGGGTCCGGGTCCCTGGAGCACGGCCACCAGGTTGGCGTGCGTCAACGCTGCCACGAGCGAATCGTGCATGCCCGTCGCTGCGGCGTTGGTGGGGATGTCCTGAGAGGCGTCTGCCGTGGCGCTGAGCGGAAGGGTGGAAGCGGTCAGGAGGGTAACGATCAGAAAGGCCAGCGTCTTGTTCATATCTTCGCTGATTGACGTTTTAGATATAATAGGCTGTTTTTCCTTAACAGAATTTGACTTTCTCAATCATGGCCTTATGACCCGAAGCAGGAAAAAGAATCCCGATTAAAGGAGATAAAAACGGATTAAGTGATAGAATCCGGAAATCTCGGAAAATTTTTGTTAAGATAATGACCGAGAACTTATATGGAAGTGGGGCAACGGGAAACCATGACGTTTGCACCACAAGAGTATGATTTTGGCGAGGAGTCGAACTACGCATTTGCGACCACCGTGACTTGCGCCAACGACGAAGCCCGGAAGATGTTCGTTGAAGCCTACGGACACTACCTGAACTACAACCACGAGCAAGCCATTGCGTGCTTCGCTGCGTGTGCCGAGCTTGACCCCAACTGCGCCATGGCCCACTGGGGCATCGCTTACTGCCTGTCCTCCAACTACAACTGGGCTCCCGGTCTTGGCTCTGGTTACGACGCCATTCAGCAGGCCATCGCCGTGATGGACCACTGCACCGAACTCGAAAAGGACCTCATCATGGCCCTCTCCCAGCGCCACACCGCTGAGGCTCGAGACGCTGCGGACCCCACCGTGCTCAACATGGGCAACACGCCCGAACTCAACGTCGCGTTCGCCGAAGCCATGGCACCGCTGTACGAGAAGTACGCCGGCAACCTTGCCGTGACCGCCCTCTACGTCGAGGCGCTGATGAACCTCAAGGCCTGGCAGCTGTGGGACAAGAACACCGCCACCGGTGAGATCACCCCCGCTGATGACAACACCCTTCTGTTGGTGAAAATCATGGAGGACGCCTTCGAAAGCGACCCTGCCGCCCGTGTTGACCCTGCGCTGTGCCACCTGTACTGCCACGCCCTCGAACTCTCGCCCTTCCCCGAGCGAGCCTTGTTCGCCGCCGACGTCCTGCGCACCCGCATGCCCGGACTGGGCCACCTGGTCCACATGCCTTCGCACATCGACGCGTGGGTCGGTCAGTGGAAGGAAGCCATCGAGTGCAACATCGCTGCCGTTGAAGCCGACGACCACTACGTCGCTACCACCGGCAACGAGTCGCAATTCTACAAGTTCTACCGCATGCACAACCATCACTTCGTCGTGTGGTGCGCCATGTTTGACGGCCAGTACGAGACGGCGCTCAAGTACGCCCGCAAAGCCGTGGCAACGCTGCCAGCAGGCGACGCCAACCACGGCGTTCAATTCATGCTCGCCGGCATCATTCCGATGGGCGCCATCTTCCTGGAGTCCTACGTTACCATGCCCTGGCACGTGATGATTCGATTCGGCAAGTGGGACGACATCCTCGCTGAACCCATGTACACCGACAAGGACGTCTTCCCTGCCACCATCGCCACCCAGCACTACGCTCGCGGTGTCGCCTACGCCTCCAAGGGCATGGTGCCCGAGGCCGAAGCCGAGCAGGCCCTGTTCAAGGAAGCCCTTCAGAACCCTGCTCTCGCAGGACGCGTGCTGCACAACAACGTGATGTACCAAGATCCGGCTGACGGGCCGTCCATCCTCAACGTCAACGCCTCCATCTTGGAAGCTGAAATCGAATACCGCCGACAGTTCCTCGCCAAGGAAGCCGGCGAACCCAGCGATTTCACCGCTGCCTTTGACGAACTGCGCCGCGGCGTCGACCTGTCGCTCAACCTGGCTTACAACGAACCGTGGGGTCAGATGCAACCTGTCCGCCACATTCTCGGTGCCCTGCTCTTTGAGCAAGGCCACATCGAGGAAGCCGAGGAGGTTTACCGCGCTGACATCAAGTTGTGGAAGGACAACATGTGGGGTCTCCTGGGCCTCAAGCTCTGTCTGGAAGCCCGTGGCGACGCTCCCGAGGAACTCGCTGAAGTCACCGCCCTGTTCGAAGAGCGCAGCGCTCGTGCCGACATCGTGCCGGCCAAGACCTGCTTTTGCGCTCAGGACGCGCTGGCCAAGAGCTGCTGCGACTGATCGTGCTTTCGTTCGGAGCGTCGGGCGTGGTCCTGACGCTGGAAGGTCTCGGTGTGCTTTGATTCCCTCCCATCAGCCAAAGGGGTTAAACTTGGACCTCGGTATGGCGGCGCATGATTGAACAGCGATTCACCGAAGCCTGCGCCGAAGTTGAACGCGTTTACACCCGTTTGGATAACGCCACCGTCAGGAAGGTTTACGCGTACTACAAACAAGCGACGGAAGGCGATGTCAAGGGGAAACGTCCGAGCGTGCTGAAACTTCGTGACCGCATCAAGTACGATTCGTGGTCCTCCATTTCGGGCATGGCGATGCACGATGCCATGGTGGCCTACGTCGAGCTCGTGGACAACCTCACCTTGCAGTCTGAAGCGATCTCCTGCGACGCCCGTGAGGCCCTTCTCGAAAAATGACGGCGTTGCGCTGAGAAGAGAAGCACAGCCTCATTCTTCTTCGAGCATGGCGTCGAATTCCTGTTCAATTTCCTGCACACGGTCCGGTTCGAGGGCGTAGGTTTTGGCCAACGTCTCGAGGAGCCGACGCTCCTCAACGGTGATGATGAGGTCTTCCATGGCCGTTTTGTAGGCTTCGAGGTAGGCGGTTTCCTCGGGCGTGTAGTTGGCGGGAATTAGCCGTCCCGAGACGCCGTCAATGATGCGCAACACCGGTGAACGCAAGCCGAGGAAGAGGACACCGATCATCACACCACCGAGCAAACCCTGCCCGAGCACCTGCTCCATGGCTTCGGTCGAGATGATGAACAAGAAGGCACCCAACCCGGTGAACATGGCGGCCCGGAAGGTCTTCCGCAGGTTTTGGTCGATGCCGTACACCGAATCGTTGAGCGAAGCGTGAACGAACATCAACGCCTCGAAGGCGATGGCGGCGGGTGTGCACATCAGCGAAATGGTCCAGAGGAAGAACTTCAACCGGTCAAGCGCGGTTTGTTCTGCACCGTACCGCCAGATGGCCTCGTCCGTAAAGGTCACCTGCCCGCCGTGAAGCAAGGGCACGATGACGGCGATGAGAGCGAACCAGATGAGCAACCCGATGACCTTGCCCAAGAAACCGATGTAAAGAGACCGAGAGGCCAAGCCGGTCCCGTCGATTTTTTCCTTCTTGACGTATTGCGATTTGTACGTTGGTCGAAGGAAGAACAGCGCCACCAAGGACACCAAGGGCGAGCCGAGGGCGATGGCCCAGAGGCCGGGAGGTTGCGTGGTGACCGTGGTCTCGAAGTCGGCCGTGCACATGCCAATGGAAGCCACGGCGTCTCCAATCCACGGCTGGTAGGTCCCGAACCACATCTCGTACCTTGCTGGACTTCCCTCGGTGCAGATGATCCAAGCTGCGTCGGAAACGTAGAACTCCGGCAAGCCCTTGAGGAGCAGGTAAACCGAGATGCCAAGCGCTGGCGCAAGGTACCAAACGTGCGGTTTCAGCTTCGACCCGTAGAGGAAACTCAGTCGGTTCACTTTGTAGAACATCGGGAGACAGAAGTAGAGGATGATGGCCGTGATGTGAGCCGCAAAGAACACGTCGATGGTGTAAATCCAAAGGATGTCCTGCAGCCATTCGTACCGCTGCATGTAGAGAATGCCGGTTGAGAGCAGGAAGGAGGCTTTGATGCCCTCACAGACCAACAGCACGGCCATGAACCGGTTCTCGCTCGACTTTGAGTTGGCCCGCCAAAGGAGCAAGGCCAGGCCCACGCACCAGAGCATGATGAGGGTGGAGGCCCACGAGATGATCATTCGCAAACCGAACAGTTGTGATGCGCTGAAAGCAGAGGAGTAGTATTCCCATGCCGTTAGCATCATGGTATGGTCGGCTACATCAGGTAAAGAGATTTTTACGATGATTTACGCGTTATCTGGGGTTTTGTACGCCCCAACCTTGGCCCACTCTTTGCACCGCTCTCCGTGATTCATGTCGCTGAGGAGTTGGCTCCCGGAGAACAGCGTCCTCGCCTATTTTCTCACGGAAAAGCGCTTNGAAACGCACCGTGCCAACCCTCAAGACTGCGTGCGAGGTGTCGCTGTCATGTCGGGCGAGATGATTCACCCCGACATTCGAAGGGCCCAAACCCTTCCTTCCCGGTTCTACACGGACCCGGTCGAACACCAACGCCTCAAAGGCGTCTTCAAAGGCTGGCAGTTTGCTGCCCATCTCGCTGANTTGGAAGCAAACTCGGTCCTTCCAGTCGATCATTTGGAAGCCTTGACGGGCGAGCCGGTCGTGCTGGTCAAGGGCGAAAACACGCACTGTTTGTCCAACGTTTGCACGCACCGAGGCATGCGTCTGGTGCTTGAACCCTGCACCAAGAGCACGTTGCAGTGCCGCTACCACGGGCGCACCTTCGACCTCGGCGGAAAGCTGCGTCACATGCCCGAGTTTGAGCAAGCCATCGGCTTCCCAAGCGAGGCCGACCACCTCCATCAATTCCCACTCAAACGCTGGATGGGGCTCTACTTTACGGCAATGGCCGACGCCCCGCCTTTGCCGTGGACCATGCTCGAAGAACGGCTGGGTTTTCTCGCACCGGAAGCGTTCACCTACGACCCATCACGGGACCGAGACCATGCCGTTGAAGCCAACTGGATGCTCTACGTGGACAACTACCTCGAAGGCTTTCACATTCCCTACGTGCATCCGGAATTGAACCAAGCCCTCGATCACGCCGGCTACGAAACCGAGACCTTCGAAGGTGGCGTGCTCCAAATCGGCAAAGCGGTCGACGGCGACCTGATGTTTGACCTTCCACCCGGCCATCCGGACGAGGGCCAAGCCATCGCTGCGTACTACCTCTGGCTGTTCCCCAACATGATGTTCAACTTCTATCCTTGGGGCCTTTCGGTGAACATCGTAACGCCCGTCTCACCGACGACTTGCAGGGTGCTCTACCGCGGCTATGTTGGGCAGGCTGAACTTGCAAGTCAGGGCGCGGGCTCCGTGCTTGACACCGTTGAGGACCAAGACCAGTGGGTCATCGAAGCGGTGCAGAAAAGCATGCACTCGGCGGTGTACGANCGTGGTCGTTATTCTCCGACCCGGGANCAGGGCGTCCATCATTTCCATCGGATGATCGACCGGTTTCTCTCCTGAATGAGCGTTGAACGCGATGTCATTCGCTGCGAAGAAACATCGTTACGGCTTTGGTTCCGTGGTCCAACGCCCCCACCTCATCGAAATTGAACCGTTGGTGGAAGCGCACGGAGCCGGGGTTGGGAGGGTCCAGATTCACTTCGGCCGCCACGGGAACCGACCGCTCCTGGGCGGTGGCAACCACCCTGTCGTACAGGGCCGTGCCCACACCTTTGTTTCGATGAGGCGGTGCAACGGCCACCCGGTCAACGTAGAGGAAGGCGTCGTAGCGCTGGTTGAACCAGGCATAATTCAGGCTCCCATAGGATGTGCGAGGAGGCAGGCATATCACGAAGCCAAGCATTCGGTCGCCCTCAAAAGCACCCAGTGAAAGTGACGCCAAGTCGAGCAAAGCCACGAGTTCAACCTGAGACACTTGGCCGGTCCCCGGCAATCCGTCCTCGTTGATGGCCCACATGGCCTCAACGTCGGTGTGGGTCAGGTTTCGAATGTTCATGGGTGCCCGCTCAGACCTGTTGCCAATCGGTGCCGTTCCACCAGCGATTGGTGCCGTCACTCATCACGCGCCANGTGTGGCCGTTCTCGTCGGTCCACTGGTTGACCACGGTGGGCTCGGCTGGCACGGCCACCGGTTCAGGCTCAACCACGGCCGGTGTAGCGACGGGTTGAGCCGTCATGTCGGGCATGGCGGTGGCGGTCGCACCGTAGGACTGGGCAGGTTGGGCGCTCATGTCGGGCATGCCGCCGGGAAGTTCGGTGGCACNGAAGTCCTTGGTTGCGCCTTCGTCGCCATTGGCCATGCGCTTGCGGAGCACGACGACCACGGCGGCGGTGATGGCGATCATGGCCAGACCGATGCCAATGAGCAGGTTGCGCTGAGCGGCGGCTGCGGCTTCTTCCTCTTCTTTGGCCAGCTTGGCTTCGAGCACGGCCTGTTCGTTGTCACCCATGCCGTCGCCGTCGGTGTCGAGGGTTTCGGAGGCGTCGTTGGGGAAGGCGTCAGCGTTGTCGCCCACACCGTCGCCGTCGCTGTCGGCCCATTCGGTCGGGTCCTCGGGGAACACGTCGGCGTTCACGCCGTCGGGGTTGTCGCCGTAGCCGTCGTTGTCGCCGTCAGCCCACTGGGTGGCTTCGTTCTTGAACAGGTCGGGGTTGGTGCCTTGGATGTTGTCGCCGTAGCCGTCGCCGTCAACGTCGGAGGTCTGCGTGGCGTCGTTGGGGAAGGCGTCACCGTTGTCGCCCACGCCGTCGCCGTCGCTGTCAACCCATTCGGTCTCGTCCTCAGGGAACGCGTCGGGGTTGGTGCCGCTGGCGTTGTCGCCGTAGCCATCACCGTCACCGTCCGTGATCTGCGTGGCATCGTCGGGGAAGACGTCGGCGTTGTCGCCCACACCGTCGTTGTCGGTGTCAGCGGTCTCGAACGGGTCCTCTGGGAAGGCGTCGGCGTTGTCGCCCACGCCGTCCTCGTCGTAATCAGCGGTTTCTGTCGGGTCCTCGGGCGCCCAGTCGGCGTTGTCGCCCACACCGTCGTTGTCCGTGTCCACGGACTCGGACGGGTCGTTGGGGAAGACGTCTGCGTTGTCGCCCACGCCGTCGTTGTCGGAGTCGAGGGTTTCGGAGGCGTCGTTGGGGAAGGCATCGCCGTTGTCGCCCACGCCGTCGTTGTCGGTATCAACGGTTTCCGAAGGATCGTTGGGGAACACGTCAGCGTTGTCGCCCACGCCGTCGTTGTCGGTGTCCGCCGTCTCGCTGGCGTCGTTGGGGAAGGCATCGCCGTTATCGCCCACGCCATCGCCGTCGCTGTCGGTGGTTTCGGTGCCGTCCAGCGGGAAGGCATCGGCGTTATCACCGACACCGTCGTTGTCTGAATCGGCGGTTTCGCTGGCGTCGTCGGGGAACGCGTCCTGACCGTCGAGCACACCGTCGCCGTCGGAATCAATGTCGAGGATGGTGACTTCGTTGCTCATCACGGCGTTCCCGAATTCCAGACCGTCGTGAGGCGTGACCTGGACTTTCCACTTTTGGCCCGCTTGGGTCAGGGTTGCTTGGATGGTGGTTTTGCCGTTGTGAGCGGTGTTGTGGGTCCCGTCAACGTACCAGTGAATTTCGGTTTGGGTGGATTCAGGGTCGCTGTCGTTGTCGGCGTAATCGTAGGTCAGGGTCAGGGCTTCGTCGGCGTCGGCCTCGGGCGAGGGTGCTACTTGCACGTTGGAGACCACGGGCGCGTCGTTGGGCGGCAGGCCTTCAGGGATGACCACTTGGGTGGTGCCCCACGAATCGCCGGAGTTGGCCGAGTTGCCGTTGGCGTGCATGACGGCCATGTCCACGGTGGCGGAACCGCTGCCGCCGAAGGGCGCCATCCAGTCAAAGGTCCATTGAATTTGATTTCTGGAGGTGTGGGTGGCGCTGTCCCCTTGCTGCGTGGTTTGAACGCCGTTGCCGGGGTTCATGAGTTGACCTTTGTCGACCACGACGTTGAAGCCACCGCTCGTCGGGTTGGCGCTGGTTTGAATGCTGATGGTGATGGTGTACATGGCACCGGCGATGTAGGTCGTGGGGAAGTTGTGCGAGACGGTCGTGCCGCCGAGGTTACTGTGGCAACCGCACCCCGAGGAGGCTTGGCTGTGTTTTCCAGAAGAGTTGCCTTCGATGGCGGGAACGGCCGTCATGAGAAGGACCATCATGGCCACGGCGATAAGGCGGGCGGGGGTGTTCATAGCCTTCGGATTGTTCCATTGCACATAATAAAATTGGTTCATCGTCCATACATCGCTCCCCAGAAGGCCTTCCAAAAGCGGCGCGGCGCGATTAAATAGGGGTGTTTGGTCGGAGGCCTGCCTACGTTTGTGAGGAAGGAGTCGATAGAATGCCTAAGCCATGGACCTCAAAGCTGATCATCAAAGCCTTGGGTGTCCAGAAGTGCAACGGCAGCATGGACGCCGCGACCGAGGACCTGCCCCTCGAAAAGGCCATGGACGTGGCCCGTGAGAAAGCAGGCCTTGGTCATCTGACCGGAGCCGATTTGAAGGCGCAAACCCGCGAGGTCATCGGGACCTGCGTGTCGATGCGCGTGAAGATCGACGGCCACTGGGCCAATGAAGCCCTCGAAATCATTGCAAAAGGAGAATGGGACGAGCGCTTTAATTGAACAATCACGAACCGCGGAAGAGGTTTCGGCCTCGCAGACCGCAGAGGTGAGACAAGATGGAAGAAAAAATCAGTGAAGCAATCAAGGCGGCTGTTGAAGCGGCCCCTGAGCGAAAGTTTGTCGAATCCGTGGACATCTCGTTCACCATCAAGGACGTTGACTTGAAGAACCCGACCAACCGTATCAAGGAAGAGATTCGTCTTCCCTCCGGCCGAGGTCGTGAACTCAAGGTCGCCATGTTCGCCGCCGGTGAAGCCGCCACCAAAGCCAAGGCCGCCGGCTTGGCCGTGTTCTCTCCTCAAGACATCGAAGATTTCGGTGGTCGCAAGGGTCATGCCAAGAAGGTCGCCAACCAGTTCGATTTCTTCCTTTCTGAAGTCCCCCACATGGGTCTCATCGGTCGCCACCTCGGTACCGTTTTGGGCCCTCGCGGCAAGATGCCTCGTCCCGTTCCACCCACCCTTGACCCCGCCGCCCTCGCTGCCGGCCTGTCCAGCACCGTGGTCGTCAAGTCAGGCGACAAGATGACCTTCCACGCCTCGTTCGGCACGGTCAAGCAATCCCACGATGAACTTCTGGCCAACGCCATGGAGGTTTACAACCGTGTCACCAACAAACTCGAGCGTGGCATCGGCAACATTCGCTCCATGTTCATCAAGACCACCATGGGTCCAGCACAGCGTATCGAGGTGATCAATTGATTCCAAAGGTCATGTCCTGGAAGAAGGACACCGTCAAGGACCTTCACGCGCTTTTGACCAGCGGCGAGACCCTGGCCGTCATCGACATTCACGGCGTTCCCGCCTCGGCCATGTTTGGCATGCGCGCTGAACTCCGCGGTCACATGAAGATTCAAGTTGCCAAGAAGCGACTGATGAAGATCGCGTGGGAGCGAGCTGGGTTTGACTTTGCAGACCTTGAGAAGCTCTACGAATCCGCCGTTCAGCCCGCTCTGGTCTCGACCTCGAACCTGAACTCCTTCGAGTTGTTCACCGAGCTCAAGAAGACCGAAGCTGGCCGTGCTGCCAAGCCCGGGGACGTTGCACCCTACCAAATCGTGGTGGAGAAGCAAGACACCGGTATGCCTCCCGGTCCCATCGTTGGCGACCTGAACTCCGTGGGCATCCCTGCGAAGATCATGGGCGGCAGCGTCCAGATTCAGAAGCGCACCGTTGTGCTTGAAGAAGGCGAAGTCTTCGAAGGCGATCTCGGTATGATGCTGTCAAAGATCGGCATCAACCCCATGGTCACGGGTCTGCGGCTCTGCGGAACCCTCGAAGATGGGACGCTCTTTGAGCCCGCCACCCTCGACATTGACTACGAGCAATTCGAACAGGACCTCATCGGCATGGCTGCTGGCGCTTTCAACCTCGCCTGCAACATCACGTGGTTCACCCCACAAACGATGCCGACCCTCCTGTCCAAGGCCAGCGGAGAAGCGCTGGCCGTCGCTATGGAAGCAGCGATCGCTACCGCCGAAACGCTGCCACACCTGGTGGCCCGTGCCCACGCCAGCGCACTTGGCGTGGCTGGCACGCTGAGCCCCGACGCACTCGACGACGAATTGGCCGCCATGATGGGCGCCGCTGCTGACGCAGCCGCCTCCGCCGCAGCCGCTGTCGACACGAGCGCTTCCGAAGCCCCAGCCGAGGCTGAAGAAGAGGAAGAAGAGGAAGAAGAGGGCGGCTTTGACGGCCTCGGGAGCCTGTTCGGCTGAACAAACAAAACACANTGAGGTGAAAAAAACATGGAATACGTATACGCTGCTATGCTGTTGCACGCTGCTGAAAAAGAGATCGACGAGAAGTCGGTGAAGGCTGTCCTGAAGGGCGCTGGCATCGACGTAGACGACGCTCGAGTGAAGGCTCTCGTGGCCTCCCTCGCTGGCGTTGACATCGCCGAAGCCATGACCCAAGCTGTTGCTGCTCCTGCAGCAGCCGCTGCTGCCCCTGCCGCCGCTGGCGGTGCCGACGCCCCTGCTGCTGAAGAAGCAGAAGAGGAAGAGGAAGAAG